>JAPLQZ010000041.1 GCA_026399415.1 Rhodocyclales bacterium | reverse complement strand
GCGGAAGTGGCCGATGTTGGTCATGCAACTGCCGATGAAAACTTCGTCGATCTTTTCGCCGGCGACTTCGGAAAGCGTCTTGGCGTCGTCCGGATCGTTGGGGCAGGCCAGGATCGGCTCCTTGACATCGGCCAGATCGATCTCGATTACCGCGGCATATTCGGCGTCGGCATCCGGTTGGAGCAAGGTGCCATTGGCGATCCACGCTTCCATGGCCTTGACGCGACGACCGAGGGCGCGCCTGTCCTCATAGCCTTCGGCGATCATCCACTTCATCAGGGTGATGTTGGAACGCATGTATTCGACGATCGGTTCCTTGTCCAGGCGCACCGTGCAGCCAGCGGCGGAGCGCTCGGCGGAGGCGTCGGTGAGTTCAAAGGCCTGTTCGATCTTGAGCTTGGGCAGGCCTTCGATTTCAAGAATGCGGCCGGAGAAGATGTTCTTCTTGCCCTGCTTGGCCACGGTGAGGAGGCCGGCCTTGATGGCGTAGAGCGGAATGGCGTTGACCAGGTCGCGCAAGGTGATGCCGCGCTTGCCGGCTTCTTCCAGCGAACCCTTGAAACGCACCAGCACGGATTCCGGCATGTCCAGCGGCATCACGCCGGTGGCGGCGGCAAATGCCACCAGGCCGGAGCCGGCGGGGAAGGATATGCCGATCGGGAAGCGCGTATGCGAGTCGCCGCCGGTGCCGACCGTATCCGGCAGCAGCAGGCGGTTGAGCCAGCTGTGGATGATGCCGTCGCCGGGCTTGAGCGAAATGCCGCCGCGCGCGGTGATGAAGGAGGGCAGGGTGCGATGGGTCTTGACGTCCACCAGTTTGGGGTAGGCGGCGGTGTGGCAAAAGGACTGCATCACCAGATCGGCGGAGAAACCCAGGCAGGCGAGATCCTTGAGTTCGTCGCGGGTCATCGGGCCGGTGGTGTCCTGGCTTCCGACGCTGGTCATCTTCGGTTCGCAATAGGTGCCGGGACGAACTCCCTTGCCCTCCGGCAGGCCGCAGGCGCGGCCGACCATTTTTTGTGCCAGCGAGAAACCCTTGCCGGTATCGACCGGCGGTTGCGGCAGGCGGAACAGGGTGGAGGCCGGCAGGCCAAGGAAGTCGCGCGCCCTGGCGGTCAGGGCACGACCGATGATCAGGTTGATGCGGCCGCCGGCGCGCACTTCGTCAAGCAGCACTTCCGACTTGTAGTCGAATTTCGAAACGACGGCACCATTCTTCTCGATCTTCTTCGCATAGGGATAGATGTCGATGACATCGCCCATGTTCATCTGCGCCACATCGCATTCGATCGGGAAGGCGCCGGCGTCTTCCTGCGTATTGAAGAAGATCGGGGCGATCTTGCTGCCGAGGCAGTAGCCGCCATAGCGCTTGTTGGGGACGAAGGGAATGTCATCGCCGGTCCACCACAGCACCGAATTGGTGGCTGATTTGCGCGAGGAACCGGTGCCGACCACATCGCCGACATACGCGACCGGGTGACCCTTCTTTTGCAGTTCGACGATCAGCTTCATCGGACCGCGCTCGCCGGGCTTTTCCGGAGTAATGCCGTCGCGGGCATTCTTCAGCATGGCCAACGCGTGCAGCGGGATGTCCGGGCGGCTCCATGCGTCGGGTGCCGGGGAGAGGTCGTCGGTATTGGTTTCGCCGGTGACCTTAAACACGGTGACGCTGATCTTCTTGGGCACCTCGGGGCGCTGGGTAAACCACTCGGCATCGGCCCAGGATTGCATTACGGCCTTGGCGTTGGCGCTGCCTCCCTTGGCCTTTTCGACGACATCGTGAAAGAAGTCGAACATCAGTAGCGTTGATTTGAGTGCCTTGGCGGCGACGGCGCCGACCACGGCGTCGTCAAGCACGTCGATCAACGGCTTGACGTTGTAGCCGCCGACCATGGTGCCGAGCAGTTCGGTGGCTTTTTCGCGGGAGACCAGCGCGCAGGCTTCTTCACCTTTCGCGACGTGGGCGAGGAATTCGGCCTTGATCTTGGCGGCGTCATCTACGCCTGCCGGAACGCGATGGGTGATCAGGTCGACGAGGAACGCGTCCTCGCCCTTGGGTGGCGCCATCAGCAAGGCGACCAGTTGTTCTGTCTGCTGCTTGGTCAGCGGCAGAGCAGGAATTCCCTGGCTGGCGCGTTCGGCGACGTGTTGGCGATAGGCTTCAAGCATGATGAGTTCCTCTTGTTGGGATCAGTGGGAAACGATATTTGTAATTTGTGCAGCAGGGCGGAAAAAGCGATGCCGGGCTTCCGCCGGCAGGGCGGCACCGGTAGCGTGAGCCCGGCGTAGCAACTCCCAGTAATAGCGATAGGAAGCGCGGTCGTGCAACTTGCCTTCCCAGGCAATCGGCCCCCAGTGGGCGTTTTGCGCGGCCAGCAGTATTCCGGCAGCCTCCGTCACTTCCGTAAAGTCAGGCCGCATCGCCTCGACGATAGGCTGGATCTGGCGCGGGTGGATGCTCCACATGCGCAGAAAGCCGAACTCGCTGCGCGCGCGGCGCGCATCTTCGCGCACGACATCGGGATCGCTCAGTTCGGTGGTTACGTTGTGCGCGGGAACGATGCCATTGCCGAGGGCGGCGGCGGCGATCTCGCACTTGGCGCGCGCAATCAGCGGATGTGAAAACTGGCCCGGCGAACGCATGGCCGTACCGGGAATGGCGCCGTGATGAGCGCTGACAAAATCCATTAGCCCGAAATCGATTGATTCGACGTGCGGCAGTGCCGCGATCCGCCAGGCTTCGTGCAGCGCACCGGGCGTTTCGATCAGCACATGAACCGGAATTTCACGCTCGATGTCATAGCTCGCGCGGACTTCGTCGAGGGTGACGATCTGGGTCAGGGCGTCGTCGGCATTGGCGACTTTGGGCAGCACGATGTAGGCGACTTGCATGCCGGCACGACCGACGATGATCTGCAGATCGTCGCGCCAATGCGCATGTGTCACGTCGTGGATGCGGGCGCCGAGCCGGCCGTAGCGATTGGCCGGATCGAGCAGCAGGTCTGCGATCATTGCAGCGTGTTCGGCTTCGTGGCCGGGCGCTGCGCCATCTTCGCAATCCGCCGTGATGTCGAAGATCGGGCGCTCATCGACCAGCAGTTCGGATTGCAGATGCAATGCCTTGCGGAGCGTTTTGTCGGAACCGGCAAAGTGCTCGCAGGCCGCGAGCGCCGGAAAGGGCTTTGCTCCCTGGTACAGAACGGCGGCAGGATGAAGCGGCGGGCTCACGTCAGCTTGACCTCCGCGCGCTCCGCTTCATCCTGCCGCCCGCCATCAACCGAGCAGGCTGGCGACGCCGGCTTGTTCTTCCTGCAACTCGGCCAGGGTCTTGTCCATCATGCCGCGCGAGTAGTCGTCGATGGCAAGGCCTTCAACGCGCTTGTACTCGCCGCCTGCGCAGGTGACCGGCACGCCGTAGAGGATGTCTTGCGTTATGCCATAGCTGCCGTTGGAAGGCACGCCCATGGTGACCCACTTGCCCTGGGTGCCGAGCGCCCAATCGCGCATGTGGTCGATGGCGGCATTGGCGGCCGAAGCGGCAGACGATGCGCCACGTGCGGCGATGATGGCGGCGCCACGCTTGCCGACCGTGGGAATATAGGTCTCACGATACCAGGCTTGGTCATTGACGGCGGCCAGAGCGTCACCGCCGGCTACTGTGCAGGAGCGCAAATCGGGATACATGGTGGGTGAATGGTTGCCCCAGACGATCATCTTTTCAACATCGGCAACCGCCTTGCCGGTGCGCGTGGCAAGTTGGGAAATGGCGCGGTTGTGATCGAGACGCAGCATTGCGGTGAAGTTTTTCTTGGGCAGATCGGGAGCGGACTTCATGGCGATATAGGCATTGGTGTTGGCCGGGTTGCCAACCACCAGTACGCGCACGTCGCGCGAGGCCACGGCATTGAGGGCCTTGCCCTGTTCGATGAAAATCTTGGCGTTTTCCATCAGCAGATCCTTGCGCTCCATCCCTGGACCGCGCGGCTTGGCACCTACCAGCAGGGCGTAGTCTGCATCCTTGAAAGCGACTTTCGGATCATCGGTGCCAACCATTCCGGCCAGTGTCGGAAAGGCGCAGTCGTCGAGTTCCATCATCACGCCCTTGAGCGCCGCTTGCGGTTTTTCCATAGGCAGTTCCAGCATCTGCAGAATCACGGGTTGGTCCTTGCCCAGCATTTCACCGGCAGCGATACGAAAAACCAGGGCGTAACCAATTGCCCCGGCAGCACCGGTAACTGCAACACGAACGGGTTTTTTTGCCATTTGTAGAACTCCTGTATCAATTTGAATCGATTGGACAAGACTGCAAGAAATCTGGCTGGTCGGATGGCGCACTGCGGAGCCGCTAATCCGCTCATGATACGACAGGATCTGGATCGCAAATGTTAGTTTGTATGCTGCGCTGTGTCAATATGTGTCTGTTGTCTTATATAAGACATAAGATGTGGTCTGGACGGGTTCGGAAAAATATGTTCAAATAACGCTCATGCCGGATTCTACCGTGTCCCCCAAGGGGACTTCCCTCGCGGCGGCGTCATCGCCGACCTCGCCGACTTTTAGTCCCTTGTATCGTCAGATCAAGAGCCTGCTTCTGCAGCGACTGGAATCCGGCGAATGGCGTCCGGGTGAGGCAATCCCCAGCGAATCAGAACTTGCGACACGCTTCAATGTCAGCCAGGGCACGGTGCGCAAGGCCATCGACGAAATGGCTGCAGAAAACCTTCTGCTGCGGCGCCAAGGTAAAGGGACATTTGTCGCGTCTCACGACGACCCGCGGGCATTTTTCCGCTTTTTACGCCTGGTGCCGCTGGCGGGTGGCATTGAACAGTCCCAGAGTTTGCCGCTCGAATGCTGGCGCGCCAAGGCCGGCACTGAGGTCGCGCGTATGCTCGAACTGAGCGTCGGCGATCCGATCAATATCGTGCGCCGCGTGTTGCAGTTCGCAGGCAAACCAGTGGTGGTCGACGAAATCTACCTGCCAGGTCACATCTTCGGCACCGTTACCTTGGAAATGTTACGCGACTACAAAGGCTCGCTGTACAGCTTTTTCGAAAACCACTTCGGCATCCGCATGATTCGAGCCGAAGAACGCCTGCGCGCGGTACCGGCAGACCGGACCAGCGCCGAACTGTTGAATGTCGCAGAGGGCAGCCCGTTGCTATCGGTCGAGCGGGTCAGCTTTTCGTACGGCGACAAGCCGGTAGAGTGGCGGCGCGGGCTGTATTCGACCAATGACCATTGCTATTTCAACGAGCTTGGCTAGATGAGGGCATAACACTTGTTTTCACGTGAAGCGTATTGTCTTATAGTGCACCGCATCAAAGCGCAGCGGAGTTTCGGTACAGGCGCAAGATCAGGGAAATGACGATGCGCCGGGCAGTGTGAGCGAATAATGGAAGAGGATCGCAAGGCACGCATCAATCGACTGAAATGGCAGTGTCGGCGTGGCCGGCTGGAACTGGATCTGGTTTTTGACCGTTTTTGGGAGCGTCATGAAGGCGATCTCGATGCACAGGGTGAAGCGGTGCTGGAACGATTGCTGGAATTGCAGGATCACGAACTTTGGGCGTTGGTGATTGGCAGGGAAGTTACTGATGATCCCCAACTGATGGGAATGATTAAGCAGCTGCAGAAAACTTGACCGGCAGCCAATTTTTTCAATAAACGGCAGTACTTCAATCGACCTGAAAAAGGAAAGACTATGAGCACCAATCGCACAGCAACCCTTACCGTAGATGGCAAGACCGTCGAGTTTCCTGTGATGGTCGGAGTCCACGGCAACGATGTCATCGATGTCCGCACGCTTGGAGCCAAAACCGGGCTGTTTACCTACGATCCCGGCTTTCTCTCCACGGCCAGTTGCCAATCAAGAGTGACATTCATCGACGGCGACAAGGGTGAACTACTGTATCGCGGCTATCCGATTGAGCAACTGGCGGAACACTGCAGTTTTCTCGAAGTCGCCTATCTGTTGAAGAACGGCGAGCTGCCCGGAGCCGAGCAAAAATCCGAGTTCGAGAACAACATCATGCACCACACCATGGTGCATGAGCAATTGATCAGGTTTTATCAGGGTTTCCGCCGCGACGCGCATCCGATGGCGGTAATGGTCGGTGTCGTTGGCGCCCTGGCCGCCTTCTATCACGACGTCACGGATTTTGCCGATCCCGCCGATCGCAATGTCTCGTTCATTCGCCTGGTCGCAAAACTGCCGACCATCGTGGCGATGACCTACAAGTACAACACTGGTCAGCCCTTCATGTATCCGCGCAACGATCTCGGCTACACCGCCAACTTCCTGCACATGATGTTCGGCACGCCGTGCGAGGAATACAAACCGAATCCCGTGCTGACCCATGCGCTGGACACCATTTTCACGCTCCACGCCGACCACGAACAGAATGCTTCCACCTCGACCGTACGCCTCGCCGGCTCAAGCGGCGCCAATCCCTTTGCCTGCATGTCGGCGGGCATTGCCTGTCTGTGGGGTCCGGCCCACGGCGGAGCCAACGAGGCCTGCCTGCAGATGCTGGAGGAAATCGGCGACGTCTCTCGCGTCGGTGAGTACATCAAGCGCGCCAAGGACAAGAACGACAGCTTCAAGCTGATGGGCTTCGGTCATCGCGTGTACAAGAATTTCGATCCCCGTGCCAAGCTCATGAGCAAGGTCTGCGCCGATGTGCTGGCTGAACTCGGTCTGGAAAATGACCGCCTGTTCAAGCTGGCCAAGGAACTGGAAAAGATCGCACTCGAGGATCCCTACTTCGTCGAGAAGAAGCTCTACCCGAACGTGGACTTCTACTCCGGCATCGTGCAAAAGGCGCTGGGTATCCCGACATCGATGTTCACCTGCATATTCTCGCTGGCCCGCACCGTTGGCTGGATGACGCAGTGGGAGGAAATGATCACCGATCCGGAATACAAGATCGGTCGCCCGCGCCAGTTGTATGTCGGCGCCGCTCGCCGAGACGTCAAGCCGCTGGGCCAACGCTGACCCGTTGTTATAAACGAAGGGGGGCCTATGACGCCCCCCTGCTTTATTCCCCTAATACAGGAGCATGTGATGCGATGATGAAGCAGATGCTTTCCAATTCGTATTTGTTCGGTTCGAACACGCCGTACATCGAAGCGCTCTACGACGCTTATCTTGACAATCCAGCATCGGTCGAGCCGGCTTGGCGGGATTATTTCGACAGGCTCGGAACCCTGCCGGGCGCAGGCAATTACACCGGGCCGGATGTAGCCCACACTCCGATCATCACCTCCTTCGTTCAGCGCGCCAGGGAGGGCACGTTGCAGGCGCCGGCGCGGACCACCGCGGCACAGGCGGACGCCAGGCAGGTCAAGGTTCTGCAACTGATCAAGGCCTACCGCTTTCTCGGCAATCGGTGGGCGCAACTGGATCCGCTGAAGCGCATGGAGCGTCCAGTGGTTGCAGAGCTGGAACCCTCGTACTACGGGTTCACCGAAGCGGATCTGGGCCAGAGTTTCAATACCGGATCGTTCGGCGCCGTACCCGAGACCGCGTCCTTGCGGGAGATTCTGGAAGCCTGCCGGCAGACCTTTTGCGGCACCATCGGCGCCGAGTACATGTACCTGGCGGATCAAGGCCAGAAGCGCTGGCTGCAGAACAGGCTGGAACCGATCCGCGCCACTCCGGCATACGGTGCCGAAGAAAAGAAACGCTTTCTGGTCCAGTTGACCCATGCCGAGACGCTGGAGCGCTACCTGCACACCCGGTATGTCGGACAGAAGCGCTTTTCGCTCGAAGGCGGCGAGTCGACGATCCTGGCTATGGATCAGTTGATCCGCACGGCTGCAGCTGTCGGCGTGCAGGAAATGGTTATCGGCATGGCACACCGCGGACGTCTCAACGTGCTGGTCAATACGCTGGGCAAGCAGCCGTCGATGCTGTTCGAAGAGTTCGAGGGGAAGAAGGCCGAGGTCCTGTCGTCCGGCGACGTCAAGTACCACATGGGCTATTCATCGGATGTAGGTACGCCGGACGGCCCGGTCCATCTGACGCTGGCGTTCAATCCCTCGCACCTCGAGATTGTCAATCCGGTCGTGGCCGGCTCGGTCTATGCGAGGCAGGTGCGCCGCGGTCCCGATGGAAAGCGCCAGGCGCTACCGGTGCTGATCCACGGCGATGCAGCGGTCGCGGGCCAGGGCGTGAATCAGGAGATGCTCAACTTCTCCAACACGCGCGGCTACGGTACCGGTGGTACGGTGCATATCGTGGTCAACAACCAGATCGGCTTCACCACCTCCGATCTGCGCGATTACCGCTCCTCGCTGTATTGCACCGATATCTTCAAGATGATCGAAGCGCCGATCTTCCACGTCAACGGCGACGATCCGGAAGCGGTGGCATTGGTGACCCAGATTGCCATGGAATTCCGCCAGGAGTTCAAGAAAGACGTGGTGATCGACATCGTCTGCTTCCGCAAGCTCGGCCACAACGAGCAGGACGAGCCGATGGTGACTCAGCCCCTGATGTACAAGAAGATCGCCCAGCATCCCGGCACGCGCAAGCAATATGCCGACAAGCTTGTGGCGCAGGGTGTCATCGGCGAAGAAGATGCCGAGCAGATGATCCGGGACTATCGTGCAGCGCTCGACGAGGGTCGGCATCTGATCGATCCGGTGATCAGCGACTACCGGAGCAAGTTTGCCGTCGACTGGACGCCTTACGTTGGCCACCCCTACACCGAGAAGTGCGACACCACGGTATCCGTGGCCGAGTTGCAGCGTTTGTCGAAGCGTCTGACCGACATACCCGAAAACTTCACCCTGCATTCGCGCGTACAGAAAATCATCGACGACCGCAGGAAGATGGGCGAGGGAAAGATCCCTGTCGACTGGGGCATGGGCGAGAACCTGGCCTATGCCACGCTGGTGACGGCCGGATTCAATATTCGGGTCACGGGCGAGGACGTTGCACGCGGCACCTTCTTCCATCGCCACGCGGCACTGCACGATCAGAACCGCGAAAAGTGGGACGAGGGCATGTATTGGCCGCTAAAGAATATTCAGGAGCAGCAGGGCCAGTTCATGTGTTTCGATTCGGTCTTGTCGGAAGAAGCCGTGCTTGCCTTCGAATACGGTTTCGCGACGGCGGCGCCGAATGAAATGGTGGTCTGGGAAGCGCAGTTCGGCGACTTTGCCAATGGCGCACAGGTCGTCATCGACCAGTTCCTGTCCTCCGGCGAAGCCAAGTGGGGCCGCGGTTGCGGCCTCGTAGTGCTGTTGCCGCACGGTTACGAGGGGCAGGGCCCGGAGCATTCATCGGCCCGTATCGAGCGCTACATGCAGCTTTCCGCCGAGTTCAACTGGGAAGTCTGCGTGCCGTCCAACGCAGCGCAGGTCTATCACATGCTGCGCCGCCAGATGCTGAGAAAGCAGCGCAAGCCCCTGATCGTCATGACGCCCAAGTCACTGCTGCGCCACAAGGATGCCGCGAGTTCCATCGACGACCTGGCCAATGGCACGTTCCAGACCATCATCGGTGAAATCGACAAGGTCGACGCAAAGAAGGTGACGCGCATGGTCACCTGCGCCGGCAAGGTTTATTTCGAATTGCTGGCGGCGCGTCGCGAGGCGAAGATCGACAACGTTGTCCTGGTCCGCGTCGAGCAGCTCTATCCCTTCGATGATCGCCGGTTGGCCGCCGAGATGAAAAAGTATCCGAATCTCAAGGAACTGATCTGGGCCCAGGAGGAACCGCTGAACCAGGGGGCCTGGTACGCCAAGCATCACCGGATGACGGAACTGATCAAGAAGGGACAGACGCTGGGAGTTGTCGCGCGTCCCGCGTCGGCATCGCCCGCCGTCGGCTATGCCGCCAGACATGCCTTGCAGCAGAAGGAAGTTATCAACGCCGCTCTCGGCATCAAGAAGTAACGGAGAAATCATGCTGATCGAAGTCAAAGTTCCACAGTTGTCAGAGTCCGTCGCCGAGGCCACCTTGTCGGCGTGGCATGTCAAGGAAGGCGATGCAGTGGCCCGCGATCAGAACCTGATCGATATCGAAACCGACAAGGTGGTTCTTGAACTGCCCGCACCCAGCGCCGGCGTGATCGTCAAAATCATCAAAGGCAACGGTGAATCGGTTGTTGCCGGTGAAGTCATTGCCCACCTTGATCCGGAAGCCAAGGGCGCTGCCGCAGTCCCGGCAGCGGCGAAACCGGTTGCTGCGGCTGTTGTTGCGCCGGTCGCCACGGCCGCAGCGACTGCGATGCCGGCAGCGCGCAAGATCATGGATGAAAAGGGCATCGCGGCAACGGATGTGAAGGGCAGTGGCCGTGGTGGCCGCATTCTCAAGGAAGACGTCAGCGGCGGCGCAAAAGCGACCCCGGCACCCGCCGCGATCGCCGTGTCACCAGCGCCGACTCATGCTGCCAAGCCTTCGTTGCCGCAGCCCAATGTAGTCAGCGCGGACGCCATCATCGCCGATCGTCCCGAACAGCGCGTACCCATGTCGCGCCTGCGCGCCCGCGTCGCCGAGCGCCTGGTGCAGTCGCAGTCCACCAACGCCATCCTGACCACGTTCAACGAGGTGAACATGGCGCCGATAATGGAAATGCGCAAGAAGTATCAGGAAAGGTTCGAGAAGGAGCATGGCGTCAAGCTCGGCTTCATGTCCTTTTTCGTCAAGGCCGCGGTGGCGGCGCTGAAGAAGTACCCGGTAATCAATTCCTCGGTCGATGGCAACGACATCGTCTATCACGGCTACTTCGACATTGGCATTGCCGTCGGCAGCCCGCGCGGTCTGGTGGTGCCGATCCTGCGCGATGCCGACCAGATGAGCCTGGCACAGATCGAGAAAAAGATTGCCGAGTTTGGCGCCAAGGCCAGGGATGGCAAGCTGTCCCTGGAAGATCTCAGCGGCGGTACCTTCACCATTTCCAACGGCGGTACTTTCGGCTCGATGCTGTCAACTCCGATCATCAATCCGCCGCAGTCGGCTATCCTCGGCGTGCATGCGACCAAGGATCGCGCGGTGGTCGAAAACGGCCAGATCGTGGTGCGTCCGATGAACTACCTGGCGCTGTCCTACGACCACCGCATCATCGACGGTCGCGAGGCGGTACTGGGCCTGGTGACCATGAAAGATGCGCTGGAAGATCCGGCGCGCCTCCTGCTCGACGTATAAGGGAATAGCCATGGCCAACAAGCAATTCGACGTAGTGGTGATCGGCGGCGGCCCCGGTGGTTATGTTGCTGCGATTCGTGCGGCGCAACTGGGCCTGTCTACCGCCTGTATCGAATCCGAGTCGTACGCCGACCCCAAGGGCGAGGTCCGTCTGGGCGGCACCTGTCTTAACGTCGGCTGCATTCCTTCCAAGGCGCTGTTGCAATCGTCCGAACTGTTCGAGCAGGCCAGTCATTCCTTCGTCATGCACGGGATTTCGACTTCCGGCGTGAAGATGGATGTGGCGACCATGATCAAGCGCAAGGACAACATCGTCGGGCAACTGACCAGTGGCATCAAAGGTCTGTTCAAGAAAAACAAGGTCACCCTGCTGCCTGGTCACGGCAAATTTGTTGGCCACGAGGATGACCGCTGGCTGGTCGACGTCAATGGCGAAGTCGTGGAAGCGACTCATGTAATCGTTGCCACCGGCTCCACGGCACGTCATCTGCCCGGCATTCCGGTCGACAACAAGGTGATCTGCGACAACGTCGGTGCCCTGCAGTTCGATTCGACGCCCAAACGTCTCGGTGTCATCGGTGCCGGCGTGATCGGTCTGGAACTCGGCTCGGTCTGGAAACGCCTGGGCTCCGAAGTGACCATACTCGAAGCACTCCCAGATTTTCTTGGATCTGCAGACCAGGCCGTGGCCAAGGAAGCCTGGAAGGTGTTTACCCAGAAGCAGGGGCTCAACATCCAACTCGGGGTGAAGATTACCAAGGTCGAAACCGGCAAGAAGGGTCGTGATGCCCAAGTCAGCATCGAGTATGAAATTGGCGACGAAACGCGTGTCCTGCAGTGTGATCGGCTGATTGTCTCGGTCGGCCGCGTGCCGCACACCGAAGGACTCGGCGCCGAGAATGTCGGCCTCGAGATCAATCCGCGAGGCTACATCGCCGTAGACCACAACTGCCGCACCAATCTGCCCAATGTCTGGGCCGTGGGTGACGTCGTCCCCGGCCCGATGCTGGCGCACAAGAGCATGGAAGAAGGTGTCATGGTGGCGGAATGCATCGCCGGGCAGAAGGGACATGTCAATCTGGACGCCGTGCCGTGGGTCATCTATACCCACCCGGAAATCGCCTGGGTGGGCAAGACCGAGCAGCAGTTGAAGAACGAAGGGGTCGAGTATCGCATTGGGCAGATCCCCTTTGCCGCCAACGGTCGCGCGCTGGGGCAGGGTGATACCACCGGCTTCGTCAAGATGATCGCCTGCGCCGAAACCGACCGCATTCTCGGCGTCCATGTGATCGGCAACAATGCCTCCGAACTGATTGCCGAAGCCGTGGTGGCGATGGAGTTCAATGCTTCGTCAGAAGACATTGCGCGCATCTGTCACGCCCATCCGACACTCTCGGAAGCGATGCACGAGGCGTCGCTGGCGGTGGATAAGCGCGCACTGCATTTCTAGTCCGTCAAGCCGCCGCTTCAGTCGCCAAATTCAAGCGTATCGTCAGCCACCTGATTAGAAAACGCTCTCGCGGTGGCAGGAGTTGTTTCCTTCTCCGCAGACTCGGTTAGAATGAATCGAGTTCGCCGTAGAAGGAGAACCGAATGCTGCATCAAGGAGAAAAAGCGCCGGAGTTTTCGCTGCCCGACGCCGATATGGAGTTGTTCGATTTTGCTTCGCTGCGCGGCCACCAGAATGCCGTGCTGTTCTTTTATCCGCGCGACGGTACACCCTACTGCACGCTGGAGGCAGCTGATTTTTCGGATCACGAAAACGAATTTGCCAAGTATGACTGTGTCATCATCGGCGTTTCGCGCGACGACTGCCTGTCGCATGCGGATTTTCGCGACAAGCATGGTCTGTCCGTGCGGTTGCTGTCAGACCAGGAAGGTGATGTCTGTCGCAAGTTCGGCGTGTCCCAATATCGCGAACGGGACGGCCACAAGAAGCTCTGTGTAATACGCTCGACATTCATCGTTGACAAGGAAGGCATAGTTCGTCACGCCCTCTACGATGTGCATCCGAAAGGGCATGCCGCCGAGGTCTATCAACTCGTTAAAGGCCTCAATGGCAAAGGAAAGCAACATGCTCATCGCTAGAAACACCGTCGTCACCCTCAAGTACAGCGTCAAGGACAGCGACGGCGCCGCCGTTGATCAGGGCGCGGCACCGCTGGTCTATCTGCATGGCGGCTATGGTGGCATTTTCGATCGAATTGAAGAAGAACTTCAGGGCAAAGCCGAAGGTGATGCACTGGAAGTAAGACTGGAACCCGAGGACGCGTTTGGCGAATACGACGCCGGACTCGTCGCCATTGAGCCGCGCCAACTGTTCCCTGAGAACATCGAAATCGGCATGCAGTTCGAGCGTGGCAGCGAGGATGGTGAAGACGACGATGCGCTGTTCACCATCACCGATATCGCCGACGACAAGGTAGTGGTTGATGGCAACCACCCACTGGCCGGCATCGCGCTCCTGTTCTCCTGCACCGTGACCGGAGTGCGCGCCGCCACCGCAGAGGAAATCACTCACGGCCATCCTCATGGCGAGCACGGACATCACCACTAAGCCTGGATGATGAAGCGCAACGAGGAAGGCGATTGGCTATCCTCGCAGAGCCTTTCCGTCAATAAGACCCTGGGCGTCTGACAGTCAAAGCTCGCTAGACCGTTTCCTGGATATCCAGCACTTCGGTTATCGGCAGGGTCGCGATATCGTTGAGCTTGGTGGCCCGTCCGCTATCGCCCTCGATCAGCGACGAGACTGTAGAAAAGCTCGAGGCGACAAAGATGTCGCGGCCGTCGCGGTCTCGGCGGTGCACTCCGTAGCGCAATTTCGCCCGCTCTTCGCTAGTGAGTTTGCCGACCAGGCTCTTGGTGGCCCATGTGGTTCCATGACGCGCGAAGTCGGAGATGCGTGCGGCCTGGTTGATGGTATCGCCCAATACCACGAGTTCGACGCTGGTGCCCGACTGGAAAGTCCCCAGCCACTCCTGTCCTTCCGTGATGCCAGTATTGAGGTAGAGTTCGTTGAGCCAGTTCTTGCGTATCTGCCACGCCTTGCTGATCTTTTGCATTTCGCGTCTAACTTCTTGCGCGCAATAAAGTGCGTTGGAGAGATAATTGCTCTCCGGTTGCGGAAAGAAGTAATAGACCATGCCGTCGCCGACGTGTTTGGCGTAAGTGCCATGGTAGCGCCGAAAAATTGGTCCCATCGTGGCCCAAATTTCGTTAATGAGTTCGAAGTACTCCTCGGGTGGCATTTCGGAACATATCCGCACCGAACCTTGAAGATCGGTCACCATTACAGCTAGGTGGGTCAGCACCGGCAAGCGGCGTTTTAGCAGGTCGCGAATCACGTCGTCGCGACGAGCCAGGAAATCCATGATACTGGCCGACTCGCTTCCTTCGGGCACGTCGGCAATAAAGATGCCCTCGCGGAAGAAGGATGCATAAGCCGTGTACTCGCGGAGTTCCCCGTTTCCCGTCTCATCGGGCAGCATCAATGGCACATGGAGCATTTGCCGTGGGGCCTCAACCCGGGCATCGGCGAATAACTGCTGTAGCTGGGCCGCGGTAGGCGCGGCGACCCCCTGACAAAGAGTAGTGAACCGGTTGGCCGGAATCCTGGATTTGGCAAGCCCGACGTGGAAGCGCATCAGTTCATCGGCCGCCCCACGCTCGGCCTGGTTGGAAAGCAACCGGAACACGTTCCGTTCATCGCTGGTAGCGGGTAGCGTCTCTATGCCGCCGAACACCGTCTTCCTGGCGGCGGCGTTGAACCAGATCAATTCAAAGTTGTGATTTACCATGTAGGCCGGATGCGAGAACTCGTCCATCGTCAGTCGTAGTCCACCTTCCGGCAGGGCAGGGAAGCATAGGGATAGCACCGGTTCGGCGCTTGCCACGGCTGGTCTCCCTGTCTGTACTTCGGGGCTGAGCGCCGTCTCACTCCCGACCGGTCTGGAATCGAATCGTGAAATTATCTGGGCCATGCTCAGTCCTTCCCTCTTAAGTTGTCTAATCTGTCTAATTTTATCTTCCGCCACATCGGGGAAGTATCCCAATTGCCGGGGCCCATCGCTATCTCTCCCTGGGTTCTTTACGAGCGGGCGAACGAGGAGCCCCAACTTAATGTAATTATTTAGAGTCGCCCTTGATATCCCTGTTTTATCTATTAATATCTTGCTAGAAATCACGATAAACGGGCTCCATGCGTACCAATAGTTAGACTGTCCAGTTAATTATTAACCTGTCCAATTACTTATGTCAACTCATTGTTAGACTGTCTAAGCTAAGACGTCGGGGAAAAGCCTCAGTCCGGATGTTCAACCTGGCGATAGCGCCGCCGACAGGGTGCTGTTGGCAACTAGCCGTTGGCTGGTATCGTATTCAGGTTCTCCCGCACGGCGTGCCTCGGGCACAGAGGAACTCACTCGCGGTCAGGTTCATGCCGCGATCACTGATGCTGGTGACGCTCCTGTCTTTCTTTCCGACTCCACGAACCATGCCCACTCTGATCGCTCCGCTGCGATGAGTTGGCGCAAGATGTCAGCCTTCTATGGACGGCTTTTGCGAGACTGTCGCGAATGTTTTCTACTGAAGGGGCAGATCATCAGGCGTGTGCGCCTGACTGGTTTCATCAAAGGGCGCTG
>JAPLQZ010000169.1 GCA_026399415.1 Rhodocyclales bacterium | reverse complement strand
GCCGAGAATCGCTGAAGCGGTGCAGCCGACAGCGAGGCCAAGCAAGCCGGCGTGTCGCGAGCGCCGACTGTCACCGGCGCCCAGCGCCTGCCCGACCAGCACACCGGTGGCACTACCCAGCGCCAGCGGTACCATGAAGACGAACACCGCGACGTTGGCGGCAATCTGGTGGGCGGCGGAGATTTCCGGCCCGAGCCGGGCAATGAACAGCGACATGAAAGTGAAGGCCGTGACATCGACCAGGAAGGTCGCACCCATCGGCAGGCCGAGCACCAGAAGCTCGCGCAAGGCCGCGAAGCGCGGCGGATCGAAGCGGGCGAAGACGCCGTAGGGCGCGTAGTCGGCATCACTTCGGCACCACAGCCAGGCCAGCGTAGCGACAGTCCACATGATGACAGCAGAGGACCAGCCGCAGCCGGCGGCGCCCAGTGCCGGAAAACCGAAATGGCCGTACATGAAGACCCAGTTGAGCGGAGCTTTCAGCGCCAGGCCCATCAGGTTGAATGCCATTATCGGGCGCGTCCGGCCGATGCCGGCAGTGAAGCCGAAGAAGACGCGGAAGAACAGCACCCCCGGCACCGCCCAGGCCACCCCGTCAAGATAGGCCCGCACTTTAAGCTCGACCTCGGGCGTGAGGCGCGAAAAATGCAGCAGCGGATCGGGATGCTTCAACACGACAAACGCGATCACCGACAACACCAGGGCGAGCCATGCGCATTGCCGTACATCGGCACCGATCTCGGCATAGCGACCGGCGCCATAGTGATGCGAAACCACCGGCGTCAGCGCCAGCAGCACGCCCATGGCGGTGACGAAGACCGTGGCATAGATGCTGGCGCCGATGCCGACCGCCGCCAGATCAAGCGACGAAAGGCGGCCCGCCATCAGGGTGTCGATCACGCCATTGGCCATCACCGCCGCCTGGGCGATCAGCACCGGCCAGGCGAGGTGCAACAGTTCTCGCGGGAGGGAGCGCGGGGTGGGCATGCGCGAAGTCTAGCCGACGGCGGAACGGCAGCCGGCGTCAGAACATCAGCGGCTGATCGGGTAGTTCGTTGGGGTTGTTTGGGCCGGCGGGAAAGTGGCTCGTGAGCAGTTCCCCGGCGCGCGTCACGGCCTGCAGCGCGCCATTGCGCCATTCGCCGCGGCGGAAGTTCGCCTCCATGGCACGACAGACGGCATCCCATTCGGCCTGCGCCACGCGCGCCGCGATGCCGCGGTCGGCGAGTATTTCCACTTTGCGGTCGACCAGTTGCACATAGATCAGGATGCCGCTGTTTTCTTCCGTATCCCAGATGCGTAATGCCGAAAACAAATCCGCCGCCCTGGTTCTTGGTGACATCGCGCGCCACAGCACGGACACCGGCAAAGGGCCTTCCACCACGAAGCGCAATTCACCGCGATGCGATTTCTCGCAGGCCGTGACGGCTTTCCGGATGGCCACCAAATCGTCGCGGGCAAAAACCCGCTGCACCCACCAACCCGGCAGCAGCAGATGCTTGAGCAAACGCGATAGTTTCATTTCACCAGCCTCCCGAGGCGCCACCGCCACCAAAACTGCCACCCCCGCCCGAGAAACCGCCGCCCGATGAAGATCCACCGCCACCCAAGCCGCCCAACAAGAGCGGATTAACGAAGGAAAGCATGAAGATGGCGACACCCGCGAGCAACCCCGCCAGCCACGAACCGAAGATGACAAAACCCAGCCAGCCCGCAATGGCTGCGGCGGCAAGGGAACCGAACAGGCCGAACATCATACGCAGCATTCCGCCGGCGACGACCGCCGCCATCAACCACGGCGACAGATCGGAGTCCTCGGCGATTTTTCCGCCGCTGTCGGCTGGAAGCGCGGCCGGCACACCCGACGCCGGCCCGCCGATGGCTTGATCCAGTCCCTCGATGGCTGCATGCAGGCCGCCAAAAAAGTCCCCCTGCTTGAACGGCGGTGCCATGCGCTCGGCAACGATGCGTTTGGCCACCGCATCCGGTATAGAGCCTTCCAGCCCGTAGCCGACCTCGATGCGCATCTTGCGGTCGTTCTTCGCGACGATGACGATGACGCCGTTGTCGGTGCCCTTGTGGCCGATCTTCCAGGCTTCAGCCAGACGAATGCCGAAAGCTTCGATGACTTCGGGCTCGGTGGTCGGCAGCAGCAGCACGGCGATCTGCGCGCGCCCAGCCCGGTCGATGGCCGCCAGTTGCGCCTCGAGCCTGCCCCGCTGGGTCTCGTCGAGCGTCGCGGTCAGGTCAGTAACGCGCGCGCTCAAGACCGGCAGCGGCACCAATTCCGCCGCCCGGCCGATGGTCGGCAGCAGCGCCAGCCAGAGCAGCGTCAGCAGACCGGCGCGAATGCAACGCACTTAGGAATAACCAGGAGCACCGGGAGCAGCAGGAGCGGGAGCATCGGGCGCGGCGGGCGGCGCGTTGAACTTGATCGCCGGCGGCGTCGAGATGGCCTTTTCGTCATCCACCGTGAAGTTGGCCTTGATCTTCCAGCCCATGACGCTGGCCGTCAGGCTGTTGGGGAAAGTGCGCACCGAGATGTTGTACTCCTGCACCGTCTTGATGTAGCGGTTGCGAGCGACGGTAATACGGTTCTCGGTGCCTTCCACCTGCGCCTGCAAGTCGCGGAAATTGGCGTCGGCCTTGAGGTTCGGGTAGTTTTCCGAAACCACCAGCAGGCGGGCAAGCGCACCTCCCAGATCACTCTGGGCTTTCTGGAACTTGGCGAACGCGGCCGGGTCATTGATCAGTTCCGGCGTCGCCTTGAGGCCGGCGACGTTGGCGCGCGCCTCGGTCACCCGTGTCAGCACTTCCTTCTCGTGACTGGCATAACCCTGCACCACGGACACCAGATTGGGAATCAGGTCGGCGCGACGCTTGTACTGATTCAGCACTTCGGACCACGCGGCATTCACCGCCTCGTCGTTGATCTGGATCTGGTTGTAACCGCAGCCGGACAGCAGGGAAGCCGCAAGGGCCAGCACGACGAGCAGACGCATACGCATGGAAATCTCCATCAGGTAGGGGAAGCAGGATGGAATATGGCGGTGATGTGGTGGGATTGCAAGAGGTGGCGCTTCCCGCAATAGTCGGCGCTGGCAGTACGGCGGCAGCTTGTGCTATATTCTAGCCAGACTAGCCAGTTCTGAAAGGAGCACCCGATGCACAGCGAATGGCAACTGCAGCAGGCCAAGAACGGATTCAGCCAACTCATCAAGGAAGCCATCGGCGGGTCGCCGCAACGGGTGACCCTGCACGGCAAACCGGCGGCGGTGGTTGTCTCGGCGGCGGAATACGAACGCCTGACGAAACGCAACAAAGGCAAGCTTTCCGCCGCGTTGCTGAAGCCGGAAATTGGCGGTGACGACGTCGACTTCGGGCGCGACCGCGACACCGGAAGGGATGCCGCATTGTGAGTTGGCTGCTCGATACCTGCGTGCTCTCCGAATACGTCAGGAAGGCACCCGCCCCCAAAGTGATCAAATGGCTCGACGAGCAAGACGAAGCCAGCCTGTTCCTCAGCGTTATCAGCCTCGGCGAGATCGAAAAAGGCATCTTCAAGCTGCATGCCGCCGACCCGCGCCGCAGCCAGAAACTCACCGCATGGCTGGGCAAGATCGAACAGCGCTTCGCCGGCCGCATCCTGTCACTGGATGCCGCCACGCTGCACGCCTGGGCGCAATTGGCCGCCCGCGCCGAACTCGCCGGCCAGCGCCTGCCTGTGATGGACGGCCTGATCATGGCCACCGCCCAATGCCACGGCCTCACCGTCGTCACGCGCAACACCGCAGATTTCCGCTATTACCCGCAGGTCTTCGATCCCTGGCAGATTTGAGCCGCGGTAGTACCGCCGAAAATCGCCGTGTCGCCATACGCTACGGCGAGGAGAGCGTCTTTTGCTCGACCGCCTTGTAGCGCAGTTGTTTCATCAGCGCCGACTTTCGGGAAAAGCGTGGTGTCGCGAAAACCAAACCGAACACGACCCCTTATCGCCCTCGGCCAAATAGCAGTGCGCCGCTCTTGGTGATAGAGTGTGGCCAACACTGCGAAGCAGAGCGCGCCGCCGTCCGATCAGGCAGCGCCAGCCGTCAGGAGAACATTGTCATGACCATGAATTTCAAATCCTACATCACCCGCGACCCGGCTATCTGCGGTGGCGACGCCATCGTCACCGGGACGCGCGTCACGGTCCGGACCATTCTCGCCAGTCTTGCCGAAGGCATGAGTGACCAAGAGATTCTGGCCGATTTCCCGACGCTCAATCAAGATGCTCTGCGCGCGGTGATCGCGTTTGCCGCCGTCTCGGCCGAGGAAGACCTGCCGCTACCTGCCGCTCCCGCATTGGCGTGAGGATCAAGCTTGACGAAAACCTGCCGGCGCGGCTGGTGGACATTCTTTCCGCTCACGGACACGATGTGCATACCGTCCCCGACGAGCACCTGTCCGGTCGGCCCGATGCCGATATCTGGCAGGCGGTTTGTGGGGAAGGACGTTTCTTGATCACGCAGGATCTGGATTTTTCCGATACCCGTCGCTTCGCGCCTGGCACCCATGCCGGGCTGCTGCTCCTGCGTCTGCGCGAACCCGGTGCGCAAGCGATCATCGCTGCGGTGACCGCAATCGCTGCGGACATCACCAACTGGCAGGGCTGCTTTGTGGTCGCGACGGAAAACAAGCTACGGATCAAGCACCCGGCAAAAACCACTTGAAATCTGGTCGCAACGACAGGTGATCCGAAATCGGCTTCATGTTGAGTTTCATAACAGCATAAATCGCCGTCCCGTCAGCGCCGACTCTTGTGCGGTAAATTCGAGCCTGGAACCTTTTTAT
>JAPLQZ010000226.1 GCA_026399415.1 Rhodocyclales bacterium | reverse complement strand
GGACGAACCACGATGCGCTTGACCTGAAACCTCTCGCCGTTGTCGATACTGTCGTACCAGCCCCAGGGCCGATGCACCTTGCGATGCAGATCGACTTCGCTGCGGCCCGCCGCCTTGAGGCGACTGACGATGCGCTTGACCTCCTGGGTACGGGTCTTGGGTGCGATCAGGACGGCATCCGCGGTTTCGACGACTACCATTTCTTCGCAGCCGATGCAGGCGACGAGGCCGTGTTCGGCGATCACCAGGTTGCCGTGCGAATCCTCCAGCCAGACATCGCCCTTCACGGCATTGTCATCGGCATCGCGGTCGATGGCCTGCCACAGTGCGTCCCAGGCGCCGACGTCCGACCAGCCGACATCGAGCGAAACTACCCGACCTGGAATACCCAGTTCCTTCGCGGCCGGGAGTTTTTCCATCACCGCATAGTCGATCGAATCGGCGGGGGACGCGGCGAACGCAGCCGCATCGAGGCGGACGAAATCGCCATCGTCGTGTGCTGCAACCACCGCCTTGCGGCAAGCGACAAGAATCTCCGGAGCGAAGTGGCCGATGGCCTTGAGCCACACCGAGGCGCGCAGCATGAAGATGCCGCTGTTCCAGAAATGTCGGCCGCCGGCGACATAGGCCTGGGCCGTCGCGGCATCGGGCTTTTCGCGGAAGGCCAGCAGGTCCATGGCCGCGCCGGCCGCCGTGCCGCCAGCACCGACTCTTGTCTCGATATAGCCGTAGCCGGTTTCGGGACGCTCAGGAACGATACCAAAGGTCACTACGGCGCCGTTCTCCGCTTCCGGCAAACCGCGCAGCACGGCTTCCCTGAATGCTTCGGCGTTGCGCACATGGTGATCCGCCGGTGTCGCCAGCAGCACCGGGTCGGCACCATCCCGAACGGCATAGAGCGCAGCAGCGGTCAGCGCCGGTGCGGTATTGCGACCGACGGGTTCCAGCAACAGGGTCCAGCTCGACAGTCCGAGTTGGCGCAGTTGCTCCGCCGTGACGAAGCGATATTCCTGGTTGCTGACAACGATCGGCACCCCCAACGGCAGGCCTTCCAGGCGCCGCAGGGTGTTCTGCAGCAGACTCTCGTCGCCCAGCAAAGGCTGCAGCTGCTTCGGATGCTTCTCGCGCGACACGGGCCACAGGCGTGTGCCGGAGCCACCGCTTAAAACGACAGGGCGCAGCCGCGAATCAGACATTCATGTACCCCCTGTACCAATCGACAAAGCGGCGCACGCCGTCGACCACGGGCGTACTGGGTGAAAAACCGGTCACCCGCTCGAGTTCGTCGGTATTGGCGTGCGTCGCCGGCACATCGCCGTCCTGCAACGGCAGGAAGTTCTTCGTCGCGGTCCTGCCCAGGGCCTGTTCCAGCGCCTCGATGTAGGCCATCAGTTCCACTGGCTGGTGGTTGCCGATGTTGAATATGCGATAGGGCGCCCAGCTTGTTGCCGGGTCGGGTGTCTGCTTGTCGAAGTCGGGATCGGCCTGCGGCGGGCGGTCCAGCACGCGGATCACGCCTTCGGCAATGTCGTCGATGTAGGTGAAGTCGCGCCGCATTCGGCCGTGGTTGAAGACATCGATCGGACGGTCTTCGAGGATGGCCTTGGCGAACAGGAACAGGGCCATGTCCGGCCTGCCCCACGGCCCATACACGGTAAAGAAGCGCAGGCCGGTGGTCGGCAGCGCGAACAGATGGCTGTAGGTGTGCGCCATCAGCTCGTTGGCCTTCTTGGTCGCGGCGTAGAGGCTGACCGGGTGATCGACGTTGTCGTGTTCCGAGAAGGGCATGCGCTCGTTGCCGCCGTAAATGCTGGAACTGCTGGCATAGACAAAGTGCTCGACACCGCTGTGGCGGCAGCCTTCCAGGATGTTCACGAAGCCGACCACGTTGCTGTCGACATAGGCGTGTGGATTCTGCAGCGAGTAGCGCACGCCGGCCTGCGCGGCCAGATTGACGACACGTTGCGGACGCTCGGCGGCGAACAGGTCGGCGATACCTTCGCGGTCGGCGATATCAAGACGGGAAAGCTTGAAGCGCGGATTCGGCGCCAGCCGCTCCAGCCGCGCTTCCTTCAAGGTCACGTCGTAGTAGTCGTTCAGGTTGTCCACCCCGACCACCTCGTCACCACGCGCCAGCAAACGCTCACAGACATGCATGCCGATAAACCCGGCGGCGCCGGTAAGCAGAACTTTCATTTGCCGTTTCTCTGAAAAGCCAGCATTTTCGCATATTTGGCGAAGCTGGCCGCGCAGCCGGCGAGGATGTGCACCAGGCCGGGAAGGCCGTCGAGCAGGCCGAGGCGGAAGAAGTAGAACTTGATAAAGCGCAGCACTGGTGAGGACAATAGATACACCACCGTCGCCCGCTTTCCGCTCGCCAGAGCCTCCTGCGCGGCAAGGGTGCTGTAGCGATTTTGTTTGGCGAGATAGGTTTCCAGCGACTCCGCCGACTCGTGCAGCAGATCGCCTTGCAGCGTTGCGATTTCACCGGTGACAAGCACTTTCTCGTGCACCGCGTCGGCCGACCAGCGCGCACGGCGGCGGTCGAAGAGGCGCAGGCTCCAGTCGGGATAGCCCTCGCCGTGCCTCAAATAGCGCCCCATGAAACGGTTGCAGCGGGCGAATCGATAGGCTGCAAGTTTCGGTGCTGACGCGCTCTGCGTACCCGGGATTCCGCTTTGCGGGCGGGTAACAGCGGCGAGAATGCTCTCGCGCAGGCGCTCGCTCACCCGTTCGTCGGCATCGACGCACAACACCCAGTCATGGCTTGCCTGTTCGACGGCAAACTGCTTCTGGGGGCCGAAGCCACGCCAGTCGGATTGGATCACGCGTGCGCCATGTCGTTCGGCACTCTCTGCGGTGCCATCGTCGCTGCCGGAATCGACCACGATGATTTCGTCGCAGAACGCCACGCTCGCAAGGCACTCGGCGAGCTGGCTGGCGGCGTTTCTGGTAATCAGGACAGCGGAAAGGGGCTGACGGTCGTCGGATGTCATGGGCGGCTATAATCTTGTTCGGGATGCATTTTACGGCGCAAGGCGTCATCCCGCTCCTACCGATGCGCATTCTCCTCATCAAAACATCCTCTCTTGGCGACGTCGTTCATAACCTGCCGGTCGTCACCGACCTGCGCCGCAGATATCCGGAAGCGAAGATCGACTGGATCGTCGAGGAAGGATTTGCCGATATTCCCCGTTTGCACGCCGGGTTGAGACGGGTCATCCCGGTTGCGCTCAGGCGCTGGCGCAGATCTCTGCTGAGTCCTGCAACGTGGCGCGAAATAGCATCTTTCCGGGCGAGGCTGAATGAGGAAAGCTACGATCTGGCAATCGACACGCAAGGATTGCTGAAGAGCGCGCTGATCGCCCGCGTGGCGCGCGGCAAACGCTGCGGGTATGCCGCCGCGTCGGCCCGCGAACCGCTGGCGGCGCGTTTCTACGATGCCACGTTCGACGTGCCGAAAGACCTCCACGCCGTCCAGCGCAACCGGCGTCTCGCCGCACTGGCCGCCGGCTACACCGTGTCAGTCGAGCCGGACTATGGCATCGCCGCACCATCAGCGCCGACTCTTGGGAAGCGCATTGCGGTGCTGCTCACCGCCACCTCGCGCGACGACAAATTGTGGGCGGAGGACCGCTGGATTGAGCTGGGCTGCCGCCTGCGCGAGAAAGGGCTCACTTGCACGCTGCCGGCAGGCAACGCATCCGAGCGCGAGCGCGCCGTACGAATCGCGCAGTCCATTCCGGGCGCCATTGCCTTGCCGCCCCTGAGCCTCACCGACCTCGCAGATCAGATCGCTGCCGCACGAATCGTCATCGGCGTCGATACCGGTCTGGTCCATCTTGCTGCTGCGCTGGGGCGGCCGACGCTAGCGCTGTTCTGTGCGTCCGATCCGACGCTGACCGGTGTTTTCGCCCGCACACCGGCCCTTAACCTCGGCACGCGGGGCTGCCCGTCCGGCGTTGACGAAGTGCTCGCTGCGGCGACGCCTTTTCTCTGATGGCGCGCTTCATCTATACGTTCGCCATCCTCGCCCTGCTGCCCTGGGCAGTCTTGCACCTGCTCTGGCGCGCCCGCAGACAACCGGAATATCTGCGGCACTGGGGCGAACGTTTCGGTTTTTTTACCTGCCCGCGAAGCGGAAGCCCAGGTATGCAAAGCACCGCCGTCCCGTCAGCGCCGACACTCTGGCTGCACGCCGTTTCCGTCGGCGAAACGCGCGCTGCGCAGCCTCTGGTGGCGGCCTTGCGCGAGCGCTATCCCGGACACCGCATCCTGTTCACCCACATGACCCCCACCGGGCGTGCGACGTCCGAGGCGCTGTTCGGCGACGGAGTGGAGCGAATCTATCTGCCTTACGACACCCCCTGGGCGATGCGGCGCTTGCTGCGCCACTACCGGCCACAATTCGGTCTCATCATGGAGACGGAATTGTGGCCGAATCTGATCGCCGCCTGCAGGCAGGCCAAGGTGCCGCTGCGACTGGTCAACGCCCGCCTGTCGGCACGCTCGGCGCGGCGCTACGCAATGTTCCCCGCACTGACGCGCGGCGCATTGCAGGGTCTGGCGGCGATCGGCGCACAGTCGGCCGCTGATGCAGCACGCCTCGAAGCGCTTGGCGCGCAGCGCGTCGCCGTCACCGGCAACATCAAGTTCGACATCGAAGCACCGCACGAGCAACTCGAGCTTGCACTCGCGTTTCGCACCCGTTACGGCGCCCGCCGCGTCTGGCTGGCAGCCAGCACGCGCGAAGGCGAAGAAACCCTGATCCTCGATGCATGGCGGAAAGCTGGCCCTGGCGAAGCCTTGCTGGTCATCGTGCCGCGCCATCCGCAGCGCTTCGACGAAGTGGCGCGACTCGCATCGGAGCGTGGCTTTGCCGTCCAGCGGCGCAGCGACGATGCCGCCATTGCGCCGTCCACGCAGGTGCTGATCGGCGACAGCATGGGCGAAATGTTCGCCTTCCATGCGTCAGCCGACATCGCCTTCATTGGCGGCAGCCTGCTCGATTTCGGCAGTCAGAACCTGATCGAAGCGGCTGCCTGCGGGACGCCGATCCTGATCGGCCCTTCAACGCGGAATTTCGCCGAAGCCGCGCGCGAGGCAATCGCCTGCGGTGCGGCTTTGACAATCCGCGACGCCGATGATCTGGTATGCCAGGTCAATGCCTTGCTGGCGAACGCCGATCAACGGAAAAAGATGAGTGCAGCCGGGCGCGCCTTTGCCGAGCGCCATCGCGGCGCCACGGCGCGTACCCTGGAGCTGATCAGTCGAGCAGAGCGTTGATCGCTGCCAAGTCGTCTTCACCCAGGCTGCCGGCCGCGGCCTTGAGCTTGAGCAATGCGCCCAGCGTGTCCAGCCGGGCCTTGGCCAGCTTCTGGCGAGTGTCGAAAAGCTGGCTCTGGGCATTCAAGACATCGATGTTGATGCGCACGCCCACTTCATAGCCGAGCTTGTTCGAATCCAGCGCCGACTGCGAGGACGTCAGCGCCGCTTCATAGGCCTTTACCTGGGCCAGGCCGGAACTCACCCCGAGATAGGCCTGACGCGCGTTGAGTGCCGCCGTGCGACGCGCATTTTCGAGATCGGCACCGGCTTTTTCCTTCAGGGCAACCGCTTCGCGATCCTTGGAGACGACCCCGCCGCCGGCGAAAAACGGTATCGACAGCTGCAGGCCGATGGCGCTGGATTTGCTATCGAAGCCTCCGGTGGTGCCACCGCCCGCTCCGCTTCTTCCATTGCTGGCCACCAGATCCAGGGTTGGATAATGTCCGGCACGCTGTTTTTCGATTTCCCTCACGGCTATCTCGTACAAGGCCTGATAGATCTGCACCGACGCACTCGCGGATTCGGCCATCTCCACCCATTTGTTGATGTCGTCCGGTTGCGGACGGACCAGCTGCACTCCGGGCTTCAGGTTTTTCAGGCCTTCCGGCTCCTTGCCAATGACGGAGCGCAATACCTGCCGTTTGACGGTCAGATCATTGTCGGCGGCAATTTCCTGCGCGTAGGTCAGGTCATAGCGCGCCTGGGCTTCATGGGTGTCCGTGATGGTTGCGGTGCCGACCTCGAAATTGCGCTTCGCCGATTCGAGCTGTTCGGCAATCGCTACCTTCTGTGCCTGCGCCGTCGCCAGCGTATCCTGCGCCAGCAGGACGTCGAAGTAGGCTTGGGCGGCACGCACGATCAGGTCCTGGCGCGCCAGTCCGAACTGCGCTTCGGCCTGGGCCACGGCAAGTTCCGACTGCGTGTAGGCGACCCAGTTCTGCCAGCGGAACAGAGGCTGCGAGAGGCTGACGGTCCAACCGTTGCTGTTGTATTGCGTGTTGGTCGCGGTAGCACCGCTCACCCGCCGTGTGGTATCAACGTCATTCCAGATGGTACTCGCCGCGAGGCCGACCGTCGGCAGCAAACCCGAGCGGCCCTGAGGCAACTTCTCGCGCCCAGCCTCCAGCGAGGCGCGCGCCGATGCATATTGCGCGTCGTAGGCGACGGCGTCCCGGTACACCGCCATCAGGTCGGCGCCTTGGGCAAGTTCGACAAACCCGCCGGCGGAAAGACAGCCGGCAATCATCAGGGGAAGTGCTTTTCGCATACGGACTCCGCGTTCTATTCCACGATCAATACGTTGGCATTGCCGGATCAACATCCCGCGCCCAGGCGGCAACGCCCCCTTGCAGGTTGATGACGCTGGTAAAACCCATGTGTTCCAGAAACATGCCGGCCTGATAGCTGCGCGCGCCGTGATGGCAGATCATCACAATATCCGTGTCCCGCTTCAGTTCGCCATGGCGCGCGGGAATGCCGCGCATCGGCATCGATTGCGAACCCGCGATACGGCAGGCTTCAAACTCCCAGGGCTCGCGTACGTCAAGCAGCACCGGCTTGGTCCGCTGTGCATCGGTCAGCCATTCCTTGAGTTCGAAAGCGGACATCTGGCGCATGGGCTCAAAATACGAAAGCCGGCGCGGGCTCGGCGTCGCGCAATGAATCCACCACGGTTTCAAATACGGCTACGCGCCGGAAATCCTGATCCACCCGGATATACAACACCGCTTCCATCGCCGGCGCGGCGCCTTCTATGGCGAACAGACGCCCGCCCGGCTTGAGCTGGTCGAGCAAGGCCTGCGGTACGGTAGGCACGGCACCCGACACCATGATGGCATCGTAGGGGGCGTGGGCGGGCAAACCGGCCAAACCGTTACCCACCTCCACGGATACGTTGGTGACCCCGGCCCGGCCAAGATTCGCGCGCGCCGTTTCGGCTAACTGCGGATCGATTTCGATCGAGCACACGTGATCGGCATGGGCGCCCAGCAGTGCCGCCATGTAGCCGGAACCGGTGCCGACTTCGAGCACGTTCTCGTGTTTTTTCATCGCCAGCGCCTGCAGCGCGTGGGCTTCAACCCGCGGCGAAAACATCCGCGCGCCATCGGCCCCGCCCAGCGGGATCTGCGTGTCGGCAAACGCCAGTCGACGATGGGCCGGCGGCACGAACTCTTCACGCTTGACCATGAACAGCACATCGAGCACGTCCGGATTCAGCACCTTCCCGGGGCGCAGTTGCTGCTCGACCATGTTGAAGCGGGCTTGTTCGGTGTTCATGATGCCTCCAAGGTTTATATATTAGCATGCTCTAATATATGAGCAAAGCTGGAAAGGACAAGATTCTACGCCGCAGTTAAGTCGGCGGTCGGCTCCTTCACCCTGTACCACGCCGCATACAGGGCCGGCAGGAACAGACAGGTCAGCACCGTGGCGACGATCAGGCCGCCCATGATGGCCACCGCCATCGGTCCCCAGAACACCTGCCGGGTCAGCGGAATCATGGCCAGTACCGCGGCGGCTGCCGTCAGCGTAATGGGTCTGAAGCGGCGCACGGTGGAGCCGACGATTGCCTCCCACTCGCTCTTGCCGGCCGCCTCGTCCTGTTCGATCTGATCGACGAGGATTACCGAATTGCGCAGGATCATGCCCATCAGCGCAATTACGCCGAGGTTGGCGACGAAGCCATAGGGCACTTGCAGCACCAGCAGCGCCAGCGTCACGCCGATCAGTCCCAGTGGCGCTGTGAGCAGCACCAGGATCGTGCGGCTGATGTTCTGCAACTGGATCATGAGCAGTATCGTCACGCCGACCACCATCAGCGGCACCACCGCCATGATCGGCTTCTCGCTCTTGGACGACTCCTCGGTCATGCCGCCGACTTCGACGCGGAAGCCCGGCGGCAGATTCGCGCGCAGCGCGCCAAGCTGCTGGTCCACCTGTGCCGAAGCCGCCGGCGGCTGCAGGCTGCCGACGATGTCGGCGCGCACGGTGATGGTCGGCAGGCGGTCGCGGCGCCAGATCAGGCCTTCCTCCAGCACCGGTACCAGCCGCGCCACCTGGGCCAGCGGAATGTGGCGTCCGCTGGCGGCAACGATGTCGAGGTCGGGCAGGCGCGTCAGCGTGCGCGGATCGGCGGAATTGCCCATACCCGCATCAGCGCCGCGCTCGACGCCGGCGCGCCACACCACGTCGATCAACTGGTCGTCCTCGCGGAACTGGGTCACGGTGGCGCCCACCAGCCAGCCTTGCAGGGTCAGCGCCACGTCCTGGCTGGAAACACCCAGCGCACGAGCGCGGTCCTGGTCGATCTCGACGCGCACCGACTTGATCCGCTCGTTCCAGTCGAGGTTAACGTTGCGCAGATTGGGATGGGTCCGCATCACGGCCGCGATGCTTTCCGCGCCGTCGCGCAGGGCGGCCAGATCCTCGCCGGAAATGCGGAACTGCACCGGGTAGCCTACCGGCGGCCCGTTCTCCATGCGCACCACGCGCAGCCGAAGATGCGACCACGAGCCATCCGCGGCATTGAACGCGGCCTCCAGCCGGCTCTTCACTTCTTCGCGCTCCTTGAGCCCCTTGGCGACGATGAGCATCTGCCCGAAATTGTCGGCGAACAGTTGCTGGTCGAGCGAGAGGACAAAGCGCGGCGCACCGTTGCCGATGTAGGACGACCAGGAGGCTATGCCTTCATCCTTTTCCAGCAGCGCCTCGACGCGCTTCACCTCGCGCTCGGTGGCCTGCAGCGAGGCGCCCTGCGGCAGCCAGATATCGACCATGACTTCGGGCCGGCTGGCAGACGGGAAGAACTGCTTCTGCACGCCCTTGTTGAACGCCACCAGCGACAGCGCAAACATGGCGATCGTGGCGAAGATCACCAGCCAGCGGTGGCGCAGGCACCACACCACCAGCGCGCGGAAGCGGCGATAGAAGGGCGACTGGTAGATGTCGCCGCCATGCTTCTCGGCGATCGCACGCAATTTGGCGGGATCGAGCAACTTGTAGCCCAGCCAGGGCGTGAACACCACGGCGACGATCCACGACACCACAAGGGAGATGGTGACCACTTGGAAAATCGAGATGGTGTATTCGCCGGCCGCCGACTTGGCGAAGCCGACCGGGGTGAAGCCCGCCGCCGTGATCAGCGTCCCGGTCAGCATCGGGAAGGCAGTCGAGGTGTAGGCGAAAGTGGCCGCCTTGAAGCGGTCCCAGCCCTGCTCCATTTTCACCACCATCATTTCCGCGGCGATGATGGCGTCATCGACCAGCAGGCCCAGCGAAATCACCAGGGCGCCGAGCGAAATGCGCTGCAGGTCGATGCCGAAGGCCTTCATGGCGAGAAAGGTGATCGCCAGCACCAGCGGTATCGACAGCGCCACCACGGTCCCGGTGCGCCAGCCCAGCGACAGGAAGGACACGGCCAGCACGATGACGATGGCTTCGCCCAGGGTGCGCACGAACAGGTTGAGCGAGGTCTTGACGATCTGCGGCTGATCCACCACCACATGCACATCCATGCCCAGCGGCAGATTCTGCTTGAGCCTGTCCATCGCCTTCTCGAGGTTCTCGCCGAGGTCGATGACGTTGCCGCCGCGGGCCATGACGATGCCGATGCCGACCGCATCGCGCCCCGCGACGCGCATGCGCGGCTGCGGCGGATCGACCAGGCCGCGCGTGACGCGGGCGATATCGCCCAGCCGAAACGCCCGGCCGCCGACGGCGAGCGTGGCCTCGCGCAAGGCGTCTATGCTGTCGAAGGGGCCGGTGACGCGCAGCCGCACGCGATCCGTCGCGGTTTCGACTTGGCCGGCCGGCACCACGGCATTCTGCCGCTGCAGCGCGTCGAACACCTGGGTCGGCACCAGGCCCATGGCGGCAAGACGACCCGGGCTGACATCGATGTAGATCTTCTCGTCCTGCACGCCGATCAGCTCGATCTTCTTCACGTCCTCCACGCGACGCAGTTCGCGCGCCAGGCGGTCGGCCTCGCGGCGCAGGTCGCCCATGCCGTAGCCGGTCTGGTCGTCGCGCGCGGTCAAGGCGAAGATCTTCATCTGCACGTCGCCGAACTCATCGTTGGGAAATGGTCCCTGCACGCCGGGCGGCAGCGTGTGACGGATGTCGTCGAGCTTCTTGCGCACCTGGCGCCAGGCTTCCGGCACCTCGGTCTTCGGCGTGTAGTCCTTGAGGAGGACGATGGTCAGCGACTCGCCGGGCTTGGATGCCGTGCGCAACACATCCACCCAGGGCGTCTCGGCCAGCTTCTTCTCGATCCGCTCGGTGAGTTGCTGCTCGACCTGCTGCGCGCTGGCACCCGGCCACAGGGTGCGTACCACCATGACCTTGAAGGTGAAGTCGGGATCTTCGGCGCGGCCGAGCTGGAGAAAGGCCAGCACGCCGCCGACCATGAAAATGACCATGAGATACAGCACCATCTGCTGGTGCCTGAGCGCCCACTCGGAAAGATTGAGCTGCTTCATTTGCCCGCCGCTGGCGTGGTGGACGTGGCAATGCGTACCTTTTCACCGGCGGTGAGCAGATTCGCTCCGGCGGCGACGATCTGCTCGCCTCCGGTCAGGCCACCCGTCACCACCGCGCCGCGGTCGGTGAAGGCGGCGACCGTAACCGCCTGCAAAGTCACCGTGCTGTCAGCGCCGACTCTCCATACCGCCGGCTGGTTGCCCTTCTGGAATATCGCCGAGAGCGGCACCAACAGCCGCGTCGCGCCGAGCGTGGCGGAGGGGAAGCGCACGGTCGCCGTCAATCCCAGCGGCAGCAGCGGGTCCGCATCCTTGAGACTGACGCGCGCGGCATAAGTGCGAGTCACCGGGTCGGCCACCGGCGAGACCTCGCGCAGTCGCCCCGCCAGCGGCTTCGCCGCCGCGCCCGGCGTCGCCCAGAAACTGACTTCCGCCGCCTGACCGAGCTTGAAGCGGCTGACTTCGCCCTCGGGAAAGGCGACGGCAATCTCGCGCTCGCCGTCCGGTGCCAGGCGGAATACGGCTTGCCCCGCGCTCACCACCTGCCCCGGCTCGGCCAGCACCTGGCCGATTACGCCGCTCTTGTCGGCTACCAGCGTTGTGTAGGCCGCCTGGTTCTTCGCAAGCTGAGCCTGTGCGTCGGCCGCCTTGAAAGCCGTTTCCCTGGCGTCGAGCGCCGATACGCTGATGTAGTTCTTCGCCTTCAGGTCGCGGTAGCGCGCCAGGTCCGCTGCCGCCAGCGCGCGCTGCGCCTCGGCTTGCGTCAGCTGCAGTGCCGCATCGGCCGGATCGATGCGCGCCAGCACCTGGCCGGCCTTGACTGCCATGCCGGCATCGACGCGACGCTCGACGATCTTGCCGGCGACGCGAAATCCCAGCGTGGTTTCGATCCGCGCGCGCACTTCGCCGCTGTAGCTCCGTTGCGCACCGTCAGTCGCCGTGTCACCAGCACCGACTATCAGGGTGCGTACCAGCTTGGGTGCGGCAGCCGGCGGTGGCGGTTCGCTGCAGCCGGCCAGCAGTACGGCCAGCAAAAAAATAGGAGTGAATTTCATGCGGAGTCTCCGGAAGGGC
>JAPLQZ010000098.1 GCA_026399415.1 Rhodocyclales bacterium | reverse complement strand
CGCCCGAAGTTGTCTCCAGAATCTTCACCTTGGCCAGGCCCTCGGCATATTCCGGATACTGCTTCGCCAGGTCGAGCATCAGTGTGGCAAGTTCGCGGATGGAATAGTTGTTCTTCGGGTTGCCGATGTTGTAGATCTTGCCGTTGGCGATGTCGTCCTTGTTCTCGATGATCTTCATCAGCGCATCGATGCCGTCCGAGACATAGGTGAAGGAGCGTTTCTGGGCGCCGCCGTCGACCAGCTTGATCGGTTCGCCACGGACGATATGACCGAGGAACTGGGTGATGACGCGGCTTGAGCCTTCCTTCGGCGTATGAATCGAATCGAGGCCGGGACCGATCCAGTTGAAGGGGCGGAACAGCGTGTATTGAAGGCCTTCCTGCTGGCCGTAGGCATGGATCACGCGATCCATCATCTGCTTGGCGCAGGAGTAGATCCAGCGCGGTTTGTTGATCGGGCCGAGGATCAGTTCGGAGTTCTCCGGGTCGAATTCGGGATCCTTGCACATGCCATAGACCTCGGAGGTCGACGGGAAGATCACGCGCTTCTTGTACTTGACCGCCTGGCGGATGATCGGCAGGTTGGCTTCGAAGTCGAGTTCGAAGACGCGCAAGGGTTCCTTGACGTAGGTGGCCGGCGTGGCGATGGCGACCAGGGGCAGGATCACGTCGCACTTCCTGACGTGGTACTCGATCCACTCCTTGTTGATCATGATGTCGCCTTCGAAGAAATGAAAGCGGGGGTTCTGCATCAACTCGGTGACGCGCTCGGAGTTCATGTCCATGCCATAAACCTCCCAGTCGGTGGTGTTCAGGATGCGCTGGGAGAGGTGGTGGCCGATGAAGCCATTGACGCCGAGAATGAGTATTTTCATGACAGGGAGAGTGCAGAAGTTCCGAAAATTGCATTGATCTGATTGCTTGCCGACGTTGCTGCCAGCGGTGAACCCTCTAATTCTACCGCGAGCAGGCGCAAAAGCCTGCCGTCGCCGCACTCGGCAAACAGTTGTCCATCACGGGCGAACAGTGTCGCGCGGCTGCCGTGAGGGCCGGTTTCACCGGTTGGGTGCAGCGAGCGCAGTACCCTGAGGCGGCCCTTGGGCGTGTCCGAGAAGGCGCCCGGATAGGGAGGAGCCACGGCGCGGATCAGGTCATGCACCACCGAGGCGGGCTGGCTCCAGTCGATACGGCCGTCTTCGGCCTTGCGACCGCCAAAGTAGCTCCCTGCCTCGAGGTCCTGTGGTTTGGCGACCGCACGGCCGGCCAGCAGATCGGGGAGTACGCGGTCCAGCGCCATTTCGGCCGCCAGGGTGACCTTGTTGAACACCTCGAAAGCCGTGTCGTCGGGCAGGATGGGCACCGCCTGTTGCGCGACGATGCCGCCGGCGTCGGGCTTTTCCAGCATCTGGTGCAGCGTCGCCCCGGTTTCCCGCTCGCCGTGGATGATCGCCCAGTTCACCGGCACGCGGCCTCGATACTTCGGCAGGAGCGAGCCGTGCATGTTCCACGCGCCATGCCTGGGCAAGGCCAGCAAGGGTGTTTTGAGCATCAGCCGGTAGTAGAAGGACAACAGAAAATCCGGCTGCAGCGCCGCCAGCTTTGCGACGACTGCGGGATCGTTCGGGTCTTCCGGCGTGATCACCGGGATGCCATGGTGGGTCGCGAGTTCGGCGACACTGTCGAACCAGATGGTTTCAGTCGGGCTGTCTTTGTGCGTCACGACGCAAACGACATCCACCCCATGCGCCAGCAGCACGGACAGACAGCGCACGCCTACGTTGTGGTAGGCGAAGACAATGGCTTTGCTCACTCCTGTTTTTCCAGGATTGCCTCGATCAGATAGCGCGGCCGGTGACGCACCTGCTGGTAAATGCGGCCGATGTATTCGCCGAGCAGGCCGATGCCGAACAGGGCCAGGCCGATCAGGAAGAACATCAGCGCGAAAAGCGTAAACAGGCCCTCGGCTTCCGGTCCGAGAATCAGGCGGCGCACCATCAGCAGCACGAACAGCGCACCGGAACCAAGCGAAACGACAATGCCGAGCATGGAAAACCACTGCAGCGGGACCAGTGAAAAGCCGGTCATCAGATCGAAGTTGAGGCGTATCAGGCTGTAGAGCGAGTACTTCGATTCGCCGGCGGCGCGCTCTTCGTGCTCGACCACCACTTCGGTCGGGCTGCGGGCGAAGGTGTAGGCCAGCGCCGGAATGAAGGTGGCGACTTCCTTGCAACTATTGATCGCATTCACCACGCTGCGCGAATAGGCGCGCAGCATGTTGCCCTGGTCGGTGATCTTGATCCGGGTAATCTTCTCGCGCAGCCGGTTCATCGCCTTCGAGGCCCAGGTGCGGAACAGGCTGTCCTGACGTTTGCGGCGAATGCTGCCGACGTAGTCGTGACCCTCGCGCATCTTGGCGACCAGCTTGTGGATTTCCTCGGGCGGGTTCTGCAGGTCGGCGTCGAGGGTAAGCACTATCTCGCCGCGGCAGTGCTCGAAGCCGGCCATGATCGCCATGTGCTGGCCGGCGTTGGCAGAAAACAGGATGACGCGGGTGACGTCCGGCCGCGCCTCGTATTGCTCGCGCAGGATTGCCGCCGAGCGGTCGCGGCTGCCGTCGTTGATGAAGACGACTTCGTAGGTCTCGCCGAGTTCGTCGAGCGCCGGATAGAGGCGGGCGAACAGCGTCGTGAGAGTGGCCTCCTCGTTGAAGACGGGGATGACGATGGAGAGTGCGGGTGTGGGCATGGTGTGATGTTTAGAAGTTAAAGCTGAGAGGGTCCGCGTGGTCGTGTCGTGTGGTATTCATTGGAGCGAAGTTTGGCAAAGCTTGTTGCGAAGATATCTCGGCACTTGCATTCGCCGTATCGCCAGCGCCGACTTTTCGGAAATGCGAGCCTTGCTCCTTTGATTTTTTATTACAGACCTCGCTCTTTCAGAAAGCGGCTGGTCGAATAGAAACTGCTGCCAGGAGAACACATCTCAAGCATTAAGAAGCATTAAGGGGTCAGGGTCGGATTGTTTTATCTGTGCCTGAGCAACTCATCAAGCGCGACGCCGATGTCTTTGGCGATTTGACGGAGCAAGATTGGGGAGATGTCCCGACCCTGATGAAACGGTACTGTTGTGCAGCGACCGGCGGCATCGCGAAATTGTTTGTGTGAACCGCGTTGGCGGACTTCGGTGAAGCCGAGTCTGACAAGGATGGCTATGACTTCATTGGGTTTGAGGACGGGAACATTGCCCATGACTCAAGCTACGGCAACGTTTTGGACCCCGACAAACTCGGATTCGAGCATGGGTTCGCCGTCCTCCAGAAGCATTGCAATAACGTCGTGCAGGTTGTGATTGACTTCATCCAGCGTTTCGCCCTGGGAATGAGCGCCGGGAAAACCTGGAACGAAACCAACGAACAGGCCGGTTTGCGGGCATCGCTCAATTACCGCTGAATAGACTTTCATGGCTGGCTCCAGAATCGCGCGGAAAACGCAATTATCATTCTACGCTCTGCTATACGCAACCTCGGTTCGGCGACGATAGTTCTTCTTTGATTTGCTCCGTGCCAAACCCAGAACCATCAAACATGCACAGCCTGCGCCACCAGACGCACACCCAAGGCAGCGCACACCCGGTTTATGGTATCAAAACGTGGCGAGGCATCGGGCCGTAACGCTCTGTACAGTGCCTCGCGGGTAATCCCGGAAGCTTTTGCGATTTCGCTCATGCCGCGCGCGCGCGCAGCCAAACCAAGCGCGTGAGCAAGCTCGGACGTGTCGCCCTCTTCAATCACCATTGTCAAATAGGCGGCAATGTCTTCTTCACTCTTGAGCTGTTCCGCCAGATCAAACTCGGGCAGATCGGCAATGCTGATTTTCCTGGTCATGGTTTACTCCTCAAAAACGCGCCGCGAGTTTCACGGCCTTGGCAACATCGGTGGTCTGTGTGGATTTATCGCCACCACCCAGCATCACGATCAAAGTGTCGCCGCGCTGGATGTAATACATGCGCCAGCCCGAACCGAAATGCTCACGCATCTCGAACACTCCCTCGCCAACGGGCTTCACATCACCGAGGCTACCGCGTTGCGCCTTGTCCAGGCGACGCGCCAAACGAAGGCGCGTGACACGATCTTTCAGTCCATCAAGCCAAGCGGTGAATTCGGGTATGGGTTTGATCGAGTACATATGCCAACTGTAACCGAACGGTTACATAGGGTCAAGTCACATGAGATGCCTTCGCTGCAAGCACCCCGACAAGTGCGATGCAGACGCGATCCACGTCGCTGTCCCGCATGGCGGGAAAAAGCGGAAGAGTGATGGTACGGTGGCCAATGTCCTCGGCGTGGGGAAAGTCGCCCTCTCTGAAACCCAGCGCGCGATAGAGCGAGAACAAGTGCAGCGCCGGGTAATGGACGCCGATGCCGATGCCTTTCTCTTTCATCGCCGCGATGAATTTTCCGCGATCCATGCCGGCGGGCAACAGGACCTGAAACATGTGCCAGTTGCTGTTGCTGAAATCTGCTACGGGCAGTTCGAGCCCGAGCGCCGGATCGATGCCGGCGAAATAGCGCCGGGCGAGTTCGCGACGGCGCGCGGTGAAGGCCGCCAGGTGCTTCATTTGGCCCAGGCCGATGGTGGCGGCGATGTCGGTCAGGTTGAACTTGCCGCCCAGCACGTCGACGTCCATGCCGCCGTCGGGAAAACGCCGCACGCCTTGCAGGCGCAGGCGTTCGCACAGGCCCGTGTCGATGTCGGCGGGCAACACCAGGGCGCCGCCTTCCGATGTGGTGAGATTCTTGTTGGCGTGGAAGCTGAAGGAGACGAAATCTCCGCTACTGCCTATCGGCTGGCCGTTCCATGAGGCGCCGAAAGCTTGGGCAGCATCCTCGATCACGCGCAGGCCGTGCTTGTGGGCGATGGCGTAAAGCCGATCCCGATCCACCGGCAGGCCGGCGAGGTCGACCGGGATGATGGCCTTGGTCTGCGGCGTGACGGCCGCTTCGAGTTTGTCCAGATCGATGTTGCGGGTCACCGGGTCGACATCGACGAATACCGGTGTCGCGCCGACTTCCAGAATCACGTTGGCGGTGGCGACCCAGGTCAGCGGCGTCGTAATCACCGTATCGCCGGCGCCGACTCCTGCGAGGCGCAATGCGACTTCCAAGGTGGCCGTGCCCGAATTGAAAACGCGCACCGGGTGGCCGCCGCAATAGTCGGACAGCGCTGTTTCGAAGGCCAGCACCTTGGGGCCGCTGGTAATCCAGCCCGAGCGCAACACCTTCGCTACCTCGGCGATGGTTTCCTCGTCGATCGAGGGGCGGGTGAAGGGAAGGAAGGTGGCGGTCATGACCTGGCGACGAGAAACACACCGACGACGATGAAGCCGATGCCCAGCAGTTTCTGCGCTGCCAGCGCTTCACCGAACCACTGCCAGGCGACAAAGGCATTGATCACGTAGCCGATCGACAACATCGGGTAGGCGATGGACACCGGAACCCGCGACAGTGCCATGATCCATACCACCAGGCTGACTGCATAGCAGGCCATGCCGCCCATTATGTAAGGCTGAAAGGCCAGCTTGAGACCGATCGGCACAATGTTGTCGGCATGAAACTCGAAATGTCCGACCACGTTGGTACCGGCCTTGAGGAACAGTTGCGCGGCGGCGTTCAACAGTACACCGAACAAAACGAGGGAAAAACTGACGGCGTTCATGGCTTTCTCACGATGACGCGACGGCTGTCGCGGACGACTTCGGTCATGGGCATTCCTTTCGTGGTCATTTCCGTCCAGGTGCCTGGCGACATCAGCGCCCAGGCTGCGGGCGCGGCGTTCCAGGCTTTCTCGAAGCCGGCGACGTCGGCAATGAATTTGTCGGGTTCCTGATCGATGCCGAAGCCCAGTTCGTCGCGATAGGCGACCATGGTGGTGGTGCGCTTCAAGTAGAACTGCAAGCTCTGATCGTAGGTGTTAACGCTAAAGAATGGAACATCTTGCTTGACCTGCTTGCGGATGGCCGCAGCCACATCGTGTGCTGAATTGACCGAGCCGAGACTGTCGTGGCCCAGCAGGAAGCCCTGGCCGAAGGCGAACCCGCCGAAGGCCAGTGCGAAAACGGCGGTGACGCTGTGCCCCTTGCGTCCGAGCCAGAACGCGGCGAAGCCGCCCAGCAGCAGGGCGGCCGATCCGGCATACAGCCACGGCTGGTAGGCCTCGTACAGCGCGACCGGCACGGTTTCGTTGGCGAAGCGGGTGACGTAGGGCACCAGCAACAGACAAGCGCCACCTACGATGACGGCGGGCAGAGCATGCCATTCGATGCGGCGGGAAGCGGAACAACTCGCCAGATGCAGTCCGATCAATGCGGCCAGCGCCGGAAAAATAGGCAGGATGTAGGAGGCCAGTTTGGAACTGGAGGCTGAAAAGAAGACGAAGACCACAGCGACCCACACCAGCAGGAAGCGGCGCGGCTGGAAGCGGCGGCCGGCGTCGCGCCGGAAGCCAGCGGCAATCCCTTGCGGAAGGCTGCCGAGCCACGGCAGCATGCCAAGCAGCAGGATGGGGATGAAGTACCACATCGGCTGATAGCGGCCGTGGGCCTTGGTCAGGAAGCGCTCGAAATGCTCGTGGATGAAAAAGAAACGGGCAAATTCCGGGTTGGCCCATGACACCGCAATGAACCACGGCGCGGTAATGGCCAGCAGAATCAGCAAGCCCCGCAGCGGGCGAGCGGCGTCCTGCCAGCGTCGACTTTCATTCGAATTTTCACGCAAACTCGCCTCATCGCGCTGCCCCAGGCACAGGGCGAATACCGCGGCGGCCAGAAAGAAGCTGACGCCCATGTCCAGGGTATTGACGTGGCCGATCACATTCCACAATACGCTGCCGGCCAGCACCGCGCCGGCGATCAGTCCGGCCTGGGGGCCGAACAGCCTGGCCGTGGCGAAGGCCGCGGCGAGCACGCCGAGGAAGCCGGTGAGCGCCGGCCACAGTCGTGCGGTCCAGTGATGTTCGCCAAAAATGGTGAAGGCGGTGGCCGTGGCCCAGTATTGCAGCGCCGGCTTCTCGAAATACTTGAAGCCGTTCAGGCGCGGCGTCAGCCAGTCGCCGGTGGCGACCATTTCGCGCGGAATCTCGGCATAGCGGCCTTCGTCGGGGTTGATCAGGCGGCGCTGTTGCAGCGTGCCGAACCAGGCCAGGGCAAAGACCAGCAGCAGCGCGAGCAAGGGCCCGCGGCGCAGTTCGATCAGCTTGCGCATTCGATGATCAGTGCGGCGGCTACGTCGCGTCCTTCCGCCATGAGGACGTTGTAGGTGCGGCAGGCGGCATGGCTGTCCATCACCTCGACGCCGATGCGTCGTTCAGTCAGTGTGCGCAACAGAGCCCGGGCGGGGAAACGCTGGCGCGGCCCGGTGCCCAGCAGGACAATGGAACAGTTGAGGTCGGCCACCTGCTGCAGGTCGGATTCACTCAGGCCGTCGACCGAACTTGGCGCCCAATCTTCAATCAGGCGCTGCGGAGTCAGGAGAAAGCTCTTCGTCAGGCGGCGGCCATTCACGGCGATGTGCCCGGCATCGTAGGAAGTGATCGCAAGCAGGCCATCGGTGGCTGGAGAATGAAGCTTCATTCGTGGTAGCGAGGTTGGTGACGAGGCTGAAAAAATCCGACAGAGGCAGGAGTGGCTGAAAGCCGCATCACATCTGGATTTGCGGTGCAGCATAAGCTTCGTTTAACATTATACCTTTACCGACGCTGCCCGACCCGGGCGGCATCATGCAGAAAGGACGGTTGCGTATGCAGCCCGTAAACAAATCCGCCAAACTCAACAACGTCTGCTATGACATTCGTGGGCCCGTACTCGCTCGTGCCAGGCAGATGGAAGAGGAAGGCCACAAGATCATCAAGCTGAACATCGGCAACCTCGCCGCGTTCGGCTTCGATTCCCCCGAAGAGATCCAGCAGGACATGATCCGCAACCTGCCCAACGCGGCCGGCTATGTCGATTCGAAGGGCATTTTTTCCGCGCGCAAGGCGGTGATGCATTACACCCAGCAAAAGCACATCAAGGGCGTGACGATCGAGGACATCTACATCGGCAATGGCGTTTCGGAACTGATCGTGATGGCCATGAATGCCCTGCTCGATACCGGTGATGAAGTCCTGGTGCCGGCACCCGACTATCCGCTATGGACGGCCGCGGTGAGCCTTTCCGGCGGTACGCCGCGTCACTACCTGTGCGACGAAGGCGCCGGCTGGCTGCCCGATCTGGCCGACGTTCGGGCCAAGATCACGCCTCGCACGCGGGCGATCGTCGTCATCAACCCCAACAATCCGACCGGGGCCCTGTACCCCGATGACGTGTTGAAAGAGATCATCGAAATCGCCCGGCAGAATGACCTGATCATCTACGCCGACGAGGTCTATGACAAGGTGCTCTACGACGGCGCCACCCACACCTCGATCGCGGCATTGTCGGAAGACGTGCTGACGATTACCTTCAACGGCCTGTCGAAGAACTACCGATCCTGCGGCTACCGGTCCGGCTGGATGATCGTTTCCGGCGAAAAGAAACATGCGCGCGACTACATCGACGGCCTCGACATGCTGGCCTCGATGCGCCTGTGCGCCAATGTTCCCGGTCAGTGGGGCATCCAGACTGCGCTGGGCGGCTATCAGAGCATTGATGACCTGGTGGCGCCGGGCGGGCGCATGTGCCGCCAGCGCGACGTCGCCCACGAACTGATCAACGCCATTCCCGGCGTCAGTTGCGTCAAGCCGAAAGCTTCGCTGTACATGTTTCCGCGGCTGGATTCGAAGATGTATCCGATCACCGACGATCAGGCCTTCATTGAAGAATTGCTGATGGCGGAGAAGGTTCTGCTGGTGCAGGGCACGGGGTTCAACTGGCCGCATCCCGATCATTTCCGCCTGGTCTTCCTGCCGCATGAGGACGACCTGCGCGAGGCGATCGGCCGCATTGCGCGTTTTCTCGATGGTTATCGCAAACGTCATGGCACTTGAGTTTCCGGTGATCGACGTCACCGGCGACGACGGCAGCGTGGTCGAGCCGGCATGGCTGGCCCGTGCAGAGCCGGTGCATCGCCAGTTGCGCCCCGGTCTGCCGGCCGATTACGCCGGACGCCTGCGCTGCATATTTGACAACGGCGCGCGCATGAGCGTGGCGACCGAAGACACCTCCGTGCGCGGTGTAGCGTTGTGGCGCGTGATCGAGAACACCTGGGAGGGGCGCCGACTGTATGTGGATGATCTGGTCGCCGACGAGGCGCATCGCTCGCGCGGCATAGGCAAGACCTTGCTGGCGTATCTCGAAACCAGGGCGCGGCGGCTGGGTTGCGACGCGCTGGCGCTCGACTCCGGCACCCAGCGCACCGACGCGCATCGTTTTTACTTTCGGGAAGGTCTGGTAATTCCCGCGTTCAGCTTTAGGAAAACCTTGACATGAAACCCATCAACGTAGGACTCCTGGGCATCGGTACCGTCGGTGGCGGAACATTTACCGTTCTTGCGCGCAACGAAGCGGAGATCACCCGCCGTGCCGGGCGTCCGATCCGCATTACCAGGGTGGCCGACAAGAACCTCGAACTGGCGCGGCAGGTGACGGCGGGTCGGGCGCAGGTGACGGACGATGCCTTCTCGGTGGTCACCGATCCCGACATCGACATCGTCGTTGAACTGATCGGCGGCTGCGGCATCGCCAAGGAACTGGTGCTGAAGGCCATCGCCAACGGCAAGCACGTGGTGACGGCGAACAAGGCCTTGCTGGCGATCCATGGCAACGAGATATTTGCCGCCGCGCACGAGAAAGGCGTCATGGTCGCCTTCGAGGCGGCCGTGGCGGGCGGCATCCCGATCATCAAGGCGGTGCGCGAGGGCCTCACGGCCAACCGCATCCAGTGGATCGCCGGCATCATCAACGGTACCACCAACTTCATCCTGTCCGAGATGCGCGACAAGGGCCTGCCCTTCGACGTTGTGCTCAAGGAGGCGCAGCGCCTGGGCTATGCCGAGGCCGATCCGACCTTTGACATCGAGGGCGTCGACGCCGCGCACAAGATCACTATTCTTTCGGCGCTGGCCTTCGGCATTCCGATGCAATTCGACAAGGCGCACATCGAGGGCATCAGCCAGCTCGATGCCGATGACATCAAGTATGCCGAACAGTTGGGTTACCGCATCAAGCTGCTGGGCATCACCCGCCGTCGACCGGATGGGATAGAGCTGCGCGTGCATCCGACGCTGATCCCCACCAAGCGCCTGATCGCCAACGTCGAAGGCGCGATGAATGCCGTGCTGGTGCAAGGCGATGCCGTCGGCGCAACCCTGTACTACGGCAAGGGCGCCGGTGCTGAACCGACCGCCTCGGCGGTCATCGCCGATCTGGTCGATGTCACCCGCATGCATACCGCCGATCCGGAGCATCGCGTGCCGCACCTGGCTTTCCAGCCCGGTTCGGTGCAGGACATTCCGATCCTGCCGCTGGCCGAAGTGGAAACCGGCTACTACCTGCGGTTGCGGGTGGAGGACAAGCCGGGCGTGCTGGCCGACATCACGCGCATCCTCGCCGACCAGCAGATTTCCATCGATGCCATGATCCAGCGCGAGCCGGGCGAAGGCGAGTCGCAGACCGACATCATCATGCTGACCCACATTACGTGCGAAAAGAACGTCGATGCCGCCATCGTAAAAATCGAGACGCTGCCGGTGGTGAAGAAGAAGGTGATCCGGCTGCGCATGGAAGAACTGGGCTAGACAAACAGGCGTTGATTGGCTAAGCTTGGCCAATCAAAAGTCAGTACTGGAGACGGTCATGCAAGTCAACATGCTGGAAGCCAAAAATGCCTTTTCACGACTGGTCGCGGCGGCTGAGCGTGGCGAGGACGTGATCCTTGCCCGCGATGGCAAGCCGGTGGCGAAAATCGTTCGCTACCAGGCGCCGAAGGTAAAGCCGCCGGGAGCCTGGAAGGGCAAGATTAAGGTCTCCCCCGATTGGGACAGTCCCGAAACCAACGCCGAGATTGCCAAGTTGTTCGAAGAATCGGCAATGCGAGGTATTTAGGCGTGTTGTTGCTGGATACCAATATCATTTATAGATGGTTGATGGCTTTGCCCATTCCTGGTCCGGTGGCGAAACGTATCCGCAGCGAAGGCGCGATGGTCAGCATCCTTTCGCCGTGGGAAATGCTGATCAAGCATCAGGTCGGCAAACTCGACCTGCCGACGCTTGACGTAGCAAGCGATGTCGTAGCCCAGGGTTTCGGCTTGCTGGCAGTCAAACCGGAGCACTTGCTGGCGTTGGCCGAGTTGCCCATGCTGCACCGTGACCCGTTCGACCGACTGCTGCACCGTGACCCGTTCGACCGACTGCTGCTGGCGCAGGCCAAGGCCGAAGGGATGACGGTGGTGACCACGGACCGGATTTTCGGCGAGTATTTGCCGAATGTTTTGGTGGTGTGAATAATCCGAGCCTGGCCCCTTTCTGCTTTTTCTGGCGCGGGCCGCCATCGAACATCGCTTGGCGGCGTAACGAGGAATCCGGAGAATCCGAGCCTGGCCCCTTTTATTCTTCTTGGCGGCGTAACGAGTTTTATTCTTTTTTTTATTCGCCTTTTACTCTTTTACTCCTTTAAACAATCAAAGGGACCAGGTTCGAATTGATGAATGAGGCCACTTTCGACGATTAGTGGAATCGCCGTGACGCCAGCGCCGACTCTTAGCCGTTCCAGATACCTCTCGATCATCCTAGTTCTTCAACCTTTTCCTGTCTTCCCGACCTGACATGAACTACATCTCCACTCGCGGACAGTCGCCGGCCGAGTCCTTCTCGGACATCCTGCTCGGCGGCCTGGCGCCCGACGGTGGGCTGTACCTGCCTGAAAGCTATCCGCAAGTGGCCGAGCGCCTTGCGGAGTGGCGCAAGCTTTCCTACGCCGACTTGGCCTTCGAGATTCTCTCGCTTTACGTCGACGACATTCCGGCGGTCGACCTGAAGGCGATCTGCGACAAGACCTACACGGCGCAGACTTATCGCTGGAGCCGCGATGCGGCGAAGGCGAGGGACATCGTGCCGTTGACATCGCTGGAGCCGGATTTCCACTTGCTGGAATTGTCCAACGGGCCGACGCTGGCCTTCAAGGACATGGCGATGCAGTTGCTTGGCAACCTGTTCGAGTATGTGCTGGACAAGCGCGGCGAGACCATCAATATCCTCGGTGCGACCTCGGGCGACACCGGGTCGGCGGCGGAATATGCGATGCGCGGAAAACACGGCGTGCGCGTTTTCATGCTCTCGCCGGAAGGCAGGATGAGCGCGTTTCAGCGCGCACAGATGTATTCCCTGCCGGATGCGAACATTTTCAACATCGCCGTGCGCGGCATGTTCGATGACGCCCAGGACATCGTCAAGGCCGTGTTCAACGACGCCGACTTCAAGGCCAGGTACAAGCTGGGTGCGGTGAATTCGATCAACTGGGCGCGGGTGATGGCC
>JAPLQZ010000208.1 GCA_026399415.1 Rhodocyclales bacterium | reverse complement strand
TGGTTTTCCTGGCGCATCTGGAACGAAACCCCGTCCGCACGACCCGCCACCGTAGCGCTGACGCTCTGGCTGGCAGTGCAAGTCGGCCTCGGCATCGCCACCCTTTTGCTGCAGGTTCCGGTCGCCCTCGGCGCCGCGCATCAGGCCGGAGCGATGGTGCTGTTCGGGCTGCTGATCTGGGCCAATCACGCAATCCGGCGATAAAAAAGCACCATGAGTCATAAACATCTGAACCTGCTGCGCTCGATCTTTCAGGACCCCGTCAGCAGCAACATCCACTGGCGGGAGGTCGAGTCGCTTTTGCGCCACCTTGGAGCCGCCGTTGAACCCGCTCATGGCGCCCGTTTCCGCGTAGTGCTGAACCGGGTTGAAGGCTTCTTTCACCACCCCCACCACAGCAATGTCTGCGACAAGCAGACCATCAAGCAGGTACGGGAGTTTCTGGCTCACGCCGGTGTCAGTCCGTCGAGCTACGAGAACGGGAAAGATTGATGCCGTGAAGCCTTTGTGCCACCACCTGGTTGGCGAGCGCGGATCGGAACGGCAATTGTCATCGCAGGGTGCTCGACGCTTAACGGCCATCTGTCGCATTCACTTCACCGCCACTCTCCAGGGCGTGTTCAGGGGGCTATTCGGCAACGCTTTCCTGCAAGTCTTGACGCGACCAGACCAAAATCGGCGATTGACCGCTACACCCGGCGTCAGGCACACTCCTGACAAGCCGGTTGCATTGTCTGTTCTTCACGAGGAGCCCTCGGTAAATGGAGCAAGTTGCTGAAGTCGGTATAGAAAAGTACGAAATCACCCGAGAGCTCGGCAGGGGCGCGACGAGCATTGTTTACCTTGCCCATGACACATTCAACGATCGCGAGGTGGCGATCAAGGTCTTCAAGCCCGAGATCCTGTCCGACACCGAGCACGGCAATACCTACCGCAAGTTGATCGCCAACGAGGCCGCCCTGGCCGGTCGTCTCAACCACCCGCACATCGTCGGCATCTACGACGCGCTGCTGGGCCGCGACGACGGCTATATCGTCATGGAATACGTGCAAGGCGAAACACTCGAAAAATACGGCCATGTCGAGCACTTGCTGCCCGTGGACAAGGTGATCGAGATTGCCTTCAAATGCGCCCTGGCGCTCGATTTTGCAAGCCGCAACGGCATCATTCATCGCGACATCAAGCCCGCCAACATCATGCTTTGCGAGGATGGTGCAGTGAAGATCGCCGACTTCGGCGCCGCGATCCTGGCGAAGAACGACGAGACGCAACTGACCGGGGTCGGCTCACCCGCCTACATGTCGCCGGAGCAGGTCCGAAACGACACCCTCAGCTACCAGACCGACATCTATTCCCTGGGCGTGGTGATGTACAAGCTGCTCACCGGCCGCCTTCCCTTCGAAGCCGACACCAACTACGGGCTGACCCACAAGATATTGAACGAAGACGCGCCCAGCATCCGCATCCATCGCCCCGCGCTGTCCGCGCGGCTGGCCGACATCGTCACCAAGGCCTTGCGCCGGAACACGCCGGAGCGCCATGCCAACTGGCGCGAGTTCACCGAGGACCTGTCGACCATCGCGGAGCTGGACCTGCCACAGGAAGCCGATTCCGAGACCCAGCGCTTCAACATGCTGAAGGCACTGCCGTTCTTCCAGGACTTCAGCGAAATCGAGCTCTGGGAAGTGCTGCGCATCAGCATCTGGGGGCGCGTGCCATCCGGCACCTTCCTGGTCGACGAGGGGACCAAGGGCAACTTCTTCTTTGTCATCGCCGATGGCAGTGTGGGTGTGGTCAAGAGCAACAAGAAGCTGGCCACCCTGGGCAAGGGGCACTGTTTCGGCGAGATGTGCTACATCCGCCAGGGCGCGCTACCGCGTACCGCCACCATCGTTGCCGACACGCCAGTCACCCTGTTCAAGATCAAGGCCGACTCCCTGCACAAGGCGTCGGAAAACTGTCAGCTGCGGTTCAACCGCTCGTTCATGAACATCCTGGTCGACCGGTTGGCGCAGGTAACCAGCGAACTGGCCACCGTGTACTGAGGCCGCGTTTGCTCTGGGCCTAGCGGCCGATCCTTGCGTCGAGGAAGGCCTTGATCTCGAGGAACTTCTCTTCCTCGCGCTTGACGAACTCGACGGTGCAATCGTCCAGGCCGGCCAGCTTGAAGCCCTCCTTCGATTCCGGCAGGACGATGGTGATGTGGCCGGCGAGCAGGGTGCTGGCCGGCTTGAGCTGGATCGAGGCGATCGAGTCGATGGGGATGTACTTGTCGCCCTTGATGCCTTCCAGCAGGTCGCCCTTGAGGCTCTGCAACAGCACCTTCACGCCCATCTTGCGCTTGATCACGACCTCCTTGTCATAGACCTCGAGGCGGTCGCCGGTTTTCGACTCGGCGCTCATCAGGACGCCCGGCGTGGTGGCATAGCCCATCTTGCAGGAAGGGCACCTGTCTTCCGCCACTTTGGCATCCTTGGGCAGGCGCTTGTAGCCGCAGTGCGGGCATTCGCCCGCCGCCACGGGGCCCTTGGCGGCGGCCGGTGCCGCAGACTGCTTGGCCTGGGGCGCCGGTGCCGGTTTGCCGGCGTCCGGCGTCGGCGCCCTGGCCTTGTTCGCAGCAGAGCCGGCATCGCCGCGCTTGACATCTTCCTCGACAAAGCGAAGCTGGCAACTGCCGACCGAAATCAGGTCCTCGTCGCTCAGCAGCAGCTTGGTGATTTTCCTGTCGTGCACGAAGGTGCCGTTTGCGCTGCCAAGGTCTTCGATGACGTAGAGATCGCCACAGCGGGTGATTACCGCATGCTCGTTGTCGGCATTGACATTGTCGAGGGGAATCTCATTGGACGCCTTGCTCCCGATGACCATCCGGTCCTTGTTGACCGGAAATTCCCCGAGCACGCGACCATTCGTGTTAACAACCAGCTTCGGCATGCCGCTCCCCTCGAGAATTGAGATTTCCAATGGTGCAAGCATAGCGCAACACCCAATACCCAACGACCCGAATGACGGCAGTGGGCACATCTGAGACATTCGATCTGATGCTGCGCGCAAGGTCACCCCTGAATCGGTAAAGCGGTAATTGCGCCGGTAGATTTGACCCGCTCACTGTTCTCAATCTTCCGAGTAGCGAATTTCGATGATATCGATTTCGCGCAATCCGCCGGGGCTGTCGAAGCGTACCGTGTCGCCTTCGCGCGCCTTCATCAGCGCTCGTGCCAGCGGCGAAATCCAGCTGATGCGGCCTTCCTGTGCATTCGCCTCGTCGATGCCGACGATCTGGTAGGTGGCTTCCACGCCATCGGCATCACAGACGGTGACGGTCGCCGCAAAAAATACCTGGTCGCAGTTCCGCTGCTCCTCCGGATCGACGATCACGGCCGACTCCAGACGCTTGCCCAGAAAACGAATGCGCCGGTCGATTTCGCGCAGCCGCTTCTTGCCGTAGATGTAGTCGCCGTTTTCCGAACGGTCGCCATTGCCCGCTGCCCATGACACCACGTGCACCATGGCGGGACGCTCGATTTTGACCAGGTGCTCGAATTCCGCACGAATCTGTGCATGACCGCGCACCGTCATGTAGTTTTTGGTGCCGTCCGGAAGCGCAGACTCTGGAGCCTCGTCTTCGTCTGCGTCGTCCGATTCCTTGACAAAAGCCTTGTTCATTTCGTGGGAATTGCAAGCAAAAGAAGATGCTAGCATTCAAGCCATCATGAATGCACCTGCCCCGCTCCCGCAACGCTCGCTCGCCAGCGTCCTCGCCTATGCGGCGCTGATCGTCTGCGTCGCGATGGGCATCCGCCACACCTTCGGCCTGTTCCTGACGCCGATGAGCATGGAGCACCAGTGGAGCCGCGAGGTTTTCTCCTTCGCCCTGGCGCTGCAAAACCTGATGTGGGGCGCGACGCAGCCCTTCGCCGGCTGGCTGGCAGACCGCTTTGGCGCACGCCGCGTGCTGTGGGGCGCCAGCGTGCTGTATGCGCTGGGACTGCTCGGCATGGCCTACGCGGCGACCGGCACGGGTCTCGCCGCCACCGCCGGCCTGATGATCGGCGCGGCGCAAAGCGGCTGCACCTACAGCGTGGTGTTCGCCGCCATGGGCCGCCTGGTGCCCGACGCCAAACGCGGCTGGGCGATGGGCGTGGTGGCCGCGGCGGGATCATTCGGCCAGTTCCTGATGATTCCGGTCGCCTCCGGGCTGATCGGCGGGCTGGGCTGGTTCGGCACCCTGCTGGTGTTCGCCGCCAGCGCCTTGCTGATCATTCCTCTGGGCGCAGCCTTGACCAAAGGGCTGGTCGCCGGTGCCTCCGGCCATGGCCAGACGGCGCGCGAAGCGCTGGGCGAGGCGATGCGCGAGAAGAGCTTCGTGCTGCTGATCGCCGGCTATTTCGTCTGCGGCTTCCAGGTGGTATTCATCGGCGTGCATTTCCCGACCTACCTGATCGACAAGGGCATGGGCGCCGAGGTCGGCATGACGGCACTGGCCCTGATCGGCCTCTTCAACGTCTTCGGCAGCTACAGCGCCGGGCACCTCGGCAATCGACTGCCCAAGCGTCATGTGCTGGCCGGCATCTACGCCGCGCGCAGCGTGGTCATCGCCCTCTTCCTCTGGGCGCCGCTGACTGCCATCAGCGTCTATCTGTTTTCGGCGACCATGGGCCTGCTGTGGCTGTCCACGGTGCCGCTGACCAACGCCATCGTCGCCCAGGTCTTCGGCGTGCGCTTCCTCGGCATGCTCTCGGGACTGGTGTTCTTCAGCCACCAGGTCGGCAGTTTCCTTGGCGTCTGGCTCGGCGGGCTGCTGTTCGATGCCACCGGCGCCTATGACACGGTGTGGGGCATCTGCATCCTGCTCGGCGTGCTGTCGGCGCTGATCCACCTGCCGATCGACGAACGCAGCCTGGAGGACCGGCGACTGGCCACGGCTGGCTAGCTTCTGCCGGCCCTGGCCCGATTTGGACCGTGATTCGGCCTCAATTCGGCTCATATCCGACCGGCACGGCAGCTTCCCGGACGGCCATGCAGAATAGGCCAATTATCCCGCCGCAGCTTCCCGCAACGAGCTTGCCGCAGGGTCGCTACGATGCCGGCATGCCTTCCCAAATCGAACTCTACGAAGCAATGAGCCTTCTGTCGTCGCGCATGGTCGCGGCGGCGCGCGCCAGCGACTGGGATAGCCTGATCGAACTCGAGCGCCGGATTGCCGGCTTGCGCAACACCCTGATGGCAGTTCCGGAAGACAGCAACGCACTGGCCACCGATTCTGCCCACAAGCGCGCCCTGATCCAGCGCATCCTGGAAGACGATGCCGAAGTGCGCCGCCACACCGAACCCTGGATGGAGCGTTTGCGCCAGTTCCTGGGCGACGGCACGCACTATCGCGACATGCAGCAGGACTGTGCCGTCGCTGCCGAAGACTCATCTCCCGCCGGCTTCGGCACCTGAACCCGCGGCGCCGTATCACCAGCGCCGACTATTGTCAGTTTGCCCGGTGCGCCTTGGCGTAGAGCGGCATCACTTCCGGCAGGTGCTTCTCGATTTCCTTGATGCGATGATCGCCCGCCGGATGGGTTGACAGAAATTCCAGCGGCGCCTTGCTGTTGGCGGCCGCCATCTTCTGCCACAGGCTGACCCCCGCGCGCGGATCGAAACCGGCCCGGGCGGCCAAGTCGAGCCCGACCACATCGGCTTCCGATTCATCGTTGCGCGAAAACTTCAGCGACAGCAGATTGCCGCCCATCTGGAAGGCCCCGGTATAGCGTCCGCCGCCGACCAGTTCGCCCAGCAAAGTGGCCCCGAGCTGGGTCATCTGATTCTTCGCCATGCGCGCACGGGCGTGCTCGCGCAAGGCATGCGCGATCTCGTGGCCCATCACTATCGCCACCTCGTCGTCAGTCAGCTTGAGCGTATCGAGTATCCCGCTGAAAAAGGCGATCTTTCCTCCCGGCATGCAGAAGGCATTGATCTGTTTCGAACCGATCAGGTTGACCTCCCATTGCCACTGCCGGGCACGGGGATTGAAGCGATCGACAAAGGGAATCATGCGGGCGGCTATCGCACGCAACCGCCTGACCTGCGGATGATCGTCCGGCCCCAGCGCGCCCTTGGCGGCGGCCTGGCGTTTAAGCTGTCCGTATTGCTGCACCGCCTGGTTTTCGAGAGCACCGGCCGGCACCAGGTTGCGTACGCTGGAAGGCTTGCCGACATCGACACCTTCGGCCCTGGCCGGCAGGGCAACGATCAGCGCCGCCAAAACGATCAGCGCGCGCAGCCGCATGCTATTCGCCCTCCCCACCCAGAACTTCAAGCAGATGTCCCAGCAGTTGCGCCAGTTCCCCGGCCATCAGGGTGAAATCGGCGGCAAACAGATCATCGGCGTTCTCCGCCTGACGCTCGGCGTCTTCCTTTATCAGATCGAGAAACACCAGCCGCTTGATCTGCAATTGTTCGGTCAGCACGAAGGAAATGCGCTCGTTCCAGGTCAGCGCCAGGCGGGTGGCCGTCTTGCCGCCGGCAATGTGGGCACGCACCTCTTCGCTATCGAGGTTGTGGCGCACGTAGCGCACGGCAGGTCGCTCGTCGGCCGCGGCACACAGTTCGCAATCGCGGTCGATGGTGAAATTGCCGGGAGCTTCACCCGCCGCCAGCCACTGCGTCATGGCGGTGGCCGGCGCCAGTTGCGTCTTGACCAGGGTCAGGGGCAACTCGCCGAGCGAAAGTTTGAGGTGCTCCATCACTTCGTCGGCGCGGGTGCTCGACGACGCATCAACCAGCAACCAGCGATTGACCGGATCGATCCAGACATAGGTCAGGCCACGCTTGACGAAGGCGCGCGGCAGCAGCTCGGCCTCAAGCTGATCGGCCACTTCGCGCGACTGCTTGCGTCCCGGCTTGTAGCCCTGCGCCGCTTCGATTTCGATCAGCTTTGCCTGCGCATATTGGCGCACCACGGAAGCCGGCAGCAGCTTCTGTTCGACGCCCAAGGCGATCAGTTGCTGGCGCTGCACGCTGAAAACCAGTTCGCCGTCATCACGAGGCGGCACCCAGCCGCGAGCCACGCGATCGGTCGCGCCGCAGCCATGAAAAAGACCTTTGTGCAGCGCTGCCGACAGAGACTCGGTGCTATAGGCCCACTCGGACGTGAGCCGGAAAATCTGGAGATTGCGGAACCACATAAGAAGGACGCTCACCCTTTCCGGGAATAGTAATACTGGCTTCGCTCAAAGGCGAAACGGCCTGAATTGTAATCACATTTGCCGGCGCGCCACTGCAAGCAAGACGCGCCCCGTCCGGCGTTGCCGGAGGGGCGCGTCAGGTTGATGCCGGGGAAAGCGGGCCGGCGTCAGGCGGCGGCTATTGCCGCGCTGGCGGCTGCCGCTTCGGCTGCACGCCGCGTCTTGCCGGCGCGCGCGGGCATATGGCACAGGCCGCAAACGTAGCCGCGGGTAGGATCGTAGGCGTGGGCGACAAACTCGCCGCCGCACTCGCGACAGGTGGCCATTTGCAGCATGTTCGCATCGAAAAAACGCACCATGGTCCACGCCCGCGTCAGCGACAGTACGGTATCCATGCCGCCGCGCTTGATCTGGTCGAGATACATCCGGTACGACTTGATGATCAGTTCCAGCCCCCTCAACTGCGTATGCGACTTGAGGAAACGAAAATAGGCCATGAACAGCGAGGCATGGATGTTCGGCTGCCAGGTCATGAACCAGTCGGTCGAGAACGGCAGCATGCCCTTCGGCGGCGACTCGTGGCGGACTTCCTTGTAGAGCTTGAGCAGCCGTTCGCGGGAAAGGTTGGTTTCCGCCTCCAGCAGTTGCAAGCGGGCGCCCAGTTCGATCAACTGGATTGCCAGACCAATATCTTTCGCTTCGATGATGACGGACTTGTTACGCATAAAGAACCTCCGCAGCTTGACGCTGCACGCTTGACGTTGAATGACGCCCGATCAGGATATGGTTGCGACGGGCCTGCCGGCAGCCAGAATCGCCGCATGCAGATGTCCCACGCCGCGATCGCGTTCGTGATTGGCGAGAAGGTCGAGCAACAGGGTGTCGTCAAAGCGGAAGTTGCACAGCAGCATGTCGGAACTGGCCATCTTCAGAACCTGGCCCGGCGTCAGGCGCCCAAGCACATCGGCAATCTCTTCACTGATACCGAGACGAAAAATGGCCCCTTCGCGATCCGAACGAACCATGTTCTGCGCCAGCATCAGATAGGAGAGATTGACTTCCTTTATGTCGTTGTAGGTGTCGGTCGATTTCATCATGCACTCCTTGTGAGCGCCGGCCAGGCCCGAATTGGAGCCCGAATCGCGGCAGATACATGATCACACAGGCTATGACAAGAAAGAAATCAATGGAAAAACCATTCTGTTGTAAGAATTAGATAGAGCACCTTTGTAAGAGAAAACCTTACAAAGCTACCATAACTTATTGTTTTGTATTAGTTAAGACTTGCGACCGCTACCAATGGCCTTTCCGCGGCGGTAGCAGGTGCCCTGCGGCGCCCAGGACGGTCATCGCGCTAAACCGGCAGTGCCGGAACCGGCGGGATTGACTGCACCGTCGCCACGGCATTGCGCCGGCGCTTGGCAAGATAGACGCTGTGGTCAGCCAATCTGATCAGGGCATTCGGATCGGCTGTCGCCGCATCACGCACGGCAACACCTACGCTGACACTGCTGCGCGCATTGTGCGCGTCGGAAACAATGGGCAAGGTCTCGATCACCTCGCGGATGCGCTCGGCGCAAGCCATTGCTGCTTCGAGAGTGGTATCCGGACAGATCACCAGGAACTCGTCGCCGCCGCTGCGGGCCAGCACATCCTGTGCGCGCATCTCATCCTTGAGGGCGCCGGCAACCAGTTTCAGCACCGTGTCGCCGGCGTCATGGCCGTGTCTGTCATTGACCTGCTTGAAGTTGTCGATGTTTATTGCCATGCATGCCAGCGGCCTCTGGCTACGGGTGGCCATTGCCCATTCCTGCTGAATGCGCTCCATGGCATAGCGACGATTCGGACAGCCGGTCAGCACGTCCGTCATGCCCACTTCCTGCAGCCGCTGGTTGGTGACAGACAGCTCGCCGGAAATGCGGAGGATTTCTTCCTGGTCGCGGGCGAGCTCCTCCTGCAGCCTGACCACGCGCTGCCCTGCGCGCAAGCGCGCGGCCAGCACCCTCGGCTTGATCGGCAGAGTCAGGAAATCGTCCACGCCGGCCTCGAACGCCTGGACCAGTTTCTCGTCGTCGTCCGCCCCGGTCAGCAGATGGGTCCCCGTCAGCAGCAAGATGTAGATGCAGCGCCCGACCGCAAACTGACGCAGGCGATGGGTCAGTTCGATCCCGTCCATCGCGCCAGCCTGCAAATCGACGAGCATGATCTGCGGCCTCAAGTCGATGGCCATGGCGAGACCTTGCCCGCCATTCGCCGCCTCGAATACCGAATGTCCGGCGGCAGTCAGCACTTCGCAGAGTTGCATGCGTACTCGTTCCTGATCGCCCACCACCAGGATGCTGATGCCCTGACCGCCGCCGGCGCTGGACGCGGTTGCCGGTTCGTCGGCCATTTTCAGGGGCGCCTCCGGTTCGGCAGGAAGGTCCTCGAAACGTGGCGTGGGGCCGGTGCCGACTTCAAGCATCGGACCCCATTCGCGCCATTCGTGGGCCGCCCGGTCGCAGATCGCGATCAGGACGGCCGCGTCGAAGCCGAGGCGGACACCGAGTTGAAACAGTCGCGGCATCGACTTGCGCCACTCGGCCCGTGGCGCCACGCAGATGTCGGCGACATGGTCGGCCAGCTCAAGCAAACGCCGCGTGACCAGCTGCGTGGAGCCGTCCTCCAGGCGCTGCTGCTCGCCGTCCTCGAACAATTGAGCCGCCTCTATGTAATCCTCGGGCAGGCCGCAGTCGAACATCATCGACGCCGTCAGCACGTTGTGGCTGATGCCGAACGCCGGTTGCTCGAGGTCGATCAGGCGGCGCGGCGGTTTCTCGCGGCGGCGCTCAAGAAGCTCCTCGTACTGCCGGGGAAACAACTCCGCCAAGACCAGCTCGCCGACACGGGCCAGCAGCCCGACGCTGAACGCTTCCTCTGCCTCAATGCTCTGGGTCGCCCCAGTCAACAGCTGCAGTGCGACGGCTCTGACCAGCGAATGCGACCAGAAGCGCGGGTAATCGAAGTTGCCGCACTTGCCGCTGCGATGGCTCGACAGCAGCGAGAAGCCCATCGCCAGCGCCCTGACCGCTGGCACGCCAAGCACGCTGACCGCGTCGCGCAGCGACACCACTGTGCGATGTTCGTTGCCGCTGGCGCCATTGGCGACCTTGATCAGCCGCACCGAGAAGACCGGGTCGGCCTTCAGCGCATGAGCCAGCACGGCCAGCGAAGTCGATTCCCGCTGCGTCAGGCGGATCAGCGCCATCGCTGCCCCTTTGGGCAACGGGAAGTCCTCCATTGCCTTGATTTCCTCCAGGCGATTGAGGACGGCAGAGTCGAACACCAGGTCGGATTTTTCGCTAGTCATCGAGTGGCTTATATCACCAATTTGCAACCGCGGGCAATGCCGGAATCGCTATTTGGCCGCTAGAATAATGGCATGGATCCGGCGATGAATTTTTGCAGCGTCTGCGGCGCACCTCTGGTGTTGAAGATCCCGGCGGGTGATTCATTGCCGCGCCATGTCTGCGACGCCTGCGGTGCAATTCATTACCACAATCCGCGTCTGGTGGTCGGCGCCCTGCCCGAATGGGAAGATCGTGTCCTTCTCTGCCGGCGAGCGATAGAACCGCGACATGGCAAGTGGACGCTGCCCGCCGGTTTCATGGAGAACGGCGAAACCGTCGCCGCCGCCGCCCTGCGTGAAACACTGGAAGAGGCCTGCGCCCGCATCGAGCTAGGCGAAATGTACACACTCATCAGCGTGCCGCACATTCATCAGGTACATGTCTTCTACCGCTCGCGGCTGCTCGATCTCGACTTCGCCCCCGGCGCGGAAACCCTCGAACTGCGATTGTTTCGGGAGGATGAAATTCCCTGGGACGAACTTGCCTTTCGCACCATTGCCATCACCCTGAAACACTTTTTTGCCGATCGCCACGCCGGACACTACGCTTTTCATACCGAAGACCTGACGGCCCCCGCCAAGCCTCCGGCGCGCTGATCATTCGTCATCCAGGTTGAAGACCACCGGCAGCACCACGGCGAAGGCCTTGCCGCGAAGACTTTCGGGCAAACGTGCGCGCAGCGCACCGGCCTCGATCATCGTCAGTGCGGCGCGATCAAGAGCTTCATGGCCGCTGGAACGGGCGACCGTGGCGGCGTGCGGCCGGCCATCGCTGCCGACTTCGACGCGAATCTCGGCGCTCCCCGCCCAGCCGGACGCCATTGCCTGCGCCGGATAACGCTTGAAGCGTCGTGCCTGGGTCGCTATCGCCAGACGATAACCGCGCAGGCCATCCACCGCCTCGCCTGACGCGCTGGCGTCCGTGATCAGCGCGCCGCTTGGCGAACCCGGTGCAGGAGTTGCCGTCGCAACGGCAGCAGCGGGGACGGAAATTGGGGTCACGGAAACAGGCGCCTTAGGCTCGGGCGCCGGCACCGGCGTGGGCGCGGGCGAAGCAACAACAGTCGGCGCTGGTGGCGCGGCGCGCGGCGGCGACTTGGGTGGCAAAGGCTCCGCCGGCGGTTGCGGCGGTGAGCGCAAAGTCGCTTGCAGCAACGAAGGCGTATCCTTCGTCAACACGCGCAAGTTGGCGGGCCAGAATATCAGCAGGTGAACCACAAGCGAGGCGACGATGGCGTAGCGCAGCCGTCGCGTCACTAATCCCCTCATATCAATGCTTTGAAAAGTCATTCCGCTCTGCTAAATTCGTACCGATACAGGATTCTATAGCCATAGAGATGAAGAGCCATCCGCTGATCCTAACCCTCGACCAGCACGGTGTTCCGCACCGCTGGGTGAGCTGGCAGCATGCCTGCATTTACGTCGCGCGCGACCTGGTCGCCTGGGACGCCGGAGATACGCATTTCATTTTCTACGGCGGCACCAACCGCGTCACCGGCGAGCGCTCCGAACTCGCCACCAGCAGCATCATCGCCATTCGCGGCAAGGCCCTCTCGGGCAAGTCCCTGCACCCGACCCCGCCGCTGTCAAACCGCGAGTTATTCCATCGCGACCGCCACATCTGCGCCTATTGCGCGCGCGAGTTTTCATCACAGCGACTGACCCGCGACCATATCCTGCCCGTCTCGCAAGGCGGGCGCGACACCTGGATGAACGTCGTCACCGCCTGCCGCCATTGCAACCAGACCAAGAGCGGACGCACTCCCGAACAGGCGAACATGGAACTGGTTTATGCGCCGTATATCCCCAACAAGGCCGAATACCTGATCCTCTGCAACCGCCACATCCTCGCCGACCAGATGGATTTTCTCGCCCGCCACGTTCCCTCCCAAAGCCGCGTGCGCGCGGCCTGATCCACCCGTACCGGCAATGACTACGATTGCGGCCAAGCCGCTCACCTCCTATCGCAAGTACTGGGCGCAGCGCTTCGGCCCGGCCCCTTTCCTGCCCATGTCGCGCGCCGAAATGGACGCGCTGGGCTGGGATGAATGCGACATCATCCTCGTCACCGGCGACGCCTACATCGACCACCCCAGTTTCGGCATGGCGCTGGTCGGCCGGCTGCTCGAAGCGCAGGGCTTTCGCGTCGGCATGATCAGCCAGCCGGACTGGCACTCGTCCGATGATTTCAAGCGCCTGGGCAAGCCGAAGCTGTTCTTCGGCATTACCGCCGGCAACATGGATTCGATGGTCAACCGCTACACCTCGGACCGCAAGATCCGCTCCGACGACGCCTACACGCCCAACGCCGCGCCGGATCGCCGCCCCGACCGCGCCGTGATCGTGTATTCCCAGCGCGCCCGCGAAGCCTTCCCCGACGTGCCGCTGGTGATCGGCGGCATCGAGGCCAGCTTGCGCCGCATCGCGCACTACGACTACTGGTCCGACAAGGTGCGGCGCTCGATCCTGCCGCACGCCAAGGCCGACCTACTGCTGTTCGGCAATGCCGAGCGTGCACTTGTGGAACTCGCCCACCGCCTGGGCAAAGGCGAAAAGATCGACACCATCCGCGACCTGCGCGGCACCGCCCTCATGGTGCCGTACGGCTGGCTGCCGGGGCCGGAATGGACCGAGGCGGATTCCACGACGGTGGATACGCCGGGGGCGGTGCATCCGCATCCTAACCCCTACGCGATGGAAGCTGCGGCACCAAGAGTCGGCGCTGGCGGTACGGCGATCATTAACGTCGTCAGCCGTGCGGAACGCTTGGCGAAACACAAGCAAGCCCGCGCCCACACCGCCATCCGCCTGCCGTCCTACGAGCAGGTCCGCGACGACCCGGTGCTCTATGCCCACGCCTCGCGCTGCTTCCATCTCGAATCCAATCCCGGCAACGCGCGCGCATTGATCCAGGCCCATGGCGAGGGTGCGGCGCGGCGCGACTTGTGGCTCAATCCGCCGCCGATTCCGCTGACCACCGAAGAGATGGACCATGTCTTCGGCCTGCCCTATGCCCGCGCGCCGCATCCGAGTTATGGCGACGCCAGGATTCCGGCGTGGGAGATGATCCGCTTCTCGATCAACATCATGCGCGGCTGCTTCGGCGGCTGCACCTTCTGCTCGATCACCGAGCATGAAGGACGCATCATCCAGAGCCGCTCGGAAGCCTCGATCCTGCACGAGATCGAGGAAATCCGCGACAAGACGCCTGGCTTCACCGGCGTCATCTCCGACCTCGGCGGGCCGACCGCCAACATGTACCGCATGGCCTGTAAGGACCCGAAGATCGAGTCCTCCTGCCGCCGGCTGTCCTGCGTCTATCCGGGCATCTGCGAGAACCTCAACACCGACCACGCGCCGCTGATTTCGGTGTACCGCAAGGCCCGCGCCCTGCCAGGCATCAAGAAGATCCTGATCAGCTCCGGCCTGCGTTACGACCTCGCGGTGCGTTCACCCGAGTATGTGAAGGAACTGGTCACCCACCACGTCGGCGGCTACCTGAAGATCGCGCCCGAGCACACTCAGGAAGGCCCGCTGTCGAAAATGATGAAGCCGGGCATGGGCAGCTACGAGCGCTTCAAGCAGATGTTCGACAAGTTCTCCAGGGAGGCCGGCAAGGAGCAGTACCTGATTCCCTACTTCATCGCCGCGCACCCCGGCACCACCGATGAAGACATGCTCGAACTCGCGCTGTGGCTGAAGCGGAACGGTTTTCGCCTCGACCAGGTGCAGACCTTCCTGCCTACTCCATTGGCATTGGCTACCGCGATGTGGCACACGGAAAAGAATCCGCTGCGCAAAGTCACCGCAGACTCCGAAGCCGTTGCCGTGGTGCGCGGCGGCCGACAACGAAAACTGCACAAGGCCTTCCTGCGCTATCACGATCCCGAGAACTGGCCCCTGTTGCGCGAGGCGCTGCGGGCCATGGGCCGCGCCGATCTGATCGGACCGGGCAAGCGCCACCTGATCCCGGCCTGGCAGCCGGCTGGAACGGCAACATCGTCATTGCCGCACAAACCGGGCTCAACGGCCCGCGGTGAAAAGCGGGTACAGCAGTCGGTACCGGCAACACGGCGAACCATGGCTGTCGCTCCGGCCAAGCCCGGCAAAGGCGCGCCCACACGCCGTCATCCTGACGTGCCGCGCCATCCGCTGTCGCGCCGCAAGGGCGGCTGAAGGCCGGCCCGCGTTAAGGGTCGGTTAAGGCGAGAGTGGCATAGTTACACCTGACCTACTTGATTGCTTCGAATAAGTTATGAATACCGCAGCAACGTCGCCGCCGCCGTCACTGACGCGATACGCCTGGCTATCCATCGCGGCGGCAATCGCCACCATTCTGCTGAAGGGAGCGGCGTGGAAGATGACCGGTTCCGTCGGGCTCTTGTCCGACGCTATCGAGTCTTTCGTCAACCTCGCCGGCGCGATCATGGCGCTGTGGATGCTGACGCTGGCCGCGCTACCGGCAGACGACGATCACGCGCATGGACACGGCAAGGCGGAGTATTTTTCCAGCGCTTTCGAGGGATTCCTGATCCTGTTGGCGGCGGTCAGTATCGGCTATACCGCGATCGACCGCCTGATGCATCCCCAGCCGCTCGAAGCGGTTGGTGTCGGCTTGCTGGTTTCCGTGGTGGCTTCCGTGATCAACTTCGCCACGGCCCGGATTTTGTTGGCCGTAGGAAAAAAGCGCAATTCGATCACCCTGGAAGCCGACGCGCACCACCTGATGACAGATGTATGGACCTCGGTGGGGGTGATCGGCGGCGTCGGCCTGGTCTGGCTGAGCGGTTGGCTCTGGCTTGATCCGGTCATTGCCATCCTGGTCGCGATGAACATCGTCTGGACCGGCTGGCAGCTCATGCAGCGCTCGGCCGCAGGCCTTATGGATATTTCATTGCCCGCGGAAAAGCTGGAGCAAGTCGAGGCAGTGCTGGCAGGATATCGCCGGCAGGGAATGGACTTCCATGCCCTGCGCACCCGCCAGGCGGGCAGCCGTGTCTTCGTCACGTTTCACGTCCTCGTGCCGGGAACCTGGAGCGTGCAGCAAGGTCACGACTGGTCGGAGCGCATCGAGGCGGATATCCGTCGCGCGTTGCCCCATGCGCACGTCACCACCCATCTGGAACCGCTGGAAGACCCGGTGTCGATGATCGACCAGGAACTCGATCGACCGCCGCAGTGACGATCCCAACCCGGCATGCTTGGCGCGTTGTTCGAATAGTCGGCGCTGGCGAGACGGCACTATGCGATCTGCAGCGCCTTCAATATCGGCAATTGCTTCGCCACAAAGTCCGTGGCCTGAGTGGTCAATTCGGCGAGATTCTCCTCCGCCGCTTCAATCGGCTTTCTGTCCTTCAGAATCCGCTGGCCTTGTGCGAAGAGAATC
>JAPLQZ010000284.1 GCA_026399415.1 Rhodocyclales bacterium | reverse complement strand
TGCATCGTGTCGAAATTCGGCTGCTGCTTGTAGCGTCCGGTCAGGCGCACCGATTCAACCGGCGGGAAGCCGCCCGAAGCGGCGAACTGCGTGGTGTATTCGATGGCGAGTGCCTCCAGCAGGGCGTCCTGCGAGGTCGCCAGGAAATCGGCATCGAAGCGCAGGCCGGCGTCGGCAAGTTCCGCCAGTACTGCCGGAGTACGCAGCGCCTCGATAAACTCGCCGGTCGGCTCTTCGACGAACACGCCGGAGAGCAGCCGATAGACAGCCGCCCGGTCGCGACAATCGGCGGCTGTTTCGGCGGGCGATGCCAGCACGGCCGCCGTCTCGCCAGCGCCGACTTCTTCGGCATCGTCGTCTTCAATTTTCAGTACGGCTTTCAGCATGTCTTACCTCGGAAAAAAAGCCGGCCCGCCGGGGATGGCGGGCCGGAACTACCCGGCCGCAAGGGAGGGTCGCGGCCGGTCGTCCCTCCTCGGGGAGCAACTCAGTGGCCGCCGCCGCCTTCCTTGTGCTTGACGCTGTCCGGACCCGCCCACGAAGCCATCTCGGGGTGCATCTTGCGATGCAGGTCGCCGGTATAGGCGTAGCGCAGGGTTTCCTTGTAGGCGGCGTAGTGCTTGTCCCAGTCGCCCTGCGAATCGCCGTACTTGTCGTTCGGACCGGCCTTGGTCACCTTGACCACAGTGTCATACCAGCCCTGCGAACCGCCGATCGGATCGGCCACCACCGGAATGATGTTGTTGGGATGGACGCCCTTGTCGTCCCACCAGACGTTGTTGAGGTCGGGATCGTCCTGGCCGTGGTTCGCGTCGCCTTTCTTTTCCTTGAGCTTGAGCGTGGCCAGACGACCGTATTCCCAGTGGCCGAAACCGGTCGGGATGGCCACCGTCTTCGGGTGGATGCCTTCCGTGACGTAGGCCTTGGTGACGAGGTGGCCGACGCGGCTTTCGACGCGAACCAGATCGCCGGTCTTGATGCCGATCTTGGCCGCCGTGCTGGTACCGATCCACATCGGGTTGCTGTGGGCGATCTCGGCCAGCCACTTCACCGCTGCGGTGCGTGATTGCTTCATCACATTGAGCTTGAAGGTGACCATGACCAGTTCGTCTTCCTTCATCGTCTCGTGCCACGGAATGCGCTTGAAGGTCGGCATCGGATTGAAGCCGTACTCGGCCCACTTGTCGACGCGCACATTGATGATGCGGTTGCCGGTGGGGAAGCCGACGTAGTTCTTGCCGTTCCTCTTGACGCCAATGGCCTTGCCGTTCTTGCTGATGACGCCATCCTTGGCCACCGCCGCGCCGGCCATGTCGGCCGCCGATAGTTCCTTTTTGTACATGTTGTACTCGGCCTTGATTTCGCGGCCGGTCTTGTCCGACACTTTGCCGGTCTTGGGATTGAGCTTGCCGTAGATCGGCCACACGCCGTGCTTCTTGAGGAAGTCGAGGCCGCCGGCTTCCTTCAGGCCCGGCACGTTGTCGAAGTGATGGCGCATGTAATCCTCGCCGTCCTTGAAGTTCCAGAACTGCTTCATGCCGCGCTTGCCGTCCGGGTCCAGCTTCCAGATGATGTCGCGCATCATGATGCGGTTTTCGCGCGATTCGCCGAGCGACTTGTGCACCGGCTGGCGAATGCCCAGCCAGGGCCATAGCGAATTGGGCATCGACTCCGGCTCCCAGCGTTCGAGATACGGACAGTCGGGCAGGATCAGGTCGGCCAGCGCCGTCTCCTCGCCCATGAAGGGGCTCATGGAGACCAGATAGGGAATCAGCTTCTCGTCCTTGTAGAGTTTGCCCCACACCGCCATGGCGCCCGGATTGGTGTAGACCGCGTTGTCCTGATAGGTGAAGTAGACGTTGATCTTCTGGCGACCATCGGCGATCCAGAAGGGCGTCAGGTGACTGACCTTGTGGCCGGCCAGGGGATACTCGGGTGGATGGGCGAGGCTCGGGACTCGGCTGCGGCCAGCCCATGCCGCGCGGCAGGCAGTAGCCGCCCTTCTTCTCGACGTTGCCGGTCATGATCGGCAGCATCATGCAGGAGCGTTCGTTGTAGGAGCCGTAAAGGTGCTTGGCCGGGCCGCGGTAGGTGAATAGCGTCGCCGGTTTGGTGGTGGCGAACTCGGTGGCGATGCGCTCGATGGTCTCCGCCGGTACGCCGGAAATCTTCGACGCCCACTCCGGCGTGTACTGCTTGTAGTGCTCCTTGAGTTCCTTGACCGTGACGTTGGTCCAGGTCTCGATGAAATCCGAGTCCTGCAGGTCGTCGCGCAGGATCACATGGCCCATGGCCAGCGCCACCGCGCCGTCGGTTCCCGGATGCACCGGCACCCACTCGTCGGAGAAACCGGCCGTGTTCGACAGACGCACATCGAAGGTGACGATCTTCATGTGGTTGTCGATGCGGCCCTCGGTCACGCGCTGCGAGAGCGGGTTGTGGAAGTAGGCGGCTTCGAGGATGTTGGAGCCGAAGTTGAGCACGTACTTGGCATTGGCGAAGTCCGGCGTTTCGATGTCCGGCCCCCAGGTCGGCTCCATGCCGATCTTCTTCGACGATTCGCAGACCGAGGTGTGGTTCACCACGGTGGCCGAGCCCAGCGTGTTCATGAAGCGGTCGATCACGCCGCCGGAGCGGTTGCGGCCGTACTTCATCATGATGCTGTTGGGGTCTTCCTTGAGAGCGGCATTGAGCTTGCCGGCCAGTTCGGTCAGCGCCTCGTCCCAGGTGATGCGCTTCCACTTGCCTTCGCCGCGGGCGCCGACGCGCTTCAGCGGGTACAGGATGCGATCCGGGTCGTAGCTGTACCACATGCCGGCGTTGCCCTTGGCGCACAGGCGACCGCGGGTCGAGACATGCTCCGGATTGCCTTCCAGCTTGACTACGCGGTCATTCTCGACATAGGCGATGGCGCCGTCCTGGATGTTGCAGACGTGGCAGTTGATCGGGATCGCTTTGCGCTCGGCCAAGGTGACCGGACCGAAATCCTTGCCGCCCAGTTCGTTCTCCATGGCGTTGAGCAGGCGCGGCGCGGCGGCCGCGGCGGCTCCGGTGGTGGCGCTGACCTTGAGAAAGGTGCGACGCGTGACTTTTGGCATTTCCATGTTCTTTATCTCCTCTGACCTGTCAGTACAGGGTCTGCAATTGCTGGGGGCCCATCAGCAGGGCATAGCGCAGGGCGGCACTGCCGACCAGGATCAGCACCGAGGCCAGCATCAGGCCGCTTTGCTGCTCGCGCCAATGCGCCACCAGCAGCAGCGCCACCGGCGCAGCAGTGCCCGCCAGGAGGCCGAAGCCGATGAAGATCAGCCCCATGGTGCCGGTGGTCATGATGACGAAGGTCAGCTCCGACGCCGCACCGCCGTAGTTGGTGGTGCCCAGGATGGACACCAGGATCACGCCCACCGCCCCGGTCGACCACAGCATGTATTCGCGCAACACTCTCTGTGTCGCTTCGTTGGCGCCGGCCATCAGCGAGCCGACGGCGGAGCCGGAAGCGGTGGCCAGGGCGACGAACAGCACCGGCATGATCGGCGTATTCCACATCGGGCGCGACTGGTGCACCGACAGGTCGTAGCCGGTGTAGATCGGCAGTCCCAGGGCCAGCAGGGCCGTGACGAACGCCAATTGCTTGCCCCTAACTTCGTCGCCCTTGCGCAAGGCCATGATGTAAAGCACGGAGGAAATACCGAACGCGGCGATGTTCAGCGAGCCCCAGGCCAGCGGCGAAGTGAAGCTCAGGTAGGCCGGATTGAGCACGTTGAGGAAGCGTAGCGGCTGCGACAGATCGGCGATCAGCAGCAGGCCGCCCACTGCCATCAGGGCCAGCGAGCCGTAGGCCGCCTTTTCCCGCAGCGGTCGCAGCGCCGGCGTGATCCACGACCCGTAAGACATGAAGGACAGGCCGGCAAGAATGCCGATGACGAAAAAGTAGATGGCATAGCTTGCGTGCCACGATACATCGTGAAACCAGACGTATTCACCCATGATGTCCCTCTCAGATCTTGAAATTGCGCTTGAAGGCGGAACGCTCGGGTTCCATGACTTCAGGCGGGTGGTAGGCGTCGCGGCCGAACTCGGTCGCGTTGCGGTCGGCGCCGATGTAGAAGACGTGCGGCTTGGTGCCTTCTTCCGGGCGCAGTACCTGGGTTGCGTTGGTCGCTACCAGGTAGGACACCTCGCTGTTCGGATCGTTGATGTCGCCAAACACCCGCGAGCGGCCGATGCAGGTCTGCACGCAGGCCGGCACCAGGTTCTGCGTCACGCGATGGAAGCAGAAGGTGCACTTGTCAACCACGTTGGTGATCGGCGTGTAGGTGCGGTGCGAGGGCAGCATGAAGCGCGCGTTGTAGGGGCAGGCCGCCATGCAGCTGCGGCAGCCTATGCAGCGCTCGTAGCGCTGCAGGATGAAGCCGCCGTCCTCGACCTTGAAAGTGGCCTCGACCGGACAGTTGCGCACGCAGGGTGCGTCGTCGCAATGGTTGCACAGCCGCGGCAGGAACTGTCGCCTTACGGTGGGATACTTGCCCACCACCTTGTACGGCACCCAGGTCCGATTCACTCCCAGCGGCGTGTCGTATTCCGCCTTGCACGCCACCTGGCAAGCCATGCAGCCGATGCAACGGCGCGTATCGACCACCATGGCAAAACGCCTCTTGCCGGGGACGCCGCGCGTCTCGGTGGGGGAGAGCCTCAATTCTTCACTCATCTGCCTTGCCTCCTCTGTATTCTGTGTTGCGGTTTGGGTCTGATTGCTCCCGACACAACTCGGCGCCCGGATCAACCGGCCTGCCGTTTCCTTTACGCAACAACCGGGCCACACATCCCGTCAGAAAGCTAATCCCTTGCTGACACTGTGGATTTTTCCTGCGCCGGTTCTTGTGACGTTTCGGCGATCGTTACGCTGGCGTAACACTTGCCTCTGATGCTGCGCTGCAAGGTGCTACGCGCAGGTAACGTCATTGAAATCAGGGATGAAGCGACGGCTTTCGCGCTTATCATCGCGGCCATGAATCAAGACGATCACTGTCGGGCCGGATCACGCAGGCGGGGCTTCCTGCAGTCCGCGCTGGCCATGGCGGCCATGCCTCTGCTGCCTGCGAGGGCGGAGGCCGGCGCCTTGCGCATCGGTCTGACCCCGGTATTCCTCGACGATCAGCTGAGTTTTCTGACGCGCTGGCGGGTCTGGCTGGAGCGCCGGCTGAAGCGGCCGGTGGTATTCGTCCAGCGCGGAAATTACCGCGAGGTACTGGACCTGATTCGCGGCGGCAAGATCGATTTCGCCTGGATTTGCGGCTACCCTTATGTACGTTACCGGCATGAACTGCGTCTGGTGGCCGTGCCGCTATGGCGCGGGCGGCCGTATTACCAGTCCTATCTGATCGTGCCCGACGACGACGCCAAGTCGAACAGCCTGACCGACTTGCGCGGCAAGGTATTTGCCTATTCGGACCCGGATTCCAACTCGGGCTATCTCTATCCCCAGTATCGGCTCACTGCCTCGGGCGAGAATCCGTCGACCTTCTTTTCCCGCCATTTCTTTACCTGGGGCCACCGCAAGGTGGTCGAGGCGGTCGGCGTGGGTTTGGCCGATGGCGGCGCGGTGGACGGCTATGTCTGGGAAACGCTGGCCGAGTTTCATCCGAAACTGACCGGTGCGACGCGCATCATCGAGCGTTCGCCGGAATTCGGACACCCGCCCTTCGCAGCGCGCGCGGACATCCCCGAGCTGGAACTGCAGCAGTTTCGCGCCACCCTGCTCGGCATGCCCGCCGATACCGAAGGTGCGGAGCTACTGCGCCTGTTGCGACTGGATGGCTTTGTCGCCGGCCAGGGATCCTTGTTCAATGAAATTGCACGCATGGCGGCCAGGGTGCGCCGGACTTGATCGCGCTGGCCGACATCTCTCTGGGCTGGAAGATACCGTTACGCGTAATGGCGGCGGTACTCGGCACGGCTTTGGCTGTAACCGCCGCGCTGGTCACCCGCGAGTACGACGAGATGAGCCAGAATCTCGAAGCCCATGCCAAAAGCTTGGCGCGGGTGATGGCCAACACGCTGGTTGCACCGATGCTCCACGACGACATCTGGCGCGCCTACGAGATCATCCAGTCGGCGCGCGACCCCGCAGCCATTGCTCCGGAGCTGCAGGCCGACGTGGTACTGGTGACTGATCTGGAATATCGGGTCTTCGTCTCCAGCCGCCCCCGCATGTTTCCCATCGGCAGCAGTCCCGCGAGTCAGGGCGGCGCCTACGGGCGTTTGCGCGCCGCAATGCTGGAGGGAAAGCCAACCGAGCAAAAAGTGATTGACCCGGCCGATTCCTCCCATTACTTTGTCATGTCGCCGCTGGTGGCCGATGGCGTGGCGCTCGGACACGTTGTTCTTGGCTACTCCAAGATTTCCTTTCTGCCGCGTTTTACAGGGCTGGTGGGTCGGGCGGCCCTGGTCACTCTGCTGGTCTTGATCGTGATCATGCCCATTGCATGGGTCTCGGCGCGGCGAACAGGCACACCCTTGCTGGCCCTGGCCGACGCCATGCGTCACGTCCCGGAAGAGCTGGAAGTGGCACGGCTGGCCGAACTACCCAAGAGCCGCGACGAGATCGGGCAACTGGGAGACGCCTTTGTCCGCATGGTCGGCGAGTTGAAACAAAAGCAGGAACTGGAAAGCCAGATGCTGGTGTCGGAGCGGCTTGCGGCGGTAGGCCGTCTGTCCGCCGGCATCGCGCATGAGATCAACAATCCGCTGGGAGGCATGCTGACCGCGATCAAGACCTGGCAGCGCCACGGCGGTGACGACCCGCTGGCCAGTCAGACGCTGTCGCTGCTGGAACGAGGCCTCGACCAGATTCGCCATACCGTGGCCGCTTTGCTGGTGGAGACCAAGCCCGAGGATCGAGCCTTCGAACCGAAGGACATTGATGACTTGCTGATTCTGGTCGAGGCCGAGGCGCATGCCCGCTCGGTACATGTTGTGGTTGAGAGTTCCCTGACGACACCCTTGCCACTGCGCGCGACGTTGTTGCGGCAGATTCTGTTGAATCTGCTGCTCAACGCGGTGGCGGCAGCCGAGCAAGGCGGCCTGGTGCAACTGAGCGCTGCGGCGAAGGATGGCAAACTGAAGCTCGCTGTCTGTAACGATGGCCAGCACATTCCGGATGAGCAACTGGCCTATCTGTTTGAACCCTTCGCCAGCGGTCGGGAGAAAGGGCATGGCCTGGGCCTGTGGATCGTGTACCAGATCGTCCAGCAATTGAATGGCGGGCTCTTCGTCGAGAGCGAGCCGGGGGGGTGTACCACGTTCAACATCGAGATTCCCTATGTCGAACCCGTCTGAAAACCTGCCGCGACTGTGCCTCGTCGAGGATGACGAGATCATGGGCGAGTCTCTCGTTCAGCTGTTTCGCCTGGAAGGCTTCGAGGTCAGCTGGTGCCGCACTGCGGCAGAGGCGATGAAGGCGATCGAGGCGCGCCGCTTCGCCGTCGTGGTCAGTGACATTCGCCTGCCGGATCGTGACGGCGGCGAACTGTTTCTCGAACTCAAGGAGCGGCACCCGAGGCTGCCGCCCTTCCTCTTCATGACCGCCTACGGCACCATCGATCGGGCTGTTGAACTGCTCAAGGCCGGCGGCGCCGATTACGTCACCAAGCCCTTCGACGTCGACGTGCTGGTGCAAAAGGTGCGCGGCCTGGCAGACGGTTACGGAACGCTCGACGGCAATGCCGATGATTCCCTCGGCATTTCTTCGGCGATGCGGCGCATTGCCGAATCGCTGCCGCGCCTGGCGCGCCATGCGGCGGCCCTGCTGATCACCGGCGAGTCCGGCGTCGGCAAGGAGCATGTGGCCCAGTTGTTCCATCGCCACGCGGTTGGCGTGGACAGCAAATTCATCGCCGTCAATTGCGCCTCGATACCCGAGTCATTGATGGAGGCGGAATTGTTCGGCTACGAGCGCGGCGCCTTTACCGGCGCGGTTAGATCCAAGCGCGGCTATGTCGAACTGGCCCACGAAGGCACCCTGTTCCTCGACGAGATTGGCGACATGCCGCTGTCGATGCAAGCCAAGTTGCTGCGCATACTTCAGGAACGGAAATTCGTCCGGCTTGGCAGCGAGACTCCGGTCACCAGTGATTTCCGTCTGGTCTGTGCGACCCATCGTGATCTCAAGGCGATGGTGGAGGCGGGGCAATTCCGCGAGGATCTTTACTATCGCATCCACGTCCTTCACCTGTACATCCCGCCGCTGCGCGAGCGGCTGGACGACATCCGCTGGTTTGTCCGCCATTTCGTCGAGGAATTCAATCGCAAGCATCCCGAGGAAGCGCGCCGGCTCGATCCGCGCACCGAGCAGGCCCTGATGAACTACGGTTGGCCGGGCAACGTTCGCGAACTGCAGCACGCCGTGGAGCGCGCCTGCATTCTGTCCAGCGGCCCCCTGCTCGGCGCCGAAGCGTTTTTCGGCGGCAGCCTTGACGACGAAATTGCCACGCAGTCGCTTGAATCCGAATCCCTGACCGAGTACCTCATGGCCTGCGAGCGAGACTATCTGTCGCTGATATTGGAGCGTCACGGCGGACACATGACCCGCGCCGCCGAGGCTCTGGGAATTACGCGCAAGACCCTCTGGGAAAAACTGCGCCGGCTCGGGATCAAGGCAAAGGGCGAGCCTTAGAAGCAACAGCCTGGCGCTTGTCGCGTTGCCGGCGTCTCGCCAGCGCCGACTTTTCGCAGCACCCGACTAACTGTCGCGGGTTTTTAGACTTGTCCGGTTCTGTAGCACATGAATTGTCCGCTTTTTCTGTTGGGGGCGGGAAGCGGCGGAGGGCGTAGCCCGAAGCTGGTTTCCGCCCCCAACGGCGCGCCTGGCGGACGGTTCAGGCGGCCTGTTGCAAGTCATCGGTGATGGGCCTCCCGTCCGGTGTGAAGTAGGCCAGACCACGGGGTCCGTGAAACAGCGCGAGCGCTCCGCTGGCGTAGCGATTCACCCGCACCCGCGCCTTGACGTAGTGGCAGCGATGGCGATCCGCCGGTATCTGCAAGATCATGCCGTCGAAGCGAACGCAGTTGTCGTTGCCTACCGTGCGCTCGTGCTGTTCGCACAGAATGTCCTCCAGGCTGCCGCCGATCCAGGGCACAAAGGCCGTGCCGGCCTCCATCGCCGGCACGGCAAACTCAGCGTTGAAGGCCGGCAGATAAACATCCAGCAGGTAGCGATTGGCCGTATCCATATCGGTGATGCCGGCCAGCGCCAGTTCCTGCGGCAAGCGCCCCTGATGCGTGCCAAAGGCCCGCTCCGAACGTCCCCGCGCCTCGGGCGAATAGGCGGCGATCATGTCGATACCCAACTGCCTCATGGCACGGCCAAACTGGGTGAGATTCTCCTTGTCCACCTTGCCGTCCGCCTCCGGGGTAGTCCAGTAATGACTGCCCCGGTCGCTGTAGAACGAACTGAACAAGCCCCGCGCCGTGATCACGTCATGCACGCCCCGGAAACTGCTGGCCGTGCCTTCCTGGCCGACGAAGAACATCGAGTAGTGCCAACCGGTGGCGTCATCCATGGTGACGATCAAATCCCATTTCTGCCCGGCCACCCATTCGTGGTTACTGCCGTCCTGGTGGATCATCATGCCCGGCAGGACCGAGCGTTCCCGCCGTTTCCGATGGGCACCGCGCTTCTCATACTTCGGGACCAGCTTGGCGCCTTGCAGACGCTTCTTGACCCAGGTGTAGCTGCGTGTGCCACCCGTTCGCCGGTACCAACTGTGGAAGTGCTTGACGTTCCAGCCTAGGTGCCGACTTCGATACTGTTCGGTTAGCGCCATGACTTCATCAACGGGCGCACGACGATTCGAGACTTGATCCAGTCGTCGGTCGATCAACCCGTCCAGTCCTTCGGCCTCATACCGCATCAGATACCGCCGGAAACTGCGCTCACACATCCCCAAAATCTGCGCCGCCTCGGCCTGCGTCAGCCGTCCTGCATTCCACCCTTCGTACGCTTCTTCGAATCTCATCTTCCGGATCTCCTGTAGCAGTTCCGTCCGTTTCATCTCGTTCCCCCTTCGGGGCACTATGACAACCGGACAGTTGTCGTGCTACAGAACCGGACACATCACGAACTCGCAACA
>JAPLQZ010000153.1 GCA_026399415.1 Rhodocyclales bacterium | reverse complement strand
TCCTCGATCCTGGTCGGCGCCGTGGAACTGATCTGGGGCGCCGACCAGTTGCGCCTGCCGGACTTCATGCCGTCCGACACGGTGCTGATCGGCGAGGCGATGGTGTCGCCGAAGATCTTCTACGGCTTCCTCGCCGCCACCACACTGATTGCCTGCGTGCTGCTGGTATTTCGCTTCTGGCGCGGCGGCGTGGCCCTGCGCGCCACCGCCTCGGACCAGGCCGCGGCCTATTCGATGGGCATCGACGTGCCGCGCGTGTTCTCGCTGACATGGGTGGTCGCTGCCATGGTCGCGGCAATCGGCGGCATCATCGTCGGCAGCATTTCCAGCCTGTCGCCGACCATGGGTGTGTTCGGTCTCTCGGTACTGGTGGTGGTCATCGTCGGCGGACTCGACAGCGTGCCCGGCGCGCTGGTCGGCGGCCTGCTGGTGGGCCTGGTCGAGTCATGGACCGGCACCTACTTCGGCGGCGAATACAAGCTGCTGGCGACTTTCTCGCTGCTGGTCCTGATCCTGATGCTGAGGCCCTACGGGCTGTTCGGCACGCACGAGATAGAAAGACTCTAATGCGCATCGGGTCCGCCAAGGAAACCTACAGCCAGGACGAGGCGCTGTTCGACAGCCGCACCAAGCGGATGTGGCTGGGCGTGCTGGCACTGGGCCTGCTGGCCTTCCCCTTCTTCGCCAGCCAGTACTGGCTGTACCTCGCCTGCCTGGTGGCGATCAATGTCGCCAGCGCCACCGGACTCAACATCCTGACCGGTTACACCGGCCAGGTCAGCCTCGGCCAGGCGGCCTTCATGGGCGTCGGCGCCTACGCCGTGGCGGTGCTGGAAAAGCATCTGGGCACGCCGGTCCTGCTCAACCTGCTCGGCGCCGGTGGCGCGGCGATGCTGGTTGGCCTGGTGGTCGGCATTCCCTCGCTGCGGGTCAAGGGTTTGTACCTCGCCATCGCCACGATTGCCGCCTCATTCATCCTGCATTTCGTCTTCGCCAACTGGACCCGCGTCACCGGCGGTACGGCGGGCCTCACGGTGCCGCCGGCGACGCTTTTCGGCCTGGTGCTGGACACCGAATTCCGCCTCTACTGGTTGATCGTGCCGCTCACCGTGCTGATGCTGACGGGCGCCGCCAACCTGTTCCGCACCCGCATCGGCCGCGCCTTCATCGCGATTCGCGACCGCGACATCTCGGCCGAGGTGCTGGGCATTCCGCTGCTGCGCTACAAGCTGCTGTCGTTCGGCCTGTCTTCGTTCTATGCCGGCGTGGCGGGCGGCCTGTGGGCCTACTTTTTCCGTTCGGTGACGCCGGAAAGCTTTCCGCTGCTGATGTCGATCTTCTTCCTCGCCGCGATCATCGTCGGCGGCATGGGCAGCATCCTCGGCGGCATCCTCGGCGCCGTATTCATGACCCTGGTGCCCGAGGTGCCTGGCGGAAATCTGGCGGCGCATCCGGCGTTTTTTTCACCTGTGGCCGTTCCGGTCATAGGCAATTCAAAGAGGAGGCAACATGAAACTATCCAGGTGGCTTACGGTACTGCTTGCGGCGGCGGGCATCGCGCTGGCGCCCGCGGCACAGGCGCAGGAAGAGATCGTGATCGGCGGTTCGATTCCGATGACGGGCGTCTTCGCCTTCGCCGGCATCGGCATCAACGCTGGCCTGCAGGACTACTTCAAGATCGTCAATGATGCCGGCGGCATCAAGGGACGCAAGATCAGGTACGTCTTCGAGGACACCGGCTACAAGCCCGACGTTTCGGTGGCGGCCTTCAAGAAGCTCACCGGCGCCAACAAGATCAGCCTCTACTACGGCGATTCAACCGCCTTCAGCCGCACCATCAATCCCGAACTGGAACGCCTCGGCAGCATCATGATGGCCGGCGCCTCGCTGGCCACCGAGATCAACGATCCGAAGAAGTATCCGGCCCAGTTCATGGCCGGCCCCGACTATTCGGAACAGATCGGCATCCTGCTGCGCCACATTGCCAAGGAGAAGCCGGCAGCCAAGGTCGCCATCGTCTATTCCGACAGCGAGTTCGGCCGCGATCCGGTGAGCGAGTTCCGCGAAATGTCGAAGAAGCTCGGCCTCACCGTGGCGGTCGAAATCCAGACCGCGCCGGGCAGCGTCGACGTCTCAACCGAAGTCATCAAGCTGCGCCGCGCCGATCCCGACTACACGATTTTCCACGGCTATGTCCTGGCGCCGATTCCCGAGTTCGTCACGCAGATGAAGAAGTCCGGGTCGAAGAGCCACTTCATGGGCACCTTCTGGACCATGGACAGCTCGACGGTGATGAAAATGGGCGAGGCCGGCGACGGCTTCATGGGCGTGATGCCCTATCGCTACTACTACGACACCTCGGCCAAGGCGCCGATGCTCGACAAGATCCGCCAGATGCATCCCGAGTACCAGAACACACCCTACCTGCAGGGCTTCCTCACCGCGATGCTGTTCGTCGAATCGGCCAAGCGCACCCTGGAAGCCGGCAAGCCGCTCGACGCCAAGAACCTCAAGGCGGCGCTGAATTCGATCAAGAATTTCGACACCGGCGGCCTGATCGGCGTGCCGATCACCATCAAGGGCAATTCGGTGCCGGTCGGCCGCATCTACCGCGCCGACATGAAGACGCAGAAGATGGTGCCGGCCTCGGACTGGATAGTCATCGAATAACATGACCGAGCCGGGCGCAGTCCTCGAAATCAACAACATCGAGGTCATCTACAACAAGGCCGTGCAGGTGCTGCGCGGCCTGTCGCTGTCGGTGCCGAAGGGGCAGATCGTGGCCCTGCTCGGCAGCAACGGCGCGGGCAAGACGACCACGCTGAAGGCCGTCTCCAACCTGCTCGCGCTGGAGGACGGCGAAATGACCCGTGGCAGCGTGGCCTTTGCCGGCCGCGACACCGGGGAAATGCGCCCGCACCAACTGGTGCGTGCCGGCCTGTTCCACGTGATGGAAGGCCGGCACGTTTTCGAGGACCTGACCGTCGAGGAAAACCTGACCGCTGCAACCTATGCGCTGACCGGTCGCCGTGCCGCCAGCGCCGACTTTGATCTGGTCTATGAGTATTTTCCGCGCCTGCATGAACGTCGCCGCGGCCTGGCCGGCTATCTTTCCGGCGGCGAGCAGCAGATGCTGGCCATCGGCCGCGCCCTGATTGCGCAGCCGGTGCTGATGCTGCTCGACGAGCCTTCGCTGGGGCTCTCGCCGATCCTGGTGGAGAGCATCTTCGGCATCATCGCGCGCATCAATGCGGAGCAGGGCGTCTCCATGCTGCTGGTCGAACAGAACGCCTCGGTGGCGCTGGCGGTGGCGCATACCGGCTACATCATGGAAACCGGCAAGGTGGTGATCGACGGGCCCGCCGAAAAGCTGGCCGCCGATCCCGACGTGCGTGAGTTCTATCTTGGGATGGGCGGCGGCGAGATCAGGAGCTTCCGCGACATCAAGCACTACAAGCGGAGGAAGCGTTGGCTGTCATGACGACATATCCCCCGTCCCCTTTTCCAGGAAAAGGGGTGACTACGGTTCAGCGACTGCGTCGCTTCCGGTTTGCTGGACGGACGCCTCCTTGGGGCGGCCCGGCGGAGGCGTCGTGAACCCGTTGCCGGAACTGACGCTGCCGCAGATGCTGCGCCAGCAGGCGCGCCTGCAGCCCGAGCGCATCGCCGTGCGGCAAAAGGATTTCGGCATCTGGAACCCGATCACCTGGGATAGCTATTACCGCCGTGCGCGGCACTTCGGCCTCGGCTTGAGCGCGCTCGGCCTGGCGCCGGGCCAGCATGTCGGCATCATTTCGGAAAACCGGATGGAGTGGGTGCTGGCACAGATGGGCATCGGCCTGGCGGGTGCCATCACCGTCGGCGTCTATTCGACCAGCCCGACGCCCGAGGTGGCTTACGTGCTGGGCCATGCCGACGTCGACATCGTCATTTGCGAGGACCAGGAGCAGACCGACAAGGTGCTGGCCGCGCTCGACCAGTTGCCGCGCCTGAAGAAGATCGTGGTGATGGAGAAGAAGGGCCTGCGCAACACGGCTGGCGAACACAAGGACAAGGTCATCGCCTTCGCCGCGGTGGAAGCCCTTGGCGTCGAGTACGAAGCAATCCATCGCAGCCGCATCGACGACACCCTGGCCGCGCAGCACCTCGATGACGTCGCCCTGATGATCTACACCTCCGGTTCCACCGGCAAGCCGAAGGGGGCGATGATCAGCTATGCCAATATCCGCGCGGTGACGCCGGGCATCGCCGAGCGCCTCGGCCTCGACGCGGCGACCACGCATCTTTCCTACCTGCCGCTGTGCCACGTCGCCGAGCAGATGCTGACCACCTTCGTGCCGATCTACCTTGGTTCGCAAGTCAATTTCGGCGAGTCGATCCGCACCGTGCAGGAAGACCTGCGCGAACTCGCTCCCTCCATGTTCCTCGGCGTGCCGCGCATCTGGGAAAAGCTGCACGCCGCCATCAACATCAAGATCCAGGAATCCGGCGCCTGGCGCCGCAGGCTTTTCGAGCGCGCGATGGAAGCGTGCGCACCATTTGCCGAAAAGGCAGCGAGTCAGCGCAACTTCGGCGAACGCCTGACCTACGCGTTTTATTACTGGCTGATCCTGCGCGCGCTGCAAAACTTCATCGGCCTGCGCGAAGTCAAAGTGGCGCTTACCGGCGCCGCGTCGATCCCGCCCGCCATCATTCGTTTCTTCCGTACGCTGGGGGTGCCGCTGGTAGAGGTCTACGGCCTCACCGAATCCACCGGCATGATCACCGGCCAGCACCGCGAACGGGTCAGGCTCGGCACCGTCGGCGAGCCCATCCTCGGCGTCGAGCACCGCCTCTCCGCGCAGGGCGAACTGCAACTCCGAGGCGGCATGGTGTTCTCCGGCTACTACAAGAATGCCGAAGCTACCGCGGGGTCGATCATCGACGGCTGGCTGCACACCGGCGACGTGGTCAGGGAAGAGCACGGCCAGCTGCGCATCGTGGACCGCCTGAAGGACATCATGATCACCGCCGGCGGCAAGAACCTGACCCCGTCCGAGATCGAGAACACGATGAAGGCGAGCCCCTACATCAAGGAATGCATCATCGTCGCCGAGGGCCGCAAGTATGTCGCGGCGCTGATCCAGATCGACTACGAGATGGTCGGCAAGTGGGCCGAGTCGCAGCGCCTGGCCTTCACCCATTTCCGCTCGCTGGTCGACAACCCGCAGGTGCGCGAATTCATCGCTGGCGAGATCGATCGCGGCAACGCCCAGTTGGCGGAGGTGTCGCGCATCTGCAAGTTCCATCTGCTGACCAAGGAACTCGACCACGACGACGGCGAGGTGACGGCGACCATGAAGGTGCGCCGTTCCAGCATCTACAAGGCTTACGCCAGCGAGATCGAAGCCCTGTATCGGTAGTGGCCGGTCTGCTCGCGGGCGCAAACGCATCCCCGGGTCCGACGGTTCATGTCATGTCGGTATCCGATCCGGCAAATGCTTCAGGCATCGGCTGCGGCAAAGACCAAGGCGTCCAGTGCCAGCGCGCCCAGTTGGCAGTCGCTATACGCCGTTTGCACAACTGCGTTTTCACCGGCGGCGCCCAGGGCGACATACAGCGGCAGCAGATGTTCCGCTGAAGGATGGGCGCGCGCAGCGTGGGGAGCCTGCCGGCGATAGTCGAACAATGCCGGCAGATCGCGCCGGTTCAGCGCCCCGACAAACCAGTCGCGGAATTCGCTGACATAGGGCAAGGCCTCGCCGTCCGCGGCGTCGGCGACGATGTCGCGCAGATTGTGCGTCAGCCCGCCCGAGGCGAGAATCAGCACGCTGTGCCGGGTGAGAGTTTGCAGACTCTGCCCCAGCCGGTAATGGGCCTCGGCGCTTGCCTGCGGCATCACGGCCAACTGGATCACCGGAATGTCGGCGGCCGGATACATGAAGCGCAGTGGCGACCAGGCGCCGTGATCCAGTCCGCGCTGGCGGTCGACGTCGATGCCGGGAACCAGTGCAGCGACCTCTGCGGCCAGATCGGGTGCGCCGGGTGGCTGGTAATCGAGTTCATAGAGCGGCTGCGGAAAGCCGTGGAAATCGTGGATCGTTTCGGGTCGCAGAGCGGCGCTGACCGTCGGTGCCGGTGTCGTCCAGTGCGCGGAAACGGCGAGAATCGCCCGCGGTTGCGGCAGGTCCTGCGCCAGTGCGCGCCACGCCGGCCCGGCGCGACCGGGCTCCAGCATCAGCATCGGCGAGCCGTGGGAAATGAATACCGGTGGAATAGAGATCATGGCTGCAGTCTAGCCCCGCGGCGGCGCGGATGTCAGCGACAGGTGCAGAACACATTGTTCCGCACGACGCAACATGGGCAACACACCAGGGTTGACGATCAGGCCGCGAAACGATAAATTTCGCCAAAATCGATTCTCAACTCAAAGTGGTGCAGCGCATTCGCGCTGCAGGTCTCGGGCAGGTCGGGCCGCCTGCCTCCGCGCGTATGACGCGCGGCTGGAGGCTGACATGGTGCCCGTTCCTGCCAGGTTTAATTCCCATTCTTCCAAGAGCGGCTTGTCGTCGCGGCGATCTCGCGTCGGTCGGTCGAACTTCGCCCGAATTCCGGACCTTGCGAGGTGGCGGTCGGCCGCCTTGAAACTCGCCTCGCACTCGGTCCCGAGACTATTTCAACGTTGGATTCCAGGGGAGGACGGGCAATGAGCAAGCCATGCAGCAAGTGCAAGGGTGAAATGTCGCCGAAAGTTCTTGATTCATTCCACGGTGAAGAAGGAGGCCTGAAGCTGACCGTGAATGGAATGCCGGCCCTGATCTGCGCGCAGGGGCACAAGCGCTTTATTCATATTGAGTTCGCTGCGCTACTTATGGACTTGATGATGAGTCCCGACGTCTTCAGCAGCATCCCATGCGCCAAGAAGAAGGGGATCTTCAAGAAACGCTACCACTGTCCCCGCTGTGACGCGGAACTGCCCGAGTCGCCCACTGGTCACCAGAAAGTGGAGGTTGTGGCGGAACTCAGGAAGGCGGAACCGTTCAGGGTTCCGGTCGACGTGCCGGTCTTCCGCTGCGGCGGGTGTGGCAAAGACAGCATGCGTTCCGTCGAGGAGGCGGGGAAGCTTGCATTCAAGGCCACCGACCACGCCTACCGGTCGATCGACATTCACCCGACCTAGCGCTCCGGCTTTTTGTCGGGGCGAGCGGCAGGTTTGGCAGGGAAACACGAATACGCTTTACCGCTTCTTCTCGATCAGTTCGATCTTGTAGCCGTCGGGGTCCTCGATGAAGGCGATCACGCTGGTGCCGCCCTTCATCGGGCCGGCCTCGCGGGTGACCTTACCGCCGCGCTGGCGGATGGCGTCGCAGGCGGCGCAGGCGTCTTCGACCGCCAGCGCGATGTGGCCGTAGCCGGTGCCGATCTCGTAATGATCGACACCCCAGTTGTGGGTCAGTTCGATCACCGCGCCGTCCTTTTCATCCTGAAAGCCAACGAAGGCCAGGGTGAACTTTCCTTCCGGGTAGTCGTTGCGCCGTAACAGGCGCATGCCGAGCACGTCGGTATAAAAGGCCAGCGACTTGTCCAGGTCGCCGATGCGCAACATGGTGTGCAGGACTCGCATCATGAGTTCCTTCAAATAATGGGCAGTGATGTCGCGCGCTGCTTGAGTTCGCTGCGGGCCGCTTTCCACTCCGGGTAGAGCGAGCTGACGACGGTCCAGAAGCGCGGGCTGTGGTTCATTTCCAGCAGGTGGGCGACTTCGTGGGCGACGACGTAGTCGCCCAGATGCGGCGGCAGATGGATCAGCCGCCAGTTCACGCGGATGCCGCTTTGCTTGCTGCAGCTGCCCCAGCGCGTATGCGCCGAAGACAGGCCGAGTTTCGGCGCCGCCAGATCGAGTTGTCCGCTGAAGTGCGCGAGTCGCCCGGTGAAATGTGTGAGCGCCCGCTTCTGCAGGGCGCGTTTGGCCAACTGCGCCAGATCGGCCTCGGGGCGCGCTTCGAGGACCAGAACGTCTGCCACCCAGCGTACCCGGTTGGCGCCGGGCAGGACGCGTACTTCGGCATCGTTGCCGAGCAGCGGCAACCGCACGCCGTCCTTGATGGTGAGGTGGCGGGGGTGACTGGCGGCGGCGAGTTCGCCGAGTTTTTTCAGCACCCAGTCGCCGTGTTCCTGGACGAAGGCCTCGATCTCGGTCAGTGCGGTGCGCTGCGGTGCGCCGATGCGCAAGCCGCGCTCGTCGATGGTCATCGACAGGCGCCCGGCGCCGCTCTTGAGCCGGTAATCGACGATGCGGCCATCGATCAGCAGATGGCGCGCTTTCGCCTCGGGCGGTGGCGAGGGCAGCCGGAATAGCTTGAGTTGTTCGAGGAACATCAGTTCGCCGCGGTGCCGAGCGGCGCGTCGAAAAGGTCGAAGCCACTTTGTTCCGGCGGCAAGGCGGCAATGGCGCGGGCGATCGCCTGCTCGATCACCGTCATGGGTTGTTCGATCAGGCGCCAGTTGCAACGCAGCGAGTTTCCGTCCTGCACCTCGACCCAGTGGCCGCGGGCGGCGAACGAGAGCGCCAGGCGCGGCGCGCGGCGTCCCGCCAGCGCCGACTCCTGGTCGATGATCTGCTGCAGGCGGCCTTTGGCTTCCTCGCGCAGCCAGGCTTCGGCCCGGTCCTGAATCTGGCGCGGGGTGGCTTGGGGCGGCAGGGGCAAGTCCAGCGTGTCGCCTTCGCGCAGGGCCTCCCGGTGCCGGGTGTCGAGCACCAGACGCAGGCTGCCGCCGAGAAACGCCAGTTCTGCGCCGTCGTGCCAGCGGCTGGCCGGGCCGGGCCCGCCGCTGTCGAGTTTGAGCGTGAGCTGCGGGCGGTGGCCGGGTGACGCGCTCATGCCGGACCTCCATACAACTGCGGGCTGATGCGCCTCATTTCGGTTTCGATCCAGTCTTCGGCGCGCCGCGTCACTTCGTTCGCCGTGAGCCCCGTCGGATCGATGGCCGGGCCGATGCTGACGGTGACGGTTCCGCTGCGCTTGAACAGGGCGTTGCGGCCCCAGAATTCACCTGAATTGAGCGCTACGGGAATCACCGGCGCGCCGGTCTCGACCGCCAGATGCGCGCCGCCGACCTTGTAGCGGTTCTTCGATCCCGGCTGCGAGCGGGTTCCCTCGGGAAAAATGATTACGGTATAGCCGTGGTCAAGGCGGTCGCGGCCTTGCTCGACCAGCCGCGTCAGACTCGACCGGCTGGCGCTGCGATCGGTCTCGATCATCGGAATCGAGGCCAGCGCCCAGCCGAAAAACGGCAGGTATTTGATCTCCTTACGCCAGACGAAAACGGTGTCCTTGAACACTTCCTGCAGCATGACAGTCTCCCACGCCGACTGATGCTTGGCCAGCACGATGGCGGCGCGCGCAGGAATGTTCTCGGCGCCGAGCAGCCGGTAGGGTATGCCGAGCAGATGCTTGACCAGCCAGATGACGAAATTCACCCAGGGCACGACCGTCTGGCGCCGCAGGTGCTGCGGCAGGGGTCGGCAGAGGATAACCCCCAGCGTATAGGGCGGCGTCACCACCAGCAGGATCAGCATGAACAGCAGGGAACGGAATACCGCCATCAGCCCGGAGTACTCTCAGTGAGCGATGTGCGCAGCGGCGGCGGCGAGATCGGGAAACACCAGCGTATCGGGCGGCAGCGCCGGATCATCGACGGTTTTGCGCCCCTTGCCGGTCAGCACCAGCATCGGCAGAGCACCGACGGCGGCGGCAACCTGGAGGTCGCGCAGGGAATCGCCGATGGCCGGCACCCCGGCGAGATCGGCGTTGTAGCGTGCGGCGATCTCGCGCAACATGCCGGGCTTCGGCTTGCGGCAGTCGCAGTTGTCGGCGTGGGTATGCGGGCAGAAAAATATTGCATCGATGCGACCGCCGACCTGCGCCAGCGCCTTCAGCATCTTGTCGTGAATGGCGATCAGCGTGTCCGTCTCGAACAGTCCGCGGCCGATGCCGGACTGGTTGGTGGCGATGACCACGCGATAGCCGGCCTGGTTGAGTCGGGCGATGGCGTTGAGGCTGCCGGGAATCGGCTTCCACTCTTCCGGCGACTTGATGTACTGGTCGGAGTCGTGGTTGATTACACCGTCGCGGTCGAGGATGACGAGTTTCATAGAGATTATTTCACCACGGGGAACACGGGGAGCACGGGGAAAACAGGACGGGAATTACCCCGCGCTCCCGATGGTTAGACAGTTAAACAGAAAGCCTCGAAATATCGGCCACCCGGTTCATCAAGCCGGCGAGGCGCGACAGCAGGGCCAAACGATTGGCGCGCGTTGCCGGTTCCTCGGCCATTACCATGACGCCGTCGAAGAACGCATCGACCGCGCCGCGCAAACCGGCCAGGGCCTTGAGTGCGGCGGTGTAGTCGCCGGCAGCGAGTTGCGCTTCGATCCCCGGCGCGACGGCGCTGACCTGGGCGAACAGGGTTTTCTCGGCAGCTTCGTGCAACAGTGCGACATTGACCGTCGTACCCGCTTCGGCGCCCGACTTTTTCAGGATGTTCACGATGCGCTTGTTGGCGGCCGCCAGTGCTTCGGCTTCGGGCAACGCGGCGAACGCCTTTACTGCCGCCAGCTTGGCCGGAATCTGGTCGATCCGCACCGGGTCCAGCGCCAGCACGGCATCGACCGCTTTGTGATCGTGCCCCGCGTCGCGCAGCATGTGGCGCAGGCGTTCCCTGAAGAAATCGGCGTTGGCGGTACGCCAATCGCCGGTGAGCAACTCCGGCGCGAAGCCGGCGGCGGCAGCGTCGATCAGTTCCGGCAGCGAGAGCGGCAGCGGCGTTTCCATCAGCATGCGCAGCACGCCCAGCGCCGCGCGGCGCAGGCCGAAGGGATCCTTGTCGCCGGTGGGAATCTGGCCGATGCCGAAGAAGCCGATCAGCGCATCCAGCTTGTCGGCCAGTGCCACGGCACAGGCGACCGCCCCTTGCGGCAAGGCATCGCCATTGAAGCGCGGCTGATAATGGCTCTGTATGGCGTCGGCGACGACGGCGGGTTCGCCGTCGGCCAGTGCGTAGTAGCGGCCCATGATGCCCTGCAGTTCGGGAAATTCGCCGACCATGTCGGTGACCAGATCGGCCTTCGCCAGCAAGGCCGCGCGTTCCGCCTGCATCACGTCGGCGCCCAGCCGCTGCGCGATCGTGGCGGCCAGCTTGACCAGGCGATCGACGCGCTCGCCCTGGGTGCCCAGCTTGTTGTGATAGACCACTCGCGACAGCTTGCCGATGCGTGCCGACAGCGGCGTCTTCTTGTCGGTTTCGAAGAAGAACTTGGCATCCGCCAGGCGCGGCCTCACCACGCGGGCGTTGCCGGTGACGATGTTGGTCGGGTCGGCCACCTTCATGTTCGAGACCACGAGGAAGCGATGGGTGAGTTTGTCGCCGTCCATCAGCGGGAAATACTTCTGGTTCGCCTTCATGGTCAGGATCAGGCACTCCTGCGGCACGGCGAGAAACTCCGGTTCGAAGCTCGCCTCATAGACAGCCGGGAATTCGACCAGCGCCGTGACTTCGTCGAGCAGCGCGTCGTCCCGCAGCCAGGTGAGCTGCCCGGCGGCGCGATCCAGTTGTTCGACAATCATGGCGCGGCGCTTGTCGAAGGAGGCGATGACGCGGCCTTCTTTCTCCAGAATCGCCTCGTAGTCGCCGGCGTGCTGGATGTCGATCACGCCTACGCTCATGAAGCGGTGGCCGCGCCACGAATTGCGCTTCACCGGCGCCCCAGCGCATCATTTTGGCTACCGGCAGTTTCTTGAGGGCGGCTTCGACCATGCCGGCCAGATATTCGTCGATGCGTCCGCCGCTCTTCTTGAGGCGGGCGACGAAGTACTCGGCTCCACTTTTACCACCTGCGTCGCTCTGCTTTTCCAGTTGCGCGAATTCGACACCGGCCGAGCGCATGAAGCCTTCGAGGGCCTTGGTCGGCGTACCGTCAGCGCCGACTCCCGAGGCGACCGCCGGACCTTTCTTCTCGATCACGCGATCAGGCTGGCTCTCCAGGCAATCGTCGAACTGCAGCGCCAGGCGGCGTGGCGTGGCGAACCAGCGCCCGGCATTTTCGGCGGCGATGAATCCGGCCTCGGCCAGCGACTTTTGCAGTTGCTCGCGGAAGGACAGGCCCAGTTTGGCCAGCGACTTCGGCGGCAGTTCCTCGGTCAGGAGTTCGATCAATAGTGTGGCTTTCACGAGGCCACTCCTTTTAACATCGGGAAGCCAAGACGCTCGCGCGAGTCGTAATAGGCTTGCGCGATCTCACGCGCCAGCGCACGCACGCGGCCGATGAAGGCGGCGCGCTCGGTGACCGAAATGGCGCCGCGCGCATCGAGCAGGTTGAAGGTGTGCGAGGCCTTCATCACCATCTCGAAACCGGGCAGCGGCAGGCTGAGGCCGATCAGGCGCTTGGCTTCGGATTCAAATTTTGAAAACTGCGCAAACAGCCAGTCGACGTCGGAATGTTCGAAGTTGTAGGTCGATTGCTCCACCTCGTTCTGGTGATACACATCGCCATAGGTAACCCCGGGCGCCCAGACCAGATCGAAGACGTTTTCCACGTTCTGCAGGTACATCGCGAGGCGCTCGATGCCGTAGGTTATCTCGCCCAGCACCGGCCGGCAGGGTATCGATCCGACTTCCTGGAAGTAAGTGAACTGGGTGACTTCCATGCCGTCCAGCCAGACCTCCCAGCCCAGCCCCCATGCTCCCAGCGTTGGCGATTCCCAGTCGTCCTCGACAAAGCGGATGTCATGTTCCGAGGTGTTGATGCCGAGCGCGCGCAGGCTGTCGAGATAGAGTTCCTGGATGTTCGACGGGCTGGGCTTGAGCACCACCTGATACTGGTAGTAGTGCTGCAGGCGATTCGGGTTTTCGCCGTAGCGGCCGTCCTTGGGCCGTCGCGAGGGCTGCACATAGGCGGCGCGCCAGGGTTCGGGGCCGATCGAACGGAGAAAGGTGGCGGTGTGGAAGGTGCCGGCGCCGACTTCGATGTCGTAGGGCTGGAGCAATACACAGCCCTGCTTGTTCCAGAAGTCCTGCAGGCGCAGGATGACTTCCTGGAACGTGGGTTTTTCGTTCATCGGGAAATCCCGTAAATTCGCAAGAGCAGCGATTTTACAGGGTTTCGGTGACGGGCTTGGAACCCGCCGGCTACTCGACCCGGATGTTGCCGGCCTTGATCCAGCGCGCCATGCGGGCCGTGTCGTCGCGGACGAAAGCGGCGAATTCATCGCTGCTCCCGCCAGGGGCGGCCTGTACCGAACTACGTGCCAGCACATCAACCACTTCCTGCTGCTGCAGGGCGCGGCGCACTTCGGCGTTGAGATGGCGGACGATGGCCGCCGGTGTTCCCATCGGAACGAAAATCCCGTTCCACGGATTGACATCCACTCGCGGCATGCCCAGTTCCGCAAAGGTGGGCACATCGGGGAATTCGGGTTGGCGTCGGTCGCCGGTAACGGCCAGTGCACGCAGTTTTCCGCTCTTGACATGGTTTGCGGCAAATGCGGACTCGATCACGGTGAGATGCACGTAACCGCTGAGCAGATCGTTGATGGCAGGAGCCGTGCCTTTGTAGGGAATCTGAACGATGTCGATACCGGCCTCGGTCGTGAATGCCACTCCAGCGAGATGAGATGCGCTGCCCGATCCGCTCGTGGCGTAATTGAGTCGTCCCGGGTTGCGCCGCGCGTCGTCGATCAGGCTGCGCAGGCTGACGTTAGGGCTGCCGGAATTGACCACCAGCATCAGCGGCGCTTTGGTGAGCACGGCAACCGGCAGCAAATCGGTCGCGACATTGACCGGCAAGCTGCGATACAGCTGCGAACCAATCGAAATGTTCGCCGAACTGCCGAGGAGCAGCGTATAGCCATCGGGCGCGGACTTGGCGACGGCGTCGACCCCGATCATGCCGCCGGCACCGGCACGGTTCTCCACGACGACCGGCTGTCCCAGGCGTCCGGACAGCGCCTGGGACAGCGTACGGGCAACGAAGTCGGTCGAGCCGCCGGGGGTGAAGGGTACGACGATCCGCACCGGCTTGTTCGGGTAACCGCCGACGCTCGTTGCGGGAATTTCCGCTGGCCGGGCCGGAGCGTAGGTGGCCGGCGCCAGCGCCAGAGTTGCTGCGGGTGGCCGGACCGGGACGGGCTGGTAGTCCTTTTCCTT
>JAPLQZ010000227.1 GCA_026399415.1 Rhodocyclales bacterium | reverse complement strand
CGTCTCGATTTCAGTTTGTCACTGAATTTTGCAGTGGCTTATTCAGCGTTTCCCTAAGTTGTATTCAGTCAGCGGGCGATGTGATCTGTGGAACGCAGAGCGGAATCCGCTGCCCCGTTCGCCATGGTCTGGCGAAACCGATCCGACAAGGCGTTGCTCTCATAAATGCCACCAACAGGAGAAGATGACATGAATACCGGCTTTGGCAGGTTGCCGCAGATGCTTGGCGCGCTGGTTCTGGGAGTGTTCGTGGCCTGCTCGACAGGAGTCCTGGCCGCCGACGATAGTGCGGCCTTGGCGGGGCTCAAGGAAGGCAAGATTGCATTCGACATCCATGAAGGCAACCCCAAGCTTCTGCTGGGCAAGCTCAATGTCATCGACGAGACCCGGCAATCGCTGATCCAGCAGGGCGTGAAGCCGCATTTCATCCTGGCATTCCGTGGGCCGGCGACGAAACTCGTGCAGACCGACCAGGAAAAGATCAAGCCTGAAGACCGTGAAATGGCAGCGAAAGTCGCCATCCGGATCAAGGAAATGAGCAAAGCTCCGGGGGTCGAAGGATTCGAACAGTGTGCCGTTGCATCGCGGACGCAGGAAACCAGAACCGAACTGGTCCTGCCCGAGATTCGCGTTGTCGGCAATGGCTTCATTTCGCTGATGGCATACCAGGCCAGGGGCTACGCTTATATCGCTCCTTGAGCCTGGTCCGGGACGCGCCCCGGCCTAGTTCTTCTGGTAGGTGTCCAGTTTGATCCCTTCGCGCGCAATCGCGGCAGCGACCGGCGGCACCGCTGCGAGACGATCGACGTAAGTCTTGTAAGTCGGCAAGGATGCGGGATCGATACCGGCGAGACCTCCCCAGCGCAGAAAGACCAGCGCATAGGCATCGATGAAGGAAAGTTTCTCGCCCAGCAGGAATGGGGCGGCCTTTTCCGTCATTTCCTGGATGCGTTCCAGGTGTCCGCGGAACATGCCCTGGGCGATTTGCCTGATTTCCGCCTGTGCGGCTTCGCTGGCGGCGAAATTCTGCGAACGGAAGATGCGGGTGAAGGTTGGATGGACCGTGTTGTTCATCCAGGCGAAGCTAGACATCGCTTGCGCGCGCTGCCAGGGATCGGCCGGCAAGAGCCCGGCCTGGGGATAACGCCGGTCGAGATAGTCGCAGATTGCCAGGATCTGGCTCAAGGGTTTGCCATCGACCACCAGAAGCGGGACCAGACCCAGTGGATTCAGTTCCAGGTATTCGGGCGACCGCTGTTCTCCCTTGTGCAGCTTTAGCGCCCGCGGCTCAAAGGCATCTCCGGTGGCGGCCCTGATCGCCTCCAGGCCGACATGGGGGACAAGCGAACAAGCACCGGAACCGTAGTAAAGCTCAATCATGAAATGCCTCCTTGGTCATGGCGGAAAGAATGAATTTCACTCGTCGCCGATGAAAACATTGCCGAGAATGCTGCCCTGCTCGCCACCCTTGCCGCTGCCGCCCTTGCTCACCGGCGCCGCGGCGAAAATGCGTGATGCCAGACGGGCGAAGGGCAGGGACTGCATCCATACCGTACCCGGGCCGCGCAGCACGGCAAAGAAGAGTCCCTCGCCGCCGAACAGGGCGGTCTTGATGCCGCCGATGAACTGGATGTCGAAATCCACGCCCGGCGTGTAGGCCACCACGCAACCGGTATCGACGCGCAGCACTTCGCCGGGCGCCAGATCGCGTTCGATCACGGTGCCGCCGGCGTGCGCAAAGGCCATGCCGTCGCCTTCGAGTTTTTCCATGATGAAACCCTCGCCGCCGAAGAAACCGGCGCGCAGCTTCTTCTGAAAGGCGATCCCGAGCGAAACGCCCTTTGCCGCGCAGAGGAAAGCATCCTTCTGGCAGATCATGGTGCCGCCATGCTTTTTCAAGTCGAAGGGAATGATCTTGCCGCTGTAGGGCGCGGCAAAGGCCACGCGCTTCTTGCCCTGGCCCTTGTGCGTATAGACCGTGATGAACAGCGACTCGCCGGTGAGCAGGCGCTTGCCGGCGCCGACCAGCTTGCCGAACAGGCCCGATTGCTGCTCGGAAGCATCGCCGAACACGGTATCCATTTCGATGCCGTCTTCCATGTACAGCATGCTGCCGGCCTCGCCGATGGCGGCTTCGCCCGGGTCGAGTTCGATTTCGACGAACTGCATGTCGTCGCCGTGAACGAAATAGTCAATCACATCCATGGCCATGGTGCGCTCAGCCTCCTGCTTCGTAGTTTTCGATGGCCTGACGGAGTTTTTCCGGCAGGCGCCGTGATGTCCGGCTTTCCGGGTCGGCATTGACATAGACCACCTCGCCGCTGATCAGGCGCTCGCCGTCGCGGAAGATGCCCATCTCGAATGTCATGCTCGAATTGCCGAGCTTTTCGGCGCGCACGCAAACGTCGAGAAAATCGTCGTAGTGGGCCGAGGCGTGATAGTTGACCACGGTCCTTACCGCGAACAGGTCGCCGCCGGTGCCGGCGATGCCCTCCGGGTAGGGCAGGCCGATGGTGCGCCAGTATTCGGTGATGCCGATGTCGAAGTAGGTCAGGTAGTGGCCGTTGAAAACGATGCTTTGCGCATCGACTTCGGCCCAGCGCACGCGCAAGGTGTGGCGCAGGCGGAAGGCGGCCAGGTCGGATGGTTGCTTCATGTTCAGGTTTCTTCGGTGAGCAGCGAAATGCCGAGCAAGGCGCGACGCTTCAGCCACGGGCTGGGGCGGTAGCGCGGGTCGCCGTAGAAATCCTGCATGGCTTCGAGGATCGCCAGCACGTTTCTGGCGCCCAGCGCATCGCCGAAGGCCAGCGGCCCCTTGGGGTAGCCGAGGCCGAGCGTGACCGCGCGGTCGATGTCGGCCGGGCTGGCGACGCGTTGCTGGGCAATGTCGCAACTGATGTTGACGATGCAGGCAATGATGCGCTGGGCGACAAATCCGGCGCTGTCGTGGATCACGCTGACCGGGGTGCCGTCGGCGGCAAACAGGGCATGCGCCGCATCGCGCATCGCGGCGGTGGTCAGCGGCGTGGTCATCAGGGTGCGGCGCGCCGTCCCGCCGGCGCCGACTTTCAAAAAGCAGTCGATGGCGACGGTGCGTCCCGGGTCGAGACCCTGCTCGACGCAGGACGTGGTGGTATCGACGCCCAGCGGGGTGACGATGCACAAGGCCGCATCACCGGGCGTGTAGTCGGTTTCGACCGCGATGCCCGCTGCGGCGGCGATCTCGCGCACGGCTGCGGCCCATTCCGGATGGGTCTGGCTGACCCAGACGCTGGCAGGCCTGGCGACCGGCACATCGGCCACCGGCATGGATACGGCCGCGCCATTGCTGTAGGTATAGAAGCCGCGCCCGGTCTTGCGTCCCAGCGCCCCGCCGGCCAGTCGCTGCGCCGCCAGCGCCGAGGGCCGGTAGCGCGGCTCCTCGTAGTACTGGTGGTAGATCGATTCCATTACCGGCTGCGACACATCGAGGCCGGTGAGATCCATCAGTTCGAAAGGCCCCATGCGAAACCCGGCGGCCTCGCGCATGATGCGGTCGACTTGCCAAAAATCGCAGATGCCTTCACCGAGGATGCGCAACGCTTCGGTAACGAAACCGCGACCGGCATGGTTGACGATGAAGCCCGGGGTATCCCTCGCCCGCACCGCCGTGTGACCCATGCGCTGCCCCAGCGCCAGCAGCGCTGCGGATACCCACGGCGCGGTGACCAGGCCGTCGATCACCTCGACGATTTTCATCAGCGGCACGGGATTGAAGAAGTGAAAACCGCCGACGCGCTCCGGTTGCTTGCAGGCGGCGGCAATCGAGGTTACCGACAGCGACGAGGTATTGGTGGCGAGGATGCAATCGGCGGCAATGATGTCTTCCAGTTGCTGGAACAAGGTTTTCTTGACATCGAGATTCTCGACGATGGCCTCGACGATGATCTGTGCCGAAGCCAGTTCCTCGAGTCGCGGCACGACTTCCAGTTTGGCCGATGCAGCGGCGAGCGCTGTGGCGGAAATTTTGCCTTTATCCGCCAGCTTGCCCAGCGTGCCGACCACGGTTTCGCGTGCGTTGGCCGCCGCGCCGTGCAGGGCGTCGAACAGCAGCACGCGGATGCCCGCCTGCGCAGCGATCTGTGCAATGCCGCGACCCATGGCGCCGGTGCCGACGATGCCGATGCAAAGGGAGGGCGACTGGATGTCGACGGACAAGGGGAGTTCTCCTGAAGTGTCACGCGTCCGGTTTGCCTGGAATGCAGACCGGGTCAAGAGTGTCGCTCAGCGACCTACCAGAGCCGCCACCAGGGCAGCGTCTTGTCGAGGCCACGCGTGTAGTACTCGCTGCTGGGGAAGTTCTTGCGCATGACGCGTTCGGTGTCGTCGCGCAGGTCATTCATGCCGAGCAGATCGTAGGCCTTGACCATGATGAACAGCGCCTCTTCATTGGCGGGGGCGCCCGGGTAGGTCTTGACCGCGGTCTGCGCGCGGTTGACCGCGGCGACGTAGGCTTCCCGCTTCATGTAGTAGCGCGCGACATGCACTTCATGCGAGGCGAGTGCATTGACCAGGTATTTCATGCGCGCCGTGGCGTCCGGTGTGTAGCGGCTTTCGGGATACTTGTTCACCAGGACCTTGAAGGCATCGAAAGACTCGCGCGCCGCCTTGGGATCGCGTTCGGTGAGATCCTGCAGGCTGACGTAGCCCAACAGGCCAAGGTCCTCGTTGAAGTTGGTCAGACCCTTCAGATAGTAGGCGTAGTCGACGTTGGGATGGTTCGGATGCAGGCGGATGAAGCGATCGCAGGCGGCAATGGCGGATGCGGCCTCGGTCTGGCGGTAATAGGCGTAGGCAACTTCCAACTGCGCCTGTTGCGCGAAACGGCCATAGGGGAAGCGGGCTTCGAGCTTTTCGAAATACTTGATGGCCTTGTCGTAGGCGCCTTCGTTCATGGCGTCCTTGGCTTCCGCGTAGAGCTTGTTGGGCGTCCAGCCGGCAGTTTCATCGATCTCGGCAGGCAGCAGGCCGCAACCGCCGAGCAGGGTCGTGCCTAGACTGGCGCCAATGACTACGATGGGGGCGATCGCCCGGAGGAATGCCGCTAAACTATGCATGGTGAAAACCTCGCATGAACATCCGACGGATTATAGCCGAAGCCCCCGTCAGCTCCCGGGCACCGAGATCCCAGCGGAATGCGCCGGCTGGCGGCTTGACGCGGCATTGGCCAAGCTCTTTCCGGAGCACTCGCGCAGCCGGCTGCAGGGCTGGCTCAAGCAGGGCCTGATTCGCCTCGACGGCAGTGCGGCAGAGTCCAAACGCAAGGTGTATGGCGGCGAACGCATCGAGTTCGACGCGAGTGCCGCCGCACCGCCGGCGCCGACTCTTGCCAATGCCGCCGAGGATATTGCGCTGAACGTGGTGTTCGAGGACGCGCAATTGATCGTGATCGACAAACCGGCCGGCCTGGTGGTGCATCCGGGCAATGGCAATGCGTCGGGCACGCTGATGAATGCGCTGCTGCACCATGAACCACAACTGGCCGAAATACCTCGCGCCGGCAACCTGGTGCGTCAGATGCAGGCCCGTTCGGTGCAACGGCACTACCTCGCCCTGGCGCTGGGCACGGTCGAGCGCGACGGCATCGTCGATGCGCCGCTCGGGCGCCATGCCGTGCAGCGGACAAAAATGGCCATCGTGCGGGGCGGCGGCAAGGAGGCGCGCACGCATTACGCCGTGCTTGAGCGCTTCGCCAAAGCCACCTTGCTCGAATGCCGGCTGGAGACAGGACGCACGCATCAGATTCGCGTCCATCTGGCATCGATCAAGCATCCCCTCGCCGGCGATTCCGTCTACGGCAAGACCAGGAGCGGCGATGCCCGGCTCGATGCCTTTCCGCGGCAGGCACTGCATGCGTGGCGTCTGGCATTGCGGCATCCGGCAACAGGCGCCGAAATGGCCTGGGAATCGCCGCTGCCCGTCGATTTCGCGCAACTGCTGGAAGACCTGCGGCATGAGTAGCTTGATCGTACCGGGGTGGCCGGCGCCGCCCGGCGTGCGTGCGCTGGCGACGACGCGTCGCGGCGGCGTCAGCCGTGCACCATGGCACGGCTTCAATCTTAGTGTCCGCGCCGGCGACGATCCGCAGGCCGTGGCAGCGAACCGGGCGCTGCTGCGCCGCGAACTGCCCGCCGAGCCGGTGTGGCTGGCCCAGGTGCATGGCGCGCGCTGTGTCGATGCGGCCCTGGCGGCGCCCGGCGTGGAGGCCGATGCAAGTTTCACACGGCAGCGCGGCGTGGTCTGCGCGGTACTCACCGCCGACTGCTTGCCGGTGTTGCTCTGCGATGATCAGGCGAGCGTGGTTGCGATTGCTCATGCCGGCTGGCGCGGCTTGGCAGCGGGGGTGATCGAGGCAACGGTGGCCGCGCTGGGTGAGCCGGGGATGCGTCTCATGGCGTGGCTCGGGCCGGCCATCGGGCCGCAAGCCTTTGAAGTCGGCGACGAGGTGCGCGATATATTTGTGGACCACGACGCGCAGGCCGCGAGCGCGTTTGCAGCTTCCGCCAACGGCAAATGGCTGTGCGACATTCATCAACTGGCGCGCCAGCGGCTGGATGCACTGGGCATTCACCGTGTCACCAGCGCCGACTCCTGCACCAAGGCCGATGCGGAGAGATTCTTTTCCTATCGCCGCGACGGCGTCACCGGGCGCATGGCCGGCCTGATCTGGCTGGAATAGCGCCTATAATTTCGCGTCCATGTCGGTACTTTCCTGGATCATCCTCATGTCATTGGCCGGCGGCGCGCTCAGCGTTGTCGCCGCGGCGGCATTCGCCTTCAGGGCGCGGACGCAATGGGTGTCCCTGCTCGTCAGCTATGCCATCGGCGCACTGCTCGGGGCGTCCTTCCTCGAAGTCCTGCCGCATGCCATCATCGCCGGCGGCGATGCGTCGACCACCATGGCGACGGTGCTCGGCGGCATCCTGGCTTTTTTCGTGCTGGAAAAGCTGGTGCTGTGGCGCCACTGCCATGTCGAGGAATGCGAAGGGCACGAACCGCTGGTGCACAGCCACGCGCAGGAGCACGACCACGGCCGCAGCGGCATGATGATCCTGGTCGGCGACACCTTCCACAACACGGTCGATGGCGTGCTGATTGCGGCGGCTTTCATGGAAGACGTGCGCCTCGGCATTGTCACGGCGCTGGCCATGATTGCGCACGAGATTCCGCAGGAGGTGGGCGACTTCGTGATCCTGCTGCATTCGGGCTATTCCAAGGCGCGCGCGCTGGCTTTCAACCTGCTCTCCAGCCTGGCGACGCTGGTAGGGGCGCTGCTGGCCTATGTGGCGCTGGGCCAGGTGCAAAGCGCCGTGCCGGTGCTGCTGGCTCTCGCGGCGGCGAGCATGATCTATGTCGCCGTGGCCGACCTGATCCCGGGCCTGCACAAGCGCACGGAAATTCGCGCCACCGTGCAGCAGGTGCTATTGATCGCGGCGGGCATCGGCACCATTGTCCTCACCGACCGCATTGTCGATCGCTTCGCGGGATAAGCACTTGCTGTTTCGCCGCAGCCTTGCTTGACACCGGTTATTGTGCAGTGCAAAATAAACCCCGTTTTAGCTCCGGCGGCTTCGCTTGACCCTCGCTGTCATCGGACTGGCCTGCGCTAAAACTTCGTCTTCAGGAGCCATGGATGTCCGTTCCCCCCGATCAGAATGCCGCGCTTCACGCCATGTTCCAAGCTGGAAACTCCATGGCTCAAGGCTTTAACCAGTTTCTTGCCGAACAGCAAAAGCTGGCGACGACGCCCCCCGGCGCCAATCCGGCGGCGTGGAGTAGCGAGTCGGAAGAACTCAAGACCCTGCAGCAGGAGTGGATGGCGCGGCACGCCCAACTCTGGCAAGGCATGCTGGGCAAGGCGGCCGATCAGCCCGCACAGCAAGTGGTGAGTGCGACAACCGGCGACAAGCGTTTCGATCACCCGGCGTGGGGCGAGAGCCCGGTCTATGACTATCTGCGCCAGGCCTACCTGATCAATTCCGAATACATGAAGCGGATGGCCGAGGCGGCGCCGCTGGCGGACGGCCAGGCGAAGAATCGCATGCGTTTTCTGACGCGGCAGATGGTCGACGCGATGGCGCCGTCCAACTTCCTTGCCACCAACCCCGAGTTCGTCCAGAAGGCGCTGGAAACCAAGGGCGAGAGCATCCAGCAGGGCATACAGAACCTGCTCGGCGACCTGGAGAAGGGCCGCATCTCGATGACTGACGACAGCGCTTTCGAGGTCGGTCGCAATCTGGCGATCACTCCGGGCGCAGTAGTGTTCGAAAACGAACTGATGCAACTCATCCAGTATTCGCCGACGACCGAAAAAGTGTCGGAGCGGCCCTTCCTGATGGTGCCGCCGTGCATCAACAAGTACTACATCCTCGATCTGCAACCGGAAAATTCGCTGGTGCGCTATGCCGTGGAGCAGGGCAACACGGTGTTCCTGGTTTCCTGGCGCAATGTGCAGGCCGATCTCGGGCATCTGACCTGGGACAACTATATCGAGCGCGGTGCATTGCAGGCGATCAAGGTGGCGCAGGATATCTGCAAGGTCAAGCAGATCAACGCCCTGGGTTTCTGCGTCGGCGGCACGATCCTCGGTGCCGCGCTCTCGGTGGCGCGCATTCGTGGTGAGAATCCCGTCGCGTCGCTGACCCTGCTGACGACGCTGCTGGATTTTTCGGACACCGGAGAGATCGGTTACTTCATCGACGAGAAAGCGGTTCAGGCGCGCGAGGCCGGCATCGGCAAGGGCGGCCTGCTGCGCGGCAGCGAACTGGCGACGGTGTTTTCCGCGCTGCGCGCCAACGACCTGATCTGGCAATACGTGGTGGGCAATTACCTCAAGGGCAACAAGCCGCCGGCCTTCGATCTGCTGTAC
>JAPLQZ010000242.1 GCA_026399415.1 Rhodocyclales bacterium | reverse complement strand
GCCGGCGCCATCGAATGCCTGCCAGCCGTCCGCGGTCTGCCGCAGCGCGCTGACCGCTGTGTCGAAATGCGCGTGAACCAGTTCGCCGGCGGCAGCCAGCAGGGCGGCGCAGACGCTGCGCGGACTGACCCAGCCGCCGCCGGGAAACCACCAGCCGCCGTGCGCCAGCGGCCGTCCGACAAGTGTTACGGCAGCGTCGTGTTCGAGAAAGCCGGCAAAGTCGGCCGGCAGTTTGAGTTGCTCCACCGTGGCGCGCTGCAGGGCTTCGTGCGCCGCGTCGCGCGCGACTTGCAGCACGCCGCAGGGCGACCAGCGCACGCCGTCCAGATCGGCAAACAGGCGCAATGCATACAGGTAGCAGGCGCGGGACAGTCGCGCCGCCAGCGCATCGTCCTTTGCCAGATGCGGCAGCAGTATGCCGGTCGGGTTGCCCGAGGCTTCCTGGGCGGGAGCGGCATGGCGTTCGAAGAGGTCGACGTGCCAGCCGCGGCTGGCCAGCCGTTCGCTGATCGCCGTTCCGGCGAGTCCGGCACCGATGACGATGGCGCGGCGTTCGCCAGTGTTGGGAAGAGGGTCAAGAGTCGGCGCTGGCGGTACGGCGATTTCATGCCGGCCGACCAGCATTTCACGCTTGCCGCCAAAGCCGGGACGGCGGTCCAGTTTCCAGCCTAGCTGCTCCAGCGTACGGCGCACTTCGCCGGCGACGCTCCAGGTGGCCAACGTCGCCTGACTGGTGCACAGGCGGGTGATCGTTTTGAGCAAGGCGGGCGACCACAACTCCGGATTCTTTGTCGGCGCAAAACCGTCGAGAAAGATCGCGTCGACGCTTGCCACCAATTGCGGCAGCAATGCCTGTGCGTCGCCAAACAGCAGCGTCAGCGTGAGTTTGCCGTCGTCGAAATGCAGTCGGTGAAAACCTGGCGTCAGCGGCGGCCACTGCCTCAGCAGTTGGCCGGCGAGGGCTGCCAGTTCGGGATAGAGGGCCAGCAAACAAGCCAGATCATCGCGGCGGAAGGGATGTTTTTCAACCGAGATAAAGTGCAGCCGGCCGCTCGCCTTCGACTCGCGCCAGGCTTGCCAGGTGGCGAGAAAATTCAAGCCGAGGCCGAATCCGGTTTCGCAGATGACAAATCGGTCGTTGCCGTGCCAGCGTGCCGGCAAGGCATTACCCGCAAGGAATACGTGGCGGGCCTGCTCCAGCCCGCCGTGAGCCGTGTGATAGACGTCGTCGTAGGTTAACGAAAACGGCGTGCCATCGCTGGTTGCCGCAGGTTCGGCGGGAACCAGCGGCGATGACGTCACCGCGGCATTACTCCGGGCGCATCTGCGGGAACAGGATCACGTCGCGGATCGACGCCGAGTTGGTCAGCAGCATTACCAGACGGTCGATGCCGATGCCGCAGCCGCCGGTCGGCGGCAGCCCGTATTCCAGGGCGCGAATGAAAGCGGCGTCGTAGTACATGGCTTCCTCGTCGCCCGCTTCCTTGGCCTTGGCTTGTTGGAGAAAGCGCGCCGCCTGGTCTTCGGCATCATTGAGCTCGGAAAATCCGTTGGCTATTTCGCGGCCGACGATGAACAGTTCGAAGCGTTCGGTGATGTCCGGGTTGCTGTCGCTGCTGCGCGCCAGCGGCGAGACTTCGGCCGGGTAATCGATGATGTAGGTCGGCTCCCACAATTCGGCTTCGGTGGTCTCCTCGAACAGCGCCAGTTGCAGGCTGCCCAGTCCGGCACGTGCCATGTGCGGCGTCTTCATATCGACCCTGAGATCCTTGAGCTTTTGCCGCAGCCAGTCGATATCGTTCAACTGCTCGAAGGTATAGCCCGGATGGTAGTGGTTGATCGCGCCGACGATGGTCAGGCGGGCGAAGGGCTTGGAAAGATCGAGCGCGCGGCCCTGGTACTCGAATACCTCCGTGCCCAGCGCCTCGCGGGCCGAATGGCGCAGCAGTCCTTCGGTGAAGTCCATCAGCCGCTGGTAGTCGGTATAGGCCTCGTAGAACTCCATCATGGTGAATTCGGGATTGTGTCGCGGGCTGAGTCCTTCGTTGCGAAAGTTGCGATTGACTTCGAAAACCTTCTCGAAGCCGCCGACCACCAAGCGCTTCAGGTACAGCTCCGGCGCGATGCGCAGGAACAACTGCATGTCAAGCGCATTGTGGTGCGTGGTGAAAGGCTTGGCGGTAGCGCCGCCCGGAATCGGATGCATCATCGGCGTTTCCACTTCGAGGAAGCCGTGATGCATCATGTAATTGCGGATCGACTGGATCATCCGGCTGCGGGCGACGAAAGTGAATCGCGTCTGCTCGTTGGTGATCAGGTCGAGTTCGCGGCTGCGGTACTTCTGCTCGACGTCGGTGAGGCCGTGGAACTTTTCGGGCAGCGGCCGCAAGGATTTGGTGAGCAGGCGGATGACGCGGCAATGCACGGTCAGTTCGCCGGTCTTGGTCTTGAACAGCGTGCCTTCGCAGCCGACGATGTCGCCCAGGTCCCAGCCCTTGAACTGCTTGTGCACGTCCTCACCGGAACCGTCGTTGCTGACGAATATCTGGATCCGGCCGGAAACGTCCTGAATGCTGGCAAAGCTGGCCTTGCCCATGACGCGCTTCAACATGATGCGGCCGGCGACCTTGACTTCTATCGGCGTGGCCTCGAGCTCTTCGCGCGTCTTCGCGCTGTAGAGTTCGTC
>JAPLQZ010000085.1 GCA_026399415.1 Rhodocyclales bacterium | reverse complement strand
GTGCGCGAACTGTTCGATTTCTTCGATGCGCTGGCCGAAGAAAAGGCGCTGCATCTGTCACTGGAAGGTGCCGGGCAGGTGTCGGGCGACAAGTTGATGCTGCGCCGCGCGCTGGCCAACCTGCTGTCCAACGCCATCCGTCACACTCCCGAAGGCGGCAATATTCGGGTTCATATCGAGACGGCAGGCAACGGCGCGAACCTGATGATTGAAAATGCCGGCGAGCCGATTCCGCAGGAACATCTGTCACGAATATTCGACCGCTTCTACCGTGCCGACCCGTCGCGGCACAGAAGCGCCGAGGGCGCCGGGCTGGGCCTGGCCATCACCCGCTCCATCATCCGCGCCCACGGCGGCGAAATTTCTGTCCGTTGCGGAATTGATGGCGTCTGCTTCGAAATCCGGCTGACCGGCTGATTCCGCCGGTGCGATCGGTAACAATCGCCGCACAAAGCCTGACAGAAATGTAATCCACGAGTCATGTTGTCGACGGCAGTCGGCGCGCAGACTTTGCATTGTCCAGCGCACTCGGACAACCAAGCTTCCCTCGCTGATAACCCATTGGAGAAATCGCCATGAAACTGAAATCCATCCTTTCCACGGCGCTGCTTGCTGCCGTAGCCGCGCTGTCCCTCGGAGCACAAGCCGCTGCGGATACGGACAAGGCGGCGGCAGCCAAGGCGCCGGCCATGGACATGCACGCCGACAAGATGATGAAGCCCGATTCCAGGGTCGAAGAAAAAGCCGGTGTGCCGCAGAAAGCGCCCGACACCAAGGCGAACAAGCCCGATCCCACCAAGGACAAGAAAAGGCACTTGCATCCCCGGGACGGCAAGTAAGCCTGGGCCGGACACAAGCATCCGTTCCCGCGTCATCCGCTCAAGTATCGCACTGCGTCTCAACCGAGCGGGGATGGCAACACGGCGAAATGGATTTTGAGCGATCCAGATCCGCGGAGAATGCGGTGATGCGGAAATTTTCAAGGGGTCGCGCCGGCGGCGATTTCCGGCAGATGGTGGAAATGCTCCAGAATCTGAAAGATTGAGATGTCCATTGCATTGCCGGAGAGCCCTCGACAACTACGCTGGTTGCTCGCTCGAAAACTGGGGGCCGCCGCAATTCTCATTGGATTGGCGGCCGGAGGCGCGTCGTACCTGATCGAAACCCGCCGAGTCGAACAGGCGGCTTTGGAGCGCGCCGCGGAGGGCGCCCGGCATTTCGAGTCCCCGGCCATGCAGATGGCCATCGATGCCAGAGCCTCCGCAGAGCACGGCGCCCTCACCCGTCTGCTGGATCGAAACCGGTTTGTCGGCATTCGGGTATTCAACTCGGAGAGAGCGCTGATCTACGAAGCATGGGATGGCGCTCCCGCTGTCCTTATCGATGCAGCCCGATCTCGACCACATGACTGGCCTGGGCAGGGTCAAAGTCATCGGCACTGGATCGACGTCGCCGGAGAGCGGCTGATTCAAGTCGTTTTGCCCTTATCCGGAAAGAGTGGAGCGCTTGTGGGTTATCTGGAAGGCGTCAGCCGCCTTGACGAGCAGACCCTGCGGGCGCAAACGGAACAAATCCGCAATGGCGCACTGGCGGCGGCCGCGTCCGTCCTGATCGCGGCATTTCTGCTCTATCCGCTGCTGTTGGCCATGCTGCAAAGGTCGACCGCGCTGTCCCGTCGCCTGCTGGATGCCAACCTCTCCTTGCTGCGCTCCCTCGGCAACGCCATTGCCAAACGGGATTCGGACACGGATGCGCACAACTACCGGGTGACGTTTTATGCCGTCGCTCTCGCCGAGGCGATGAACTTGCCGAAGCAGGACATTTCGGATCTGGTCGTCGGCGCCTTCCTGCACGATGTAGGCAAGATAGGCATTCCCGACCGCATACTGCTCAAGCCGGGGAAGTTGACCGCCGACGAGTTCGCGATCATGAAAACCCATGCCCTCCTCGGAATCGAGATCGTCGCCGGCAATCCGTGGCTGGCGGGCGCGGCGCTGACCATTCGCCATCACCACGAGCGATTCGACGGAACTGGCTATCCCGATGGCCTGCGCGGTGAAGTCATTCCCTGTGTCGCCCGGATATTCGCGGTCGTCGATGTATTCGACGCCCTGACCTCGAAACGACCCTACAAGGAGCCGATTCCGCTGGCCGAGGCCATATCCATCATCGAGAGGGATTCGGGCCGGCAATTCGATCCGCGGGCTGTAGCGGTATTCAGGAAGATTGTTCCCGACTTGTACGTCAGGGCTGCTCAGGCCGGCGATGCGGAACTGCGGCAGGAAATGCGCGTGGTGCTTTCCCGATACTTCAAGACAGATGCGGCCCCATGAGGGCCGCCTCTACCCCGAACCTGCATGTCTCGCCGGGTTGCCGGACGCTAGCGTCGGATCAGTTGACCTGGGGAAAAGCAGTCGGGCGCAAAGACTCAGAGACGCAAAGTTGAAGAAGAAAAACCAGCCAGAAGCACCTAGACTCCGTATTCGCGATACAGTCTGATCCGCTTCTGGTCAAGACAGAATTCGCCGTAGGAAAATCTGCGAGCCATCGGGCAGTCGAGTTGCATTGGCATGCTGACGAATATCGGGCCGTCGCGGCCCTTTGTATCCAGTTCAACGGCACATAGCGGAGCCGTCAGGATTTCTCCCGGCGCACGCGGACAGGAACACGCGTTAATCGCCATTTGCTCCTCGCTCATTCGATGCATTTCCACGCGAATGCGATGACTAGTGAAAAGACTGCAAAATGAACTGCTTGTAGGCAGCCAGTGTTCTGGTAGTCAATGAATAGGCGACGCGCCGGCCATCGATGCGCTGGGCCGCTTTTTTTATTGTTCGATTGAGCAGGAGCTTCTTGAGCCTTCTTTGCAGAGTCGAGGGAGGCGCCAGCTTGAGCAAGCCCAATTGCTTGAATCCGAGCGGGCATAGCACTTCGTCGGCAGCCCCTATCGCGATGAGAATGTCGTGTTCCTCGAGCGAGCCGACAAATGGCAGGAGCTCGCGGCGGGCGATCGAGAGGGTTCGCAATCTTTGGAAAGACATACTTTATTGGTAGGATATTGATTCGTGTAGGTTTTTTCTTCTGCGAACCATAGTACAGCCCGGCAGTGAACCTACAAGAACAATTTGTATTCAGATTGAACGCTATTTGTCGTCCAATGACATTCGCATTTTGATCGGGCAGCAAATTGCAGCCCATCCTCCCGATCCCGAATACCCCATCATTCGCGGACGAGCAACGATCATTCCGCTCGCCGTCTCGCCATCCGCTACGGCGAGGAGAGCGTTTCTTGCTCGACCGCCTTGTAGCGCAGTTGCTTCATCAGCGCCGACTCTTGATATGAAAGGCAGCGGGCAAAACAAAGAAACCTGCCGGCGGATCAACTCCCGGTCATTCGTCCTCGTCCTTCAGCTGGAAGCTCGCCGCCAGTTTCTGCTGCACCTGCGGCGGCACTTGCGCATAGTGTGCAAACTCGATGTTGTAGGCGCCCTGGCCAGCGGTCATCGACTTCAGCCGCGAAGCGTAGTCCGTAATCTCGGCCAGAGGGACTTCGCCGGTGATTGACGCCGTGCCGCCGGAACGCGGATTGGTACCGGTAATGTGGCCGCGCCGGCTCGACAGATCTCCGGTGAGGTCGCCGATCGCCGCCTCGGGTGCCACGATTTCGATGCCGACGATGGGCTCCAGCACGATGGCCGATGCGGCGCGGATGGCTTCCACCGTGGCCTTGCGACCGGCGCTGAAAAAAGCCACGTCCTTGCCGTCCACCGCATGGGTCTTGCCGTCATAGACGATGACCCGGATGTCCTCCACCGGATGTCCGGCGACCACGCCATCGGTCAGCGCCTGGCGCACGCCTCTTTCCACCGAGGCCATGAACACCCCCGGAATCACGCCGCCCTTGACGATGTCCACGAACTCGAAACCGGCGCCCCGCGGCAGCGGCTCGATCTTCAGATACACCTCGCCGAACTGTCCGGCGCCGCCCGACTGCTTCTTGTGCCGGCAATGGCCCTCGGCGCCGACCGTGATGGTCTCGCGATAAGGAATCAGCGGCAGCCGGGTGTCCAGTTCGAGCTTGTACTGGGTCGCCATTTTTTCCAGCTTGTAGCGCAGGTGCATTTCGCCCAGGCCGCGGATCACGGTCTCATGCGTGGTCGGATGGCGCTCCACTTCGAAGCAGGGATCTTCCAGTTCCAGCTTGTGCAGGATGTCGAACAAACGCTGCTCGTCGACCTTGCGCCGGGTCTCGACGGCGAGGCCCTGCATCGGCCGCGGAAACTCCAGCGGCAGCAGATGGATATTGTCCTCGTCATGGGAGTCATGCAGCACCGCGTCGAAATCGATCTCCTCGACCTTGGCCACGGCACCGACATCGCCCGGCAACAACTCATCGACTTCGACGTAATCCTTGCCCTGCAACTGGTACAGATGGGCGACCTTGAAGGGCTTCCTGCCGTCGCCGACAAACAACTGGGCGTCCTTTTTCACGGTGCCCTGATGCACGCGGAACACGCAAACCCGGCCCATGTAGGGATCGACGATGACCTTGAAGACGTGGGCCAGCACATGCAGCGCCGGATCGGGCCGGGCATCGAAGGCTTCGCCGGCCTGCACCGATTCGCCGCGGTAGAAAGGCGGCGCATTGCCCTCGGCGGGGTTCGGCGCCAGCGAGGCGAGGACATGCAGCAGTTCCGGAATGCCGGCGCCGGTGCGGGCCGAGGCAAACAGGATGGGGATCAGATGACCGGAGCGCAAAGCTTTCTCGAACGGCGCATGCAGTTCCGTCACCGCAGGATCCTTGCCTTCCTCCAGATAGCGGGCCAGCAGCGACTCGTCCTCTTCCACCAGTTGATCGATCAGTTCGCGATGGGCGTGGGCAATCGAATCGAAGTCGGCATCGCCGGTATCGTGTTCCAGCACTTCCACCACATCGTGGCGATCATGCGCCGGCAGGTCGAGCAGCAGGCATTCCTTACCGAAGCGCTCGCGGATTTCGCCCACCAGTCCCGGCAGATCGACGTTGTCGGCATCGATCTTGTTGATCAGGATCATCCGCGCCAGGCCGCGGGCCTGAGCCGCTTGCATCATGCGCTCGGTGGCCAGTTCGATACCGGTCTGGGCGTTGATCACCACCACGGCGGTATCGACGCCCGCCAGCGCGGCAATGGCCTGCCCCGAAAAATCCGGATAGCCGGGGGTGTCGATGAGATGGACGTGCACCCCTTCCCAGACGAAATTGATCAGCGCCGAATTCAGTGAATGGCCGGCCGCCTTTTCCTGCGCGTCGAAATCGCAGACGGTACTGCCCTTCTCGACGCTGCCTTTTACGGTTATCGCGCCGGACTTGAACAGCAGGGCTTCGGCCAGGGTTGTCTTGCCGGCTCCGCCGTGGCCAACGAGAGCAACAGCGCGGATAGCTTCAGTGTTGTATTTCGCCATGATGCGGACTTCCCCTATCGTTTGTCTTGAGCCAAATTTTACCCGCAAGTACCCGCCAGTGAGACCTCAGTCCCTCATTCGAGCGCCCGGGCCATGAAGTGGCGCGGCACACGGGTTCGCGGCACGCGCCCGGCAAACCAGCTGCGCACGTCCTGATCGAGGCCCAGCCCGTGCATGTAGTTGTAGAGCGCCTTGTTCAGCGCAATGCCAAGCGCGGCGTGATCGACGCCCGTCGCATCGACGAAGCCGATGTCATTTTTGGCAAAGGACACCGGCGGCAAGGGCTTGAGCGTAATGCCATAACGTTGCGGATGCTGCCCGACCGGGGAGTGTACGGTGCAGGCAAAGCGGTGGAAGAACCCGGACTGGATGCAGCCCGCGGCGAACAGCTGGCGCACGTATTCGAGCGCATCGACCGTGTCCTGCACGGTCTGCGTCGGGAAACCGTACATCAGGTAGGCGTGCACCAGGATGCCGGCATCGGCGAAGGCATGCGTGACGCGCGCCACCTGCTCCACCGAAACGCCTTTCTGCATCAGCTTGAGCAGGCGGTCGGAAGCCACCTCGAGTCCGCCCGAGACGGCGATGCAGCCGCTGTCGGCGAGCTGGGCGCAGAGCTCGGGGGTGAAGGATTTCTCGAAGCGGATGTTGCCCCACCACGAAATCGCCCGGTTGCGCTTCTGCAGTTCCACGGCGAGGGCCTTCAAGGCCTTGGGCGGCGCCGCCTCGTCGACGAAATGGAAGCCGGTCTGCCCGGTCTCGGCAATGACGGCTTCGATGCGGTCGACCAGGGTTGTCGCGACGACCGCGTCATAGCGCGCGATGTAATCCAGCGAGACATCGCAAAAGCTGCACTTCTTCCAGTAGCAGCCGTGCGCCACGGTAAGCTTGTTCCAGCGCCCGTCGGACCACAGCCGGTGCATCGGGTTGAGCATGTCGAGAACCGACAGATAGCGGTCGAGCGGCAGTCCGTCCCAGGTGGGCGTGCCGGCTTCGGCGAAGGCTATGTCGCCATCGTCGGGATGGCCGGCATCGATGTAGCGCACGCCGGCGGCCGCACGCACGAAAGTGCGCACCAGCCTGTCCTGCGGCCGCTTGCCGGCCAGGTGTTCGAGCAGCGCCAGCAGCGGACGCTCGCCGTCGTCCAGCGTGACGTAGTCGAAATAGTCGAACACCCGCGGCTCGGAAAGCTCGCGCAATTCGGTGTTGACGAAGCCGCCGCCGAGCACGGTGACGATGGACGGGTCGTGCTGCCGGATCGCCTGCGCGATGCGAAAGGCGCCATACACGTTGCCGGGAAACGGTGCCGATACCAGCACCAGGCGCGGCGCATGCCGTGCCACCGCCGCCAGCGTCAGTTCGCGCAGCGTGCTATCGACCAGATTCAGCGGCGCCGCCAAAGCCCTGGCCAGGGGATCGAAGCTGGCCTGACTCTGGGCCAGCGATTCCGCATAGCGCACGAACTCGAAGCGCGGATCGACCGCGTCGCGCAGCACATCGGCGATGTCGTTGAGGTAGAGCGTAGCAAAATGCCGTGCCCGATCCTGCACCCCGAGCGCACCAAACGCCCAGGCCAGCGGATCGCCACCCTCGGGATCGATATAGGCGTCGAGCGCCGCAAAACGCCGCCCTTCGGGCAGGAAGTGACGGCCGCCGATGCGATGCCCGATGGATGGATCGCGCCCCTGCAGAAAGGCCACCGCAGGGTCGATCGTGGCGAGATAGCGGGCGAAATCCCGGTCGAAGGCCTGCACCGGCGGCGTGCGCTGCCGCATCGGCAAAGCATGGATGCGCTCGCGGATCGCCAGCAATCCATCGCGCGAAAACAGCCGCAGAACCAGGCCCAGGGCCAGATCCTCCTGCACCGCGTCGACGCCGCGCGAACGCAGGAACCCGGTCAGGTAGGCCGTCGACGGATAGGGAGTGTTGAGCTGCGTCATCGGCGGGATGACAGACAGGACGCGCATGGCGATGGCAAAGCCGAATGAAACCTGAAGGGTAACCGATTGGCCGGCCCTGCGCGAAGCGGGCGTCAGGACTCAGAGCCGCCATCGGCGGCGGCTTGCCAACTTAACGCAACTAAACGGGTCAGGTTCACATTGTTTTGAGGCATCCGACGGTTCGAAACCGGATCACCAGAGCAAAAGATGTCGTGGCGAAGGAAGGTCCAGACAATCACTGATCGAATTCGAACTGAAGGTGGCATCTGGCAAATACAAACAGCAGCACCAACAGCTTTCGCTATTGGCGCTGTTGCCTGCGGAAGCCCGGTCGATTACTTGGCCGGTGTAGCAGCAGGAGCGGCCGCAGCGGCCTTCTTCTCGTGCTTGTGATGCTTGTGTGCCTTCTTCGGGGTAGCCGCGGCAGGAGCCGGAGCAGCGGCAGCAGCAGTGGCAGTGGCAGCAGGGACGGGCTTGACATCAGCCTTCGGGGTGTCGGCAGCGAATGCGGAAGCGGCAAACAAACCGGCGATTACGGTAGCAAGAATCTTGGACATTTGGTGTCTCCTAGTCAAAGCCAACAACATGTTGGTTACTGCAAATAACGTCCGGCCGGATATCCTGATGACCGTAAAGGTGTAACGTATTGTTGCTGTAACAATCCATTACAAGCCGTGGGCAGCGGGATCGCCCAATCCGCGCTATTCTGATCAGCGAGCAGTGATCGTGGAAGGAGAATCAGATGTTGAGGCTACTCAAATCCCTACTCATCGTGGCCGCCTTTACCTCTGTGGCCATCTCACCGGCTTGGGCGGACCGTTATGGTCACCACGGGAGAGGTGGCGGGTTTTGGTGGGGTCCCGGGTTGTTGTTTGGTACCGCCCTCTACCTGGCGGCCACCGCGCCGCCTCCCGCGTATTACCCGGCACCGGTCTATACAGTTCCGGTCTATGCGCCGCAGACTTACGTACAGCAGCCGGCAGTCGTCGCCCAATCGGCTCCTGCGCCGGCCCCCGTTTCCCAGCAGAGCTGGTGGTACTACTGTGCGCAAGCGGGCGGCTACTATCCCTACGTAAAGACCTGCCCGACCGGCTGGACACAAGTTTCACCGGTGCCGCCGGGTCAGTAGGCGATCGACTCAACCCCATGCATCTGACCAAACAAGCGAAATTGCACTCCTTGCCGACAGGCACGTTGGTGACAAGCTGACAAAAAATGAAGCTACCGCACGGTTTCGTCTACGCCATCGTTATCATCGTCGCGATTCTCGCCGTGACGCTCTACGCGCGCCAGCAAGGCTCATCGATTGTTGCCGGCACCTCAGTCAAGGCGCAGCCCCGGGAACCGATAGCGGATGAACCCCCCTCCGGCGGCAAGAACGACGACGGCAGCAAGGCAGAGGCATCGAAAAATGCCGAGGACGCGCCAAAATAAGCATCGCCAAGCATCGCCGAATTCCTGTCTCCTCCGCAAACCGCGGGCTGCGACACCCGCAGCGCGTTACTCCACCGTAACGCTTTTCGCCAAGTTGCGCGGTTTGTCCACATCCGTGCCCTTCACCAGCGCGGCGTGATAGGACAGCAACTGCAGCGGGACAACATGCAGCACCGGTGACAGCAGGCCGTAGTGCTCGGGCAGACGCAGCACGTGCACTCCCGCTTCCTGGTCCACCGCCGAATCGGCGTCGGCGAAGACGTAGAGTTCGCCGCCGCGTGCGGCAACTTCCTTCAGGTTGGACTTGAGCTTTTCCAGCAGGGCATCGTTGGGCGCGATGCTGATGACCGGCATGGTCCTGTCGACCAGCGCCAGCGGGCCGTGCTTGAGCTCGCCGGCAGGATAGCCTTCGGCATGGATGTAGGAGATTTCCTTGAGCTTCAGCGCGCCTTCCAGCGCAATCGGATAATGGTGGCCGCGACCGAGGAACAGCGCGTGATGCTTGTCGGCGAAGCGCGCCGCCCAGATCTTGATCTCGGGTTCGAGGGCCAGCACTTTCTGCACAGCCACCGGCAGATGGCGCAGGGCAGTCAGGTGTCCGGTTTCCTGCGCGGGCGTCAGGCGCCCGGCCTGCTTGGCCAGCGTCACCGCGAGCAGGAAGAGCGCCGCCAGTTGGGTGGTGAAGGCCTTGGTCGAGGCGACACCGATCTCGGGCCCGGCACGGGTCAGAAAACGCAGGGCGCATTCGCGCACGATGGCTGATTCGGGTACGTTGCAAATCGCCAGCGTGCGACCCATGCCCAGCGCCTTGGCATGCTTGACCGAGGCCAGCGTGTCGGCCGTTTCGCCGGATTGGGAAATCGCCACCACCAGTTGCTGCGGATCGGGCACCGACATGCGATAGCGATACTCGCTGGCGATTTCGACGCTGCAGGGAATGCCGGCCAGTTGCTCGATCCAGTAGCGCGCGACAAGGCCGGCGTGGTAACTGGTGCCGCAGGCCAGAATCAGCACCGAGCGCACGTCGTGCAGCATCTCCGGCGCCGCCACGCCGAACAGGTTGGGAGTGAGGGTTTGCGCACCGCCGATCATTTCCAGCGTGGCGGCCAGCGCCTGCGGCTGCTCGAAGATTTCCTTCTGCATGTAGTGCTGCCAGTCGCCCAGTTCGACGTCGTTCGCCGAGAGCGTGCTTTCATGCACCGGACGATCCGCCGGCACGTTTGCCGCCGTACCGTCAGCGCCGACTATTCGCACCGCATGGCGCGTGAGTTCAGCGACGTCGCCTTCTTCAAGATAGATCATGCGGCGCGTGACCTGCAGCAGGGCTGAAGCGTCCGACGCGGCGTAGTTGCCATCCTCACCGAGGCCCAACAACAACGGCGCGCCGTGTCGGGCGACGACGATGCGGTCATCCGATTCCCGCACTACTGCAATGGCATAGGCGCCGATCAGACGCGCCGTGGCATGGCGCACGGCAGCGAACAGGTCTGGCGTCGACTTCAGCGTTTGCTGAATCAGATGGGCGATGACTTCCGTGTCGGTGTCCGAGGTGAACACGTAGCCGTCCGCCGTCAGCTCCTGCTTCAACTCGGCGTAGTTTTCGATGATGCCGTTATGCACCACCGCCAGCCCGGCGGAGACATGCGGATGCGCGTTGCGCTCGGAGGGCACGCCATGCGTTGCCCAGCGGGTATGGGCGATGCCCTGATGGGCGACCTGGCCTGCCGCCTGCGTCGCCAGTTCGGCCACGCGGCCGACGCTGCGCAGGCGCGTCAGGGCCGGATTGAGCAGCGCCAGGCCGGCCGAGTCGTAGCCGCGATATTCCAGCTTCATCAGTCCTTCGATCAGCACGGGGACGATGTTGCGTGCAGCGACGGCCGCGACGATGCCGCACATGGTTCAGACCTTTTTCTTCGGGTTTGCGTTCTTTGTCGGCCGCTTCCAGCCGGGAATCGACGTCTGTTTCGCACGCGAAACCGTCAGCTGGTCGGGCGGGGCGTCCTTGGTCAATGTCGTGCCCGCGCCCAGCGTCGCGCCGCGGCCGACGGTGACGGGCGCGACCAGCTGGGTGTCGGAGCCGATGAAGACATCGTCCTCGATCACGGTGCGGAACTTGTTGGCGCCGTCGTAGTTGCAGGTGATGGTGCCGGCGCCGAGGTTCACGCGGCTGCCGATGGTGGCATCGCCGACATAGGCGAGGTGATTGGCCTTCGAATGATCGGCGATGGATGAATTCTTGACTTCGACGAAATTGCCGATATGCACGTCGCGGCCGAGTTCGGTGCCGGGCCGCAGCCGGGCATAGGGGCCGACGATGCTGTCCGGACCGACGATGGCGTCTTCGATGTGACAGAAGGGCGCAATGCGCGCGCCGTTGCCGATGCGGCAGTTCTTCAGCAGGCAGTGGGCGCCGATGGAGACCCGGTCGGCGAGTTCGACGCGGCCTTCGAACACGCAATTGACGTCGATGCCGACATCGCGTCCGCAGCCGAGGTGGCCGCGCACGTCGATGCGTGCCGGATCGGCCAGCGTGACGCCGGCTTCCATCAGTTGCGCCGCGATATTGCGCTGATGCACGCGTTCCAGCGTTGCGAGTTGCGTCTTGCTGTTGATGCCCTCGGTTTCCCAGACTGCATCGGGATGGACGGTCACTACCGACATGCTCTCCGCTACCGCCATGGCGACGATATCGGTGAGGTAGTACTCGCCTTGCGCGTTGCGCTTGCTTAAGCCGGGTAGCCAGCGCGCCAAAGCTGCGGTGGGGGCCACCAGAATGCCGGTGTTGATCTCGCGGATTGCCCGCTCGGCACCGTCGGCGTCCTTCTCCTCGACAATGCGCGTGACGCGGTCGTCGACTCTGACGATGCGGCCATAGCCCCGCGGATTATCGAGATGTGCGGTGAGCAACGCCAGCGAGCCGGTGCCTGCCGCCTCGATCAGGCGGTGCAGGGTCGAGGCGCGAATCAGCGGCACGTCACCATAGAGTATGAGAGTCGGCGCTGACGGTACGGCGAATGGCATGCCCTGCAACACCGCATGGCCGGTGCCGAGTTGCGGTTCCTGCAGAGCCCAGGCGATGTCGGGCGCGTTCAGTGCGTTGCGGACCTGTTCGCCGCCGTAGCCGTAAACCACGCAGATCTTCTCTGCGCCAATCTTTCGCGCGGTGTCGAGGACATGGCCCAGCAGAGGCTTTCCCGCCAGCGGATGCAACACCTTGGGCAAATCGGAGTGCATGCGCTTGCCCTGCCCTGCGGCGAGGATGATGACATTCAAGGCAAACTCACCTCGGCAACGTGCTGCAACCCATCAGAAACTGATCGACGGTGCGCGCGCACTGGCGGCCTTCGCGAATGGCCCAGACCACCAGCGACTGCCCGCGCCGCATGTCGCCGGCGGCAAACACTCCCGGCACATTGGTCGCGTAGGCCTGCCCGCCCTCGGTATCCGCCCGGGCATTGCCGCGACCATCCTTGTCGACCCCGAACGCATCGAGCACGCCGCCCACCGGACTGAGGAAACCCATGGCGAGGAAGGCGAAATCGGCGGCAATCTCGAATTCGGAACCGGGGACTTCGCTCATCTTGCCGTCGGTCCAAGCCAGGCGCACGGCCTTGATGGCCTTGAGGCGACCGTGCTCACCGACAAAAGCCTTGGTGGCGATCGACCAGTCGCGCTCGCAGCCCTCATCGTGCGACGACGAAGTACGCATGCGCAGCGGCCAGTAAGGCCAGGTCATCGCGCCGTTCTCCTGCTCGGGCGGGCGCGGCAGCAGTTCGATCTGGGTGATGCTGGCCGCACCGTGGCGGTTGGAGGTGCCGACACAATCCGACCCGGTATCGCCGCCGCCGATGATGACAACATGCTTGCCGTGGACGTTGATCGGATTCCTCTTGCCGCCGGAGACTTCCTTGTTCTGCGGAATGAGGAACTCCAGAGCGAAGTACACACCGTCGAGTTCGCGGCCGGGAACCGGCAGATCGCGCGGATTTTCAGCGCCGCCGGCGAGCACCACGGCATCGAAATCCTTCTTCAGCTGCCTGGCGCTGACGGTCTTCTTCGCGTCGTTGACCACGCCCTTGGGCAAGGCGGCACCGGTGACCATGGTGCCGGTGACGAACTTGACCCCCTCGGCCTTCATCTGCGCCATGCGCCAGTCGATCAGCCGCTTGTCCAGCTTGAAATCGGGAATGCCGTAGCGCACCAGTCCGCCGATGCGATCGTTCTTCTCGAACACCGTCACCGCGTGGCCGGCACGTGCCAATTGCTGCGCCGCCGCCAGCCCCGCCGGGCCGGAGCCGACAACGGCAATCTTCCTGCCGGTCTTGTGCGCCGCCGGTTGCGGTACCACCCAGCCATTCTCGCCGGCCTTGTCGATGATGGCGTGCTCGATGGACTTGATGCCGACCGGGGTTTGCCGAATATTCAGCGTGCATGCCGCCTCACAGGGCGCGGGGCAGACGCGGCCGGTCATTTCCGGGAAATTGTTGGTCGAATGCAGGGCATCGATTGCCGCGCGCCAGTTGCCCTTATAGACGAGGTCGTTCCAGTCCGGGATCAGGTTGTTCACCGGGCAACCGTTGTTGCAAAACGGGATGCCGCAATCCATGCAACGCGCGCCCTGGACGCTGGCTTGCTCGTCGGTCAGATGCGGGATGAACTCGTGATAGTGATGGACGCGGGTCTCGGCTTTTTCGTAGCTCTCCGAAATGCGTTGAAATTCGAGGAATCCGGTGGGCTTGCCCATTACGCTGCTTCCTTCAATTGCGCCGCCGCGATCTCTTTCAGGGCGCGACGATATTCATTGGGGAAGACCTTGACGAACCTGGCGCGAGCATGGCCCCAATCGGCAATGATCGCTTTGGCGCGCTCGCTGCCGGACAGCCGGCCATGCTGCTCGATCATTCGCCTGAGCTGCGCTTCGTCGGTCTGATCGCGATGCCTTAGGCCGTCATCGGGCTGATCCGCATCCGCCAGTACTTTGTCGAGAGTGACCATCGCCAGGTTGCAGCGTCGCGCAAACATGCCGTCTTCATCATAGACATAGGCGATGCCGCCCGACATGCCCGCCGCGAAGTTGCGTCCGGTAAGGCCGAGCACCGCCACGGTGCCTCCGGTCATGTATTCGCAACCGTGGTCACCGGTGCCTTCCACCACTGCCGTGGCACCCGAATTGCGCACACAGAAACGTTCGCCGGCGACGCCGCGGAAGAACACCTCGCCCTCCGTGGCGCCGTAAAGCACCGTATTGCCGACGATGATGTTTTCGCAGGGATCGCCGCGGAAGTCCGACGGCGGGCGAACGATGAGGCGGCCACCGGAAAGCCCCTTGCCGACATAGTCGTTGGCTTCGCCGGTCAGATCGAGCGTGATGCCGCGCGCCAAAAAGGCGCCGAAGCTCTGTCCGGCCGTGCCGGTAAACTTGATCGTGATGCTGTCGTCGGGCAAGCCTTCATGCCCCTTCAGCTTGGCCACTTCGTGCGACAACAGGGTGCCGACCGTGCGGTTCTGGTTCCTGATCGGCGACTCGATCACCACTTTCTCGCCTTGCTGCAGGGCCTTCCGCGCCTTGGCGATCAGGCCGTGATCCAGCGCTCTCGACAGGCCATGATCCTGCGTTTCGCTATGGTGACACGAGACGCCCGCCACTTCCGGCCGCCGGTAGAAAATTCGCGAGAAGTCGAGCCCCCTGGCTTTCCAGTGATCCACTCCCTTGCGCATGTCGAGCAGGTCCGAGCGGCCGATCAGGTCGTCGAACTTGCGGATGCCTATCCGAGCCATCCATTCGCGCACTTCTTCGGCGACAAAGAAGAAGTAGTTGACGACGTGCTCGGGCTGGCCGGAGAAACGCGCGCGCAACACCGGATCCTGAGTCGCAACGCCGACCGGACAGGTGTTGAGGTGGCACTTGCGCATCATGATGCAGCCTTCGACCACCAGCGGCGCCGTGGCGAAACCAAACTCGTCGGCGCCCAGCAGGGCGCCGATCAGCACGTCGCGACCCGTCTTCATCTGCCCATCGACCTGAACCCGAACACGGCCGCGCAAGCGGTTGAGCACCAGTGTCTGCTGGGTTTCGGCCAGGCCGAGTTCCCACGGCGTGCCAGCGTGCTTGATCGAAGAGATCGGCGAGGCGCCGGTACCGCCGTCATGACCGGCGATCACCACATGATCCGCCTTGGCCTTGACCACGCCGGCGGCCACCGTGCCGACGCCGATTTCCGACACGAGTTTGACCGAGATGCCGGCCTCCGGATTGGAGTTCTTCAGGTCGTGAATCAGTTGTGCCAGATCCTCGATCGAGTAGATATCGTGGTGCGGCGGTGGCGAAATGAGCTGCACGCCAGGCACCGAGTGGCGCAGGAAGCCGATGTATTCGGACACCTTGTGCCCGGGCAACTGGCCGCCTTCGCCAGGCTTGGCGCCTTGCGCCATCTTGATCTGGAGCTGGTCGGCATTGGCCAGGTACTCCGCGGTAACGCCAAAGCGGCCTGAAGCCACCTGCTTGATCGCCGAGCGCAGGCTGTCACCGGCCTGAAGCGGAATGTCGCGCGCAACGCGGTTCTTGCCGATCACGCTGGCCAGCGTACTGCCGGCGGCCACCGGCTTGTAGCGCCTGCGGTCTTCGCCGCCTTCGCCGGTATTCGACTTGCCGCCGATGCGATTCATGGCGATCGCCAGCGTGGTGTGGGCTTCGGTAGAAATGCTGCCCAGCGACATCGCGCCGGTAGCAAAACGCTTGACGATATCCTTGGCGGATTCCACTTCATCAAGGGCCAGCGCAGGACCGGCCGGCTTGATCTCGAACAGGCCGCGCAAGGTCATGTGGCGCTGACCCTGATCATTGACCAGCCTGGCGTATTCCTTGTAGGTCTCGACCTTGCCCGAGCGCGTCGCGTGCTGCAGCTTGGCAATCACATCCGGCGTCCACATGTGTTCTTCGCCGCGCACCCGATAGGCATATTCGCCACCGCAGTCGAGCATGCTGGCAAGCACCGGATCGGCGCTGTAGGCGTCGGCATGCGTGCGCAGCGCCTCGGCGGCGACCTCCTTCAAGCCGATGCCTTCCACCTTGGTCGGCGTGCCGGCGAAGTAGCGGTTGACGAAGTCCGAAGAAAGACCCACGGCCTCGAAAATCTGCGCGCCGCAGTAGGACTGATAGGTGGAGATGCCCATCTTGGACATCACTTTCATCAGGCCCTTGTTGATGGCCTTGATGTAGTTCTTCTGCGCCTCGTACGCGGTGAGTTTGCCCGGCAACTGTCCGGCAATCGCGGCGATGCTCTCGAAGGCGAGCCAGGGATGAATCGCCTCGGCGCCATAGCCGGCGAGCGTGGCGAAATGATGCACCTCGCGTGCGGCACCGGTTTCGATCACCATGCCGCAGGAGGTGCGCAGACCGACCCGCACCAGGAACTGATGAACGGCCGAACAGGCCAGCAACGCCGGAATCGGCGCACGCTCATGATTGGCCCCACGGTCGGAGAGTATGACCACGTTGTAGCCGGCACCCACCGCCCGCTCGACGCGGGTACAGACCTGGTACAGGGAACGGCTCAGGCCCGCCGAGCCTTCGGCGGCGGGCGTCGTGATGTCAACCACGATGGAACGGAATGTACCGTGGGTCAGGTCGTCAATTTTCTTCAGCTTGGCCATGTCGGCCGACGAAAGGATGGGCTGATGCACCTCGAGCCGCGGTGTCGGCTCGGTCTCGTCCACCCCCAGCAGATTGGGGTTGGGACTGACCAGGGAAATCAGCGACATGACGATTTCTTCGCGGATCGGATCGATCGGCGGATTCGTCACCTGGGCGAAGAGCTGCTTGAAGTAATTGAACAGCGGCTTGGACCGGTCCGACAGCACCGGCAGCGGACTGTCGTTGCCCATCGCGCCCGTGGCTTCCTCGCCCAGGGTGGCCATGGGTTCGAGGATGAACTTGAAATCTTCCTGGGTGTAACCGAAGGCCTGCTGCACCTTCAGCAACGGTCCGGTCAGCTTCTCGGAGGACTTTACCTCGGGCAGGTCGTCGACAAAGTAACGCGACTGTTGAATCCATTGGCGATACGGCTTGGCCGTCGACATGGTGCGCTTGAGTTCGGTATCGTCGATGATGCGGCCCTGCTCGAGATCAATTAGCAGCATCTTGCCGGGTTGCAGACGCCACTTCTTGACGATGCGCTCCTGGGCAATCGGCAACACGCCGGCCTCGGAGGACATCACCACCAGATCGTCGTCCGTGATCAGGTAGCGCGCCGGGCGCAAGCCGTTGCGGTCGAGCGTGGCGCCGATCTGGCGCCCATCGGTGAAGGCAACGGCCGCGGGACCGTCCCACGGCTCCATCAACGCCATGTGATACTCATAAAAGGCGCGACGCTCCTCGTCCATCAGCGGATTGCCTGCCCATGCCTCGGGAATCAGCATCATCATGGCGTGCGCCAGGCTGTAGCCGCCCATCACCAGCAGTTCCAGCGCATTGTCGAAGGAAGCGGAATCGGACTGGCCGTCGTAGATCAGGGGCCAGATCTTTTCCAGGTCTTCGCCCAGTACCGGGGACGAGATGCCGTGCTCGCGTGCCCGTATCCAGTTGACGTTGCCGCGCAGCGCGTTGATTTCGCCGTTGTGGGCGATCATGCGGAAGGGGTGCGCCAGATCCCAGGTCGGGAAGGTGTTGGTGGAAAAACGCTGATGCGAAAGCGCCAGGGCCGAGACCACGCGCCTGTCCTTCAGGTCGAGATAATAGGTGCCGACCTGGTTGGCCAGCAGCATGCCTTTGTACACCACCGTGCGACACGACATGGAGGGCACGTAGAACATCTTGCCGTCGGGCAGCTTGAGCGCCTGAATGGTATGCCCGGTCGACTTGCGCAGGATGTACAGCTTCCTCTCCAGCGCGTCGGCGTCGGCGATGCCAGAGCCGGCGCCGATGAATACCTGGCGCACCAGGGGCTCGATATCCTTGGCCGCCTGTGCCAGTCCGTCGTTATCCACCGGAACATCGCGCCAGCCAAGCAGCACCTGGCCTTCGTAGCGGATGGCGCGTTCGATCACCGCCTCGCAGGCACGCCGGCTGGCATCGTTGCGCGGCAGAAATACCATGCCGACGCCATACTCGCCGGGCGCCGGCAGAGTGACGTCCTGGCGTGCCATTTCGGCGCGGAAAAATGCGTCCGGAATCTGGATCAGAATGCCTGCGCCGTCTCCCAGCAGCGGATCATAGCCCGTGGCGCCGCGGTGTTCGAGGTTGCACAAAATCCGCAGACCCTGCTCGATGATGGCGTGGCTCTTCTGGTTCTTGATGTGGGCAACGAAACCGACGCCACAGGCGTCATGTTCATTGGCCGGATCGTAGAGACCCTGGCTGGGGGGGAGGACCATCGTGTCTTTCCTCGGGAATGCGAGCGGCAAAAAAGCCGGGGTGATGACTCTCCCCGGCCTTGAACGGTCCGCCGAATGCGGCAAACCAGAGTACGAATATTACCGCCAAAAGCCGTCGAATTCAATACGCTGCAACGCAACAAACAGACTTCACAATTCACCGACGGAGAAGATGCGGCGATGCTCTTTCATGGAGTAGCGGTCGGTCATCCCGGCGATATAGTCCGCTGTGGCCCGGACGACACTCCCGGTGGCGGCCATTTCCTGATATTGGGGCGGCAACAGGCGCGGATCAGCGACGAAGGCATCGAACAAGTCGTGAATGATGCGGTGCGCCTTGGCCGTCATGCGCAGCACCTGGTAGTGCTGGTACAAATGATCGCGCAGGAAGCCTTTGAGCACCCGATTTTCAGCCTGCATGGTTTCGGTGAAGGCGATCAGCGCAGGCGCCACGTGCACATCCGCCAGTGTTCGCGGCGCGGCAGCCTCTATTCGACGCGCCGACTCGGCCAGCAAATCGGTTACTAGGGCGTCGATCATGCGGCGGATGGTTTCGTGCACGCGGCGGCGACCTGACAGTTGCGGAAATTCGGCATCCGCCGCGGCCGCATGGCGAGCGAAGAGGCTCACTTCGCCGAGTTGTTCCAGCGTCAGCAGTCCGGAACGCAGGCCGTCATCGACGTCGTGGTTGTTGTAGGCAATTTCATCGGCCAGATTGCAGATTTGCGCCTCAAGCGACGGTCGGCGACCATCGAGAAAGCGCTGGCCAAGGTCTCCGAGCGTACGGGCGCGTGCCGGCGAGCAATGCTTGAGGATGCCCTCGCGTGTCTCGAACATCAGGTTGAGGCCGTCAAAGGCCCCGTAGCGCTCCTCCAGCCGATCGACGATACGCAGACTCTGCAGATTGTGCTCAAAGCCTCCATGCGCCTGCATGCACTCGTTCAGGGCGTCCTGCCCGGCATGGCCGAAAGGCGTGTGACCGAGATCGTGGGCGAGCGCGATGGCTTCGGTCAGGTCGTCATTGAGATGCAGGGCCCTGGCGATGGTGCGCGCGATCTGGGCTACCTCGATACTGTGCGTGAGCCGGGTGCGGAACAGGTCGCCTTCGTGGTTGACGAAAACCTGTGTCTTGTATTCAAGGCGACGAAAAGCGGTGGAATGCACGATGCGGTCACGATCCCGCTGAAACTCGCTGCGCGCCTTGGGGCGCGGCTCATCGAAGGCACGGCCGCGGCTGGTGCTGTCGCAAACTGCGTAAGGCGCCAGATCACTCACAGCAGCAGGCCTCGATGGCGGCAACGATTTCGTCGCGCGGTGTATCTGCACAGGTCACGGCCTCGCCCAGCGCCTTGAGCAGAACCAGGCGCAAAGTTCCGGCGACCACTTTCTTGTCGTGAGACATTAGTTCAAGATAGCGTGCCGCGCCGAGATCGGGCCCCTTGAGAGGCAAACCGGCACGCTGCAATAAGGCACGGACACGATCGACATCGGCCGTGGACAACCAACCCAGACGATGCGAGAGTTCAACGGCCATGACAGTGCCGGCGGCGACGGCTTCGCCGTGCAGCCATTCACCATAGCCAACCCCGGTTTCGATGGCATGGCCGAAAGTGTGGCCGAGATTGAGCAGGGCGCGGCCACCTTCCCGGGCTGTCTCGTATTCATCGGCCGCTACCACCTTGGCCTTGTTGGCGCAGGAGCGTTCGATGGCTTCCGCCAGCAACTCGCCGTTGCGTGCTAGAAGACCTTCCATGTTGGCCTCCAGCCAGCCGAGGAAAGGCAGGTCACGAATCAGGCCGTATTTGATTACCTCGGCCATCCCTGCTGATAGCTCCCTGTCAGGCAAGGTTTTCAAGGTATCGGTATCGGCCAGCACCAGCTTCGGCTGCCAGAAAGCGCCGACCATGTTCTTGCCACGCGGATGGTTGATGCCGGTCTTGCCGCCCACTGAAGAATCGACCTGCGACAGCAGCGTGGTGGGAATCTGGATAAAGGGCACGCCGCGCTGATAGGTGGCGGCGGCAAAGCCCGCGAGATCGCCGATGACGCCGCCACCGAGGGCAATGACGGTCGTACTCCGGTCGCAACGGCTTGCCAGCAGGGCGTCGTAAATCAGGTTGAGCGACTCCCAGTTCTTGTGTGCCTCGCCGTC
>JAPLQZ010000215.1 GCA_026399415.1 Rhodocyclales bacterium | reverse complement strand
GGGCGCGCCGCTGGTGCCGGCCTTTCATGCCGCCGTGTTTGGCGATCCGCAGCAGCATCGGGTCATCCTCAACATCGGCGGCATCGCCAATCTCACCGACCTCAAGCCGGGGCAGCCGGTGCGGGGGTTCGACTGCGGTCCCGGCAATCTGTTGATGGATGCCTGGATCGAGCGCCACCAGGGGCTGCGTTACGATGAGGCGGGAAACTGGGCCAGCGAGGGGCAGGTGCGCCCTGAACTGCTGCACAGCCTGCTCACCGATGCCTTCTTCACCACCAGCCCGCCAAAAAGTTGCGGCCGGGACGAGTTCAATATTTCGTGGCTGGAGAGTCACCTTGCCGGCAGCGAACGGCCGGAAGACGTGCAGGCAACGCTGCTCGAACTCACCGCACTGTCGGCGACCGAGGCCATAGCCCGCTGGTGCGGCACCCCTGGCGAACTTTTCGTCTGTGGTGGTGGCGCCCGCAATCTGGCGCTCATGGCACGTTTGCAATACCACCTGCCGGATTGCCGTGTCGCCAGCACCGACTCTCTGGGCCAGCCGGCTGATTGGGTCGAGGCGGTCGCCTTTGCCTGGCTGGCGTGGCGCACCCTGCGCGGCGAACCGGGAAATCTGCCGGAAGTGACCGGCGCCAGCGGGCCGCGAGTACTCGGCGCCATTTATCCCCGGTAGTCCAATCGCCGAAGGGCGCGGGGTCATCGACCCCGCGCCCTTCGGCTCAAAGCAATCGAATCAGGACGAGAAGGACGATCCGCAACCGCAGGTGCTGGTGGCGTTCGGGTTCTTGATCACGAACTGCGAGCCCTCGAGCCCTTCGGAGTAATCGATTTCGGCGCCTACCAGATACTGATAACTCATCGGATCGATCAGCAGCGACACGCCGTCCTTTTCCATCACGGTGTCGTCTTCGTTGGTGACTTCATCGAAGAGTTCCTTGACCTTGGCCGCCGCGTTGTCAGTGAAATTGAGCGGTGCCGGCATTTCGGTGGGTGCGTTCATGGTGTTCTCCTGTAGGGGTATTGCGCAACGGGACAGTATGTATGTCCGCAAATTATGGTTTCAATAGCGCAGAAGGTCAATTACTGGCTGCCAGCTTCAATTCCACCGCCTTCGCCGGCGCGCCCTGATGCACCAGGCGGCCCTGCACTATGGCCCCCAGATGCATCTCGATCGTGCTGTACTCGACATCACCCGTGACCCGGGCGCGCGGCTGAAGTTCAAGAAAATCGCTTGAATGCACCGAGCCGATGACGGTGCCGTTGATGACCAGATGGGAAACCGAGATCTCGCCCTCGATCCGCGCGTTCTCGCTGATCACCAGCGTTGCCGGTTGTCCTTCGGCGCCGCGTACATTGCCCCTGATTTCGCCATCCACGCGCAGACCGCCGGTAAAGGTCACGTCGCCGTCGAGCGACGTACCGGCGCCGATCAGGCTGTCGATGCGTCCTTGCGGCTTGCTGGTTTTCTTGCCGAACATTATTGGAATCTCCTCCTCACCTGTAGTTCCTGCGAAAGCGTGCCGCTCAAAGAGCCACGCTCTGACTGGCCTTGACCACGCCGTCCTGGATCAAGCGCACCTCGACACGCTGAATTCGCGCTTCGGCGGCCACCTTGAACGTGCCTTCCAGGCGCCGGAAGTAGCGAAAATTCACCTGATACTGGCCGGCTGCGGAATCCCCGGCGGCGGGGAACTGCATCATAACAGTCTCTTTGCCTCGCTGCACGGTGGCAATCAGCTGGATCGTGCCATTGAATTCCCGGTCTTTCTTGTCTCCGGTCTGTGCCACAAGGAGACGGTAGCGATACTGGCCACCACCGCCGGGAAGTATCTGCAGCCGGCTGATCGCCAGGCCGGAATCCCCGGCCAGACCTCCCGCCAGGCTTTCGAAAGTTGCCAGATCCGACTTGAGACGAGAGTTCTCCTCTTCCAGCGTCCTGATTTGTCGGGTGAGTTGCTCCTGTGAGGTGCTCTCGATGCGCAAGCGGCTTTCGCTGGCATTCGCCACCTTGCGTGCGCTTTCCAGGTCAGACTCCAACTGCGCAATACGTTCCCGCATTCCGGCAATTTCGTGCTCGCTGGCACCCTGGTGGAAACCCGCAAAGCGCTGCCCGGCGTCATAAATCCAGCCGGCCAGAGCCAGCGATGCGCCGGCAAGAACCACCACCGACAGCGCCCGCCAGTACCAGGGCAGATGGGTCCGCACCGCGACCCGCGGTGCGGAAATACCGAAGCGGCCACGCAGCCGCCTCAGCGTCAGGGCAAGACGGGAACTTGCGAAAGACCCGAACATTCGTCCACGCCAAACATCAGGTTCATGTTCTGCACTGCCTGCCCCGCCGCGCCTTTGACCAGGTTGTCGATCACCGCAAGCACCACCAGCGTGTCGCCGCCCTGCGGCCGATGCAGCGCGATCCGGCAGGTATTGGCGGCGCGCACCGAACGCGTTTCGGGATGCGACTTCGGCGGCATCACGTCGACAAACGGCTCCGTCGCGTAGCGCTGCTCGAACAAGGCCTGAAAGTCCTCTTCGCGGGTAATGCGGGCGTAGAGCGTGGCATGGATGCCGCGAACCATCGGCGTCAGGTGCGGCACGAAGGTCAGACCGATGTCGCTCGGCGGCTTGCCGGCGGCGAGCGCCAGCCCCTGCCGGATTTCTGGCAGGTGACGGTGGCCCGGTACCCCGTAGGCCTTGAAATTATCCGACGCCTCGGAAAACAGGGTGCCGATTTCGGCCTTGCGACCGGCGCCGGACACTCCCGATTTGGCGTCTGCAATCAAATGATCGAGGTCTACGCAGCCGGCCTCCATCAGCGGCAGGAAACCCAGTTGCGTCGCCGTCGGGTAACAACCGGGGTTCGCCACCAGCCTGGCAGCGCGGATCTGTTCGCGATTTACCTCCGGCAAGCCGTACACCGCCTCGGCCACCAGATCCGGGCTGGCGTGGCTCATGCCGTACCACTGCTCCCACAACGCAACGTCCTTGATGCGAAAATCAGCCGCCAGATCGATGACTTTGACGCCAGCGTCGAGCAGGCTTGCGGCCTGCTGCATGGCAATGCCGTTGGGGGTGGCGAAGAACACCACGTCGCATTCATGCAGCGGTGCATCCTTCGGATCGCTGAACTTCAGGGCCACGGCGCCACGGAGGCTGGGAAACATCGCGGCGACCGCCGTTCCGGCCTCGCCGCGCGACGTGATGGCCGTCAGTTCGACGCTGGAATGCCTTGCCAGCAGACGCAGCAATTCCACCCCGGTGTAGCCCGTGCCGCCGACGATACCCGCCTTGATCATGCCCAACTCCTTGCTGCGAATGGTTAATGGTAACCCCGAACGCTCATCGCAGCGAGAGCCACCCACCGATGATGAAACACGCGAAAGGCGAATTGAAGGCCCGCCCCCCATCCCCCCCTCACGGGGGGCTATCGATCTGCTCGCTTCGCTCGACTATCACCAGTTGCTCCGAACGAGTTATTTCACGCTAAAGACACAAAAGCCGCCCCGAAGGCGGCTTTTGGACAACAGCGAACCAGCCGCTGCTGCTTAGCGCTTCGAGAACTGCTTGCGCCGGCGCGCCTTGCGGAAGCCGACCTTCTTGCGCTCGACTTCGCGCGCATCGCGGGTGACGAATCCGGCGGTCGACAGCGCAGGTTTCAGGGTCGCATCGTATTCGATCAGGGCGCGGGTAATTCCGTGCCTGACGGCGCCCGCCTGGCCGGATTCACCGCCGCCTTCGACATTCACAAGAATATCAAAGGTGCCGGTGTGCTGGGTCAGTACCAGCGGCTGGCGTACCACCATGCGGCCGGTTTCGCGCGAGAAAAACTCGTCGACCGGCTTGTCGTTGACCACGAACTTGCCGCTGCCGGTGCGCAGGAAAACGCGGGCAATGGCGGTCTTGCGACGACCGGTTCCATAATATTGGGTGACTGCCATCAAAACTCCTTAGATTTCCAGCGCCTTCGGCTGCTGGGCGGCGTGCGGGTGGGCAGCGCCGGCGTAGCACTTCATCTTCTTCAGCATCGCGTAGCCCAGCGGGCCCTTGGGCAGCATGCCCTTGACGGCTTTTTCCAGGATGCGGCCGGGGAAACGCTGCTGCAGCTTGGTGAAGTTGGTTTCATTGATGCCGCCGGGATAGCCGGTGTGACGATAGTATTTCTTGTCCTCGGCCTTGTTGCCGGTGACGCGCAGCTTTTCAACGTTCACCACGACGATGAAATCGCCGGTATCGACGTGCGGCGTGTAGATGGCCTTGTGCTTGCCCCGCAGCCGGCCTGCAATCACCGACGCTAGGCGACCGAGTACCTTGTCCGTCGCATCGACGACAAACCAGTCGTGCTCGACCTCATGCGCCTTGGCGGAAAATGTTTTCATTCTGGTGTTCCTTGCGTGCTTCGATAACCCGACCTGCGCGGCAATGAATGGAATCCGCCCATGCGCTTCTCGGAAAGCCGAGCATTCTAACCAATCGCCGAAGCCCGTGTCAAATGGCAATTGTCGTGGGCTTAGAGCTTGTGAAGAAATCGTAGCGAGCGGGCCGCAGCGGGGTGCGGCCGGAGCGCAGCTACCGGAATGTACGTTCTGTACATGAGGATAGCGAGCACCGCCCAATCCCCGATCCGGCACGCGCAGTAGATTTATTCACTAGCTCTCAGGCTTCCTGCATCATGCGCCAATACTGATACTTCATCATCGCGGCAGAACCCGCCACGATGGAAACAAGCGTCAGCACCGACCCCAGGGCCAGCGTCGAAACTCCGGTGATCCCCTGTCCGATGGTACAACCCATGGACAAAACACCGCCTATGCCCATCAGCACGGCGCCGACAGCGTGATTGGCGAAATCGCCGCGATTGATGAACCACTCGATGCGAAAGCTGCGCGTAAGCAATGCATAGAGCAGGGAGCCGACGATCACGCCGGCCAGCGCCATGATGCCGAAGTTGATCAGGGACGTATCCGCCGGATTCATCACATAGCGAGCCAGATCGCCCATCGGACTCATGAAAGTGAAGGATTGAATTTCGACGCGCAAGGGCTTGACGTCGGCAAAGTCGGCAAACTCCTTCCAGGCCACGCCCATCGACCCGCCGGTGACATACCAGCCGACGACGACCGCAAGACCGATCACCGCGCCACCCAGAATCAGGTCGAAGCTGCCGCGAAAATCGCGCGAGGAGAACGCAAAACCAAGCAGCGCCACCCCCAGCGCCGCACCAAACGCGGTATTGCCGAGCCCGGTCAAGTCCCCCAGCGCCTGGCTGGCCTTGCCGGCGGCAGCGAGGTTGATCGTGGTCGCCGACATCAGGCTGCCGAATACCGTGTCGTAGAAGTTGGTCCACAGCATGGCGTAGGCGCAGGCCGACGCAATCGCCAGCACCACCAGGGATTTCAGGTTGCCGCCACCGATGCGCACCAGGGTCTTGTTGCCGCAACCCGAAGCCAGCGTCATGCCGATGCCGAACATGAGTCCGCCCAGCACATAGCGCAGCCACGCCAGATTGGGTGTCCGGTAGGGCGGGAAGGTGCTGGCGCCGATGACCGCCTTGCCGGAGGCTTCGAGTACCACGACACCGAGCGTGGCCACCGCGATGGCCAGCAACCAGGCGCGCAGGCGCCCCGTGTCACCCATGTTCACCCAGTCCGAAACGGCGCCCATGGTGCAGAAGTTGGTCTTGTTGGCCACCGCGCCCATGACGATGGCGGTGACGAAAACAATGCCCAGAATCTGCAGATGAATAGTGAATTCCATGACTCTCTCCCAAGCCCTGAGTGTGGCCAAGTGTGGCTAACTCTTTGTACGACCTGCGATTCTAGAATAACGGTCGAGACGTTGAATCAGTGTTCTTTGCGCCCGAATAATGGCAATCAATCGGCGCCGGCGTAGCGGGTCGGATCCGCCAGACCAGCGTCCGTAAAGCCCTGGCTGCGCAAGCGGCAGGAGTCGCACAAGCCGCAGGCACGGCCCTCCGCGTCGGCCTGATAGCAGGACACCGTGAGGCCGTAATCAACGCCCAGCCGACCGCCCCGGGCGATGATCTGCGCCTTGCTCATGTCGATCAGCGGCGCATGCAACTTGAGCGGCCGGCCTTCGACCGCTGCCTTGGTGGCCAGATTGGCAAGCGCCTCGAAAGCGCGAATGAATTCCGGCCGGCAATCCGGATACCCCGAGTAATCCACGGCATTGACGCCGACAAAGATGTCCTGCGCACCCAGCACCTCGGCCCAGGCCAGCGCCAGGGACAGCATGATGGTATTGCGCGCCGGCACGTAGGTAACCGGAATGCCAGGCTGCACGCCGGTGGTCGGAACAGCAATCGACCTGTCGGTCAGCGCGGAGCCGCCGAGCTGACCGAGGTCGAGCTTGAGTACGCGATGGGCGGCCGCCCCCAGCGCCGCGGCGACGCGCGCGGCCGCCTGCAGTTCGGCGCCATGGCGCTGCCCGTAATCGAGCGACAGGCAATGGCAGGCAAAACCCTGCTCGCGCGCCAGAGCCAGCACCGTGGCGGAATCGAGACCGCCGGAGAGAAGAACGACCGCGGGTTGCATGGCAGCGATGGTAGCAAACAGCCGGCGACTGCGGCTGTTCTATAATCCGCGCTTCCTTCTTATTCCGCGACCGACAATGGCAAAGAAAGTGTTCATCCGCACCTTCGGCTGCCAGATGAACGAATACGACTCCGACAAGATGGCCGACGTGCTGGCCGACAGCGACGGCGTGGTCAAGACGGAAAACCCCGAGGAAGCCGACATCATCCTGTTCAACACCTGCTCGGTGCGCGAAAAAGCGCAGGAGAAAGTGTTCCACGACCTGGGCCGGATCAGGCACCTGAAGCAGCTCAACCCGAATCTGGTGATCGGCGTCGGCGGTTGCGTCGCCAGCCAGGAAGGCGCGGCCATCGTCGCCCGCGCGCCCTACGTCGATCTGGTGTTCGGCCCGCAGACCCTGCACCGCCTGCCGCAGATGATCGCGGCGCGCCGCAGCAGCGGACGGTCCCAGGTCGACATTTCCTTTCCGGAAATCGAGAAGTTCGACGCCCTGCCTCCGGCCAGCGTGACCGGTACCTCGGCCTTTGTCACGATCATGGAGGGTTGCTCCAAGTATTGCAGCTTCTGCGTCGTGCCCTACACGCGCGGCGAGGAGGTTTCGCGCCCGTTGGCCGACGTGCTCGCTGAAATCGCCGGACTGGTCGATCGGGGCGTTCGGGAAGTCACCCTGCTGGGCCAGAACGTCAATGCCTATCGGGGCAGCATGGATGACGGCGACGGTGGCCACAGTGAGGAAACCGCGGACCTGGCGTTCCTGATCGAAACCATGGCCGACATGGAAGGCATTGAACGCATCCGCTACACCACCTCCCATCCGCGCGAGATGACGCAAAGGCTCATCGACGTCTACCGCAGCACGCCGAAGCTCGTCTCGCATCTGCATCTGCCGGTACAGTCCGGCTCCGACCGGATTCTGGCGGCGATGAAGCGCGGCTATTCCGTGCTCGAATTCAAGTCGCTGGTAAAGAAGCTCAAGGCGGCACGGCCCGATCTTTCGCTGTCCTCCGACTTCATCATCGGCTTCCCCGGTGAAACGGAAGAGGACTTCGAAAAAACCATGCGTTTGATCGAGGAACTGAACTTCGACAGCAGCTTCTCTTTTCTCTACAGCCCGCGTCCCGGCACGCCCGCCGCCGACATGGCCGACAACACCCCGCAGGAGACCAAAATCCGGCGCCTGACGCGTTTGCAGGCCACCATCGAAGCACAGGCGCTGAAAATCAGCCAGGCGATGATCGGCACCACGCAGCACGTCCTCGTCGAAGGTCATGCCAGAAAGGATGCCAGCGAACTGGCCGGACGCACCGACAACAATCGCGTGGTCAACTTTGCCGGCAACGAGCGCCTGATCGGCCGCTTTATCGATGTCACCATTACCGCCGCGCTGCCTCACAGCCTGCGCGGCGAAGTGGTCAAACTTCCGGACCAGAAGCTCTGAGTACTTCGCCCCGCCCGCTGACGCTTTCCCTGCAACCGCTCGATAACGCCCGGCTGCAAAACCTTTGCGGCGCACTCGACGAGAATCTGCGCCAGATCGAGACGGCCTTCGACGTCACCATCAGCCGTCGCAGTCAGCATTGCCGGATCAGTGGCGACCCGGCGCAGTCGAGGCTGGCGGCCACCGCCTTGCAGCGTTTTTACGAACAGGCGAGCGAGCCGCTGTCGATCGACGAACTGCAACTCGGCCTGGTGGAAATTGCGCGCAACCGCAATAGCGCTGCCTCCGCGCCGCCCAATGCCGGACTGCTGACGAAGAAGCACGACCTGCACGGCCGAACGCCGAATCAGGCGAAGTATCTGCGCGACATCCAGGAACACGACATCACCTTCGGCATCGGCCCGGCCGGCACCGGCAAGACCTACCTCGCCGTCGCTTCCGCGATCGATGCCTTCGAGCGCGACCAGGTCAGTCGCATCGTGCTTACCCGGCCGGCGGTCGAGGCCGGCGAACGGCTGGGCTTTCTGCCCGGCGATCTGGCGCAGAAAATCGATCCCTATCTGCGTCCGCTCTACGATGCGCTGTACGACCTGATGGGTTTCGACCAGGTGTCCAAACTGTTCGAAAAACAGAACATCGAGATCGCGCCGCTGGCCTACATGCGCGGGCGCACCCTGAATCATGCCTTCATCATCCTCGACGAAGCGCAGAACACCACGCCGGAGCAGATGAAGATGTTCCTCACCCGCATCGGCATCGGCGCCAAGGCGGTGGTCACCGGCGACGTCACGCAGATCGACCTGCCGCGCGGGCAGAAGTCCGGTCTGGTAGAAGCGCGGCGCATTCTGGCCGACGTGCGCGGCCTGGCGTTTACCGACTTCGACGCTTCCGACGTCGTGCGCCACCCGCTGGTGGCACGCATCGTCGATGCCTACGAGAGACACGGTGCCGTCCGCCAGACCCCGCCTGCCTGAACTGCGCCTTGCGGTACAGTATCCCGTTGGCAAGGATCAGGCGCCGACTCGCCCGCAGCTTCGCCGCTGGGTACGCGCGAGCTGCACTACGCCGGCCGAAGTGACTGTCCGTTTCGTCGGCAGCGAGGAGGGACGCAGCCTCAACCGCAATTACCGCAAGAAGGACTGCGCCACCAACGTGTTGTCCTTCCCCTATGAATCAGGCGCCCGCCTTAACGGCGATCTGGTGCTGTGCCTGCCGGTGGTGGCAAGCGAGGCCGGGGAGCAGGGGAAGTCGCTGGAAGCCCACTGCGCCCACCTGATCGTGCATGGTATGCTGCATTTGCAGGGCTATGACCACGAGACCGGCAAGGCTGACGCCGAACGCATGGAAGCAGTCGAGCGCGAAATCATGGATGCCCTCGGCTACCCCGATCCCTATGCTTGACTTTCATGGCAGTGAAAATCATCCGCCGATGACGAAACACGCGAAAGGCGAATTGAAGGCCCGCCCCTCCCATCCTCCCCTCGCGGGGAGGCTACTGATCAGTTCGCTTCGCTCGATTGTCACCAATTGCCCGGAACGAATCATTTCCCTTCGATAAGCAATGGACCCATCCAGTAGACCCAGTCTGATCGAACGGCTTTCCGCTCTTCTGCTGCGCGAACCAGAAGACCGCGAACAACTCCTTGCACTGCTGCATGGCGCATTCGAGCGTCATCTGATGGATGCCGACGCGCTGTCGATCATCGAAGGCGCGCTGTCCGTCGCCGACATGGCGGTGCGCGACATCATGGTGCCGCGCGCGCAGATGGACGTGGTGGATATCAACGATACGCCGGAGCAGATCGTCGAGATCGTGCTCGAAACGGCGCACTCGCGCTTTCCCGCCATCGGCGAAAGCAAGGACGACGTACTCGGCATTCTGCTCGCCAAGGATCTGCTGCGCTACTTCGCCGGCAAGGAATTCGACCTGCGCGACACGCTGCGCCCGGCGATATTCGTTCCCGAATCGAAGCGGCTGAACGTCCTGCTGCGCGAATTCAGGGCGTCGCGCAACCACATGGCGATCGTGGTCGACGAATACGGCGGCGTCGCCGGACTGGTCACCATCGAGGACGTGCTGGAGCAGATCGTCGGCGACATCGAAGACGAATACGACTTCGACGAAACCGCCGACAACATCGTCAAGGACAACACCGGCCGCTATCGGGTCAAGGCCGTGACCGAAATCGGCGACTTCAACGACGCTTTCGCCACCGGATTTTCGGACGAGAATTTCGACACCGTGGGCGGTCTGGTGATTCATCACCTGGGCCGACTGCCCAAGCGCAACGAGGTGGTCAACATCGGCAGTCTGCGCATGCAGGTATTGCGTGCCGACAGCCGCCGCGTACATACCCTGCTGGTCGATCCGCAGAAGGATCTGCCGCTCGCAACGCCTCTCGCTGCGGACGAATGACCCCGCGGCGACCCGCCGTTTCCCTGCGCGCAGCAAGCGCTGCGTTTGTTCTGGGCGCACTCTGCGTCCTCGGCTTTGCGCCATTCGGCGCGTATTTCGCCGCGTATCTCGCCGTGTCGCCAGCGCCGACTCTTGCACTGGGCGGCCTGTTCTTGCTCTGGCGCAAGGCAAGCACCCCGCGCGAGGCGATGTTGCTCGGCCTGGCCTGGGGCGCCGGCTGCTTCCTCTTCGGCGTGTCGTGGATCTACGTCAGCCTGTCCCAGTTCGGCGGCATGGCGCCCCCCGCTGCTGCCGGCGCAACCCTGCTGTTCTGCCTCTATCTCGCCCTGTTTCCCGCGCTGGCGGGCGGCCTGTTTTTGCGCTGGCGCAGAAATACAAGCCGCGACGTGCTGCTGTTTGCCGGCTTGTGGACACTCGCCGAATGGCTGCGCGGCGCGCTGTTCACGGGCTTCCCCTGGCTCGCCGTCGGCTATTCGCAAAGCCCACCGAGCCCGCTGGCCGGGTGGGCATCGGTGCTCGGCGTCTATGGCGTCGGTTTCATCGTCGCCTTGATCGGCGGGCTGGTCGGCCTGATGAGCGCCACCGGCTGGCGCAGGCCGGCGGCATGGCTCTCGATAATTGCGCTGCTTGGCCTTGGCGGCTTGCTGAGCAGGATGGACTGGACGCAAGCGGCGGGCGCGCCCGTCAGCGTGAGCCTGCTGCAGGGCAACGTGCCGCAAAGCCTGAAGTGGGACCCGAAGCGACTGCCGCTGTCGGTAGATACCTATCTAAGCCTTGCCAAAGCCCATCCGGCAACCCTCACCGTACTACCCGAAACAGCCCTGCCCCTGTTCTTCAACGAAGTGCCGCGCGAGGTGCTGCGCGGCCTGACCGGCCACGGCAGCGCGCTGATCGGCGTCGCCGTCAGCACCACCGGCGGCGGCTACACCAACGGCGCCGTCGCGCTGACGCCGGAACTCGGCGCGCACGCCTACGCCAAGCGGCACCTGGTGCCCTTCGGCGAATACGCGCCGCCGGGCTTTGCCTGGTTCTTCCGTTTTGCGCATATCCCGATGTCGGATTTCACCGCCGGCCCGCCGCGTCAGGAGCCGCTGAACATTGCGGGACAACGCATCGCACCCAACATCTGCTATGAGGATCTGTTCGGCGAGGAACTGCTCGGCGCTTTGCCAACAGCGACGCTGCTGGTGAATCTTTCCAACACGGCCTGGTTTGGCGATTCGCTGGCGCAGCCGCAACACTTGCAGATCGCCCAGTTGCGGGCCATCGAAACCGGCCGCGTGATGCTGCGCGCCACCAACACCGGCATGACCGCCATGGTCGGCCCGGACGGCGCCATCATGGCCGCCCTGCCGCCTTTCACCGCCGCTGCGCTGGTGGTCCAGGCCCAGGGGCGCACCGGTCTGACACCCTATGCCCGCTGGGGCAATCTGCTGGCGCTGCTGATCGCCGCCGGCGCCTGCCTGACGGCACTGCGCCGCAAAGCTCAGAGCTTGTAAGCGGCCAGGTCGATGGTCAGGGTCGGCCGTCCCATGGCCTTCAAGGCGGCGCACAGAAAGCGGCGTGCCTCCGGCGTCAGCGGGTCGTAGTCCGCCGGCTTGAAATTCAGGGCGAGCAGCAGAATCTGGTCGACCAGCAACATTTTTCCCATGGGATTCGGAGTTTCCAGCCCGGCAGCGAGGAATCTCTCGGCGATCCAGTGCCGCGCGCTGGCGGCATCGAAAGCAGCCAGATCGTCTGCACCCAAGGGAAAAGCATAACGCTCGCCGTTCTTCAAAACCACGCTGGCCAGATGATCCACGGTGCCGCTCCTTTGTCGTTGGTTGACTTGACGTGGATGATACCGGAAGCGGCGGCAGCCGCCGCTCGTCGCGCTCGAAATGGATCACCGTTGACCGCCGGTGCCGCAGGTCCATAATTGACACCTCATCTATCAGAGGACCCGCGATGCCTTTCCGGTTTTCCCTGGCTTCGCTACTTGCGCTTGCGCTTGGCCTGCTGCTGGCCTTTCCAGCACTGCCGCAGACCGGGCAGCGTGCGCTCGCCGTACAGCCCGCCAAGACAGACGGCCGGCGTATCGCCCTGGTGATCGGCAACGGCGATTACCAGTACCCCGACAACCTGCCCAAGCTGGCCAACCCGACCAACGATGCACAGGACATCGCCGAGGCCCTGCGCGGTTTCGGCTTCGAGGTCATCGAGCGCAAGAACCAGACGCTCGAAGCCATGAACCAGACCATCGCCGAATTCGGCAGCCGCATCGGCGGCAGCGAAGCGGCGCTGTTCTACTTTGCCGGACACGGCATCCAGGTCAAGAACCAGAACTACCTGATGCCGGTGAATGCCAAGATCGACAGCGAAGCTGCGGTGCCCTACCAGGGCGTCGATGTCAATCGCATCCTGGATGAAATGGACAACGGCAAGAGCGGCGTCAACATCGTCATGCTCGATGCCTGCCGCAACAATCCGATCAGCGGCAAATTCCGCTCCGGCAAATCGCGCGGTCTGGCCAGCCCGGGCAGCGCGCCGCAAGGCACTGTGATCGTCTATGCCACCGATCCGGGCAACGTCGCCGCCGATGGCGACGGACGCAACGGACTGTTTTCGGCGGGACTGCTGAACGCCTTCAAAGGCGGGGATCTGAGTCTCGACGGCGTGCTCACGACAGCCAGCGAGTATGTCGAACAGAAGAGCATCGAAAGCGATCCGACGCGGAAGCAGACGCCCTACGTCAATGGTCCGAAGACCGTACAGAAGAACTTCCATTTCCGCGTTACCGTCGATCCCGGCCGCGGCGAGATTGAAAAGACCTTCTGGACCAGCATCGAGCGCAGCACCGATGCAACCGACTTCGAGGCCTATCTGCGCAAGTACCCCAAAGGCAGCTATCGATCGCTGGCGGAGAACCAGCTCAGGCGGCTGAAAGCCAGCCAGCCGGCCGCTCCGGCAGCAATGGCGGCGCCAAGACCGGCGGCGGTCGCCGTGCCGCCAGCGCCGACTCCTGCGCCCATGGCCAGCGCCGATCCCGAAACCCAGTTCTGGAACGAAGTGAAGACCAGCGGCACGCGGGACTACTTCGACATCTACCTCAAGCAATATCCCAAAGGCAAGTACCTCGCGCTGGCGAAGTTCGAACTCAAGAAGCTCGACGATCATGACAAGGCCGAGCAGGCGCGGCAGGCGGCGGAGCAAGAGTTGGCCGCGCAGCGCGCCGAACAGGCGGCATGGGATGAGGCCAAGACCGGCGCCGGCGCGGCGGCCTACACCAGCTATCTGGACCGCTACCCCAATGGGCGCTATGCGGCGCTGGCGCAATCCGCCCAGCAACGATTGCTGCGCGACGAGGACGCGCAATGGAAGAGCGCGCTCGAGACAGCGACCCGGACCGCGATGCAGGCCTACCTGGCCAAGTACCCGAACGGCCGCTACGTGGCGCAGGCAAGGCAGAAGGAAAAGGACTACCAGCCCGTCCCGGTCCGGCCACCCGCAGCAACTCTGGCGCTGGCGCCGGCCACCTACGCTCCGGCCCGGCCAGCGGAAATTCCCGCAACGAGCGTCGGCGGTTACCCGAACAAGCCGGTGCGGATC
>JAPLQZ010000086.1 GCA_026399415.1 Rhodocyclales bacterium | reverse complement strand
GGGCCGTCCGTCTGGCGAAGGTTCGCCATTTCGCCCGCTACCTGAAGCAGTTCGAACCGGATACCGAAGTGCCGGAAGAACTGGTCTTCGGTCCGGAACCCGGTCGTGTCGCCCCGCACATATTCCATGAGGACGAAATCGTCGAACTGCTGGCGGCGGCCCGTCGGCTTGGACCGCAGGGCAGCCTGCGCCCGGCAACCTACGAGACCTTGTTCGGTCTGATGGCTTCGACCGGCCTGCGCGTCTCGGAAGCCATTCACCTGAGGGACGCCGATGTCGATCTCAAGCACGGGATGCTGACGATTCGGCAGACCAAGTTCGCCAAGTCGCGCCAGTTACCCGTGCATCCGAGCACTATCGCCGCGTTGGCCCGCTACCGGCGGCAGCGGGCGCGGCATGTTTCGACGACAGCCGATACCACGTTCCTTATCAGCAGCCGTGGCCGACGACTGGGGCAGCCGCTCGGCGAGCGGCAGGCACATCGCGTGTTCAACGGGCTGCGCGACAGCCTGGGCTGGGTGAATCGCGGCGCCCATGCAGCACCACGGCTGCATGATCTGCGCCACACCTTTGCCGTCCGGCGCATGATGCTCTGGCATGCCAATGGCACCGACATCGACCAGATGATGCTGGCGCTGTCGACCTACATGGGCCACGCCGAGATCTTCTATACCTACTGGTATCTGACGGCCGTACCCGAGTTGATGGCACTGGCCGGTGGCAAGTTCGAGCGTTTCGCCGATCTCGTGGGAGACGGCGATGAGTAAGCGAGCCAAGTTACCTCCTTCGTTTGCCGCGATCGTGCAAGCCTATTTCGCCGAGTATCTGACTCAGCAGCGCGCGCTCAGCGCTCAGACCATCGCTGCCTATCGCGATGGCTTCGTGCTCTTCCTCAACTTTGCCGAAGCGCGCCTGGGCAAGTCGCCGGCCGCCATGGCGCTGGCCGACATCACGCCGGAACTGATCATGGCCTTCCTCGATCATCTCGAACGCCAACGCCACAATTCCGTGCGCAGTCGCAATGCACGCCTGGCGGCCCTGCGGTCGTTCCTGAAGTTCGCCGCGCATCGGGACGTAGCATCGCTACAGGTGATCGAACGTGCATTGGGTGTTCCGGTGAAGCGCTTCGAGCGCCCGATGTTCGGCTATCTGTCACGCGAGGAAATGCTGGCGGTGATCGGGACGCCAGATGACACATGGCTGAGCCTACGGGATCACGCTCTGTTCCTGCTGATGTACAACACCGGGGCACGCGTGTCGGAGATCATAGGCCTCAAGGTCGGTGATGTGGTGCTCGACGCCGCCGCCGCTTGCGTCCATCTGCACGGCAAGGGCAGAAAGCAGCGCAGCGTGCCGCTGTGGCGCTCGACTGTGAGGACGGTGCGGTCCTGGCTGCGGCTGAATTCGCAGTTCGAGGCGGCGTCGCCCTTGCTGCCAAGCCGCGACGGGAATGCGATGACGCGCTCGAATGTGACGAAGCGGCTGATGCTGGCGGTACGAACGGCCTCAGAACACCATCCCCGTCTGACGCAACAGCGTGTCTCGCCCTATACCATCCGCCACACCACAGCCATGCATCTGTTACAGGCAGGCGTCGACATCAGCGTCATCGCACTGTGGCTTGGCCATGAGAGTCCCATAACCACGCACCATTACGTCGAGGCCGACCTGACCATGAAGGACCGTGCTTTGGCCAGACTGCATGAACCGGATGTCAGGATCCAGCGCTTCCGTGCGCCTGACTCGCTGATCGACTTCCTGAAGACGCTTTGATTATGTGGCGAACAAAAAACGCGCCAATCGCTGCAGGGACGACAGGTCCACCCTGACACCAGCCCTTCCAATCGCAACCATTCGTCATCGCCAGTGACGGGAACCGCTGCGTTGCAGTCGTCCAGGTAGCAAGCCCTCAATGGCCGTTCAGGCCGATGAACAGTCGCTCAGGAATATCACTGAAGAGCGAATCACCCCTGATTCGCCACCCCGCTAACCACATGCCCCGTCGGCACCAGCCTTGACGCCGGCTCGCAGTGTCGGGTCTGGTCGTCGAAGAAGAAGTCGGGTTCAAATTCGCGCAGGAAGTGTGATTTCTCCAGGCCGCCGAGGAACATGGCTTCGTCGACTTCCACCTTCCATTCCATCAGGGTGCGGATCGCGCGTTCGTGCGCGGGGGCGCTGCGGGCGGTGACCAGCGCGGTGCGGATTTTCATTGGGCAGCCGGCGCTGTCGGCGCGCAGGCGGTGCAGGGCTTCCAGCAGGGGCAGGAAGGGGCCGGGCGGCAGCGGGTGCAGGGCGCGGCGTTCCTCGTGGTCCTGGAAGGCGGCGAGGCCCTGTTCCTGGAACACGCGCTCGGCCTCGTCGGAGAACAGCACGGCATCGCCGTCGAAGGCGATGCGCACTTCCTGCGGGTGTTGCTCGGCCTCGGTCAGCGAGGCCGAATACACGCGCGCCGCCGGGAAGCCGCCTTCGAGCGCGGCGCGCACGTCGGCTTCGTTGGCGGAAAGGAACAGGTTGGCGCCCAGCGGCTTGAGGTAGTGGAAGGGCGGCCGTCCGCGCGTGAATACGCCGCGCTCCAGTTGCATGTCGGCAGCGCTGGCGGAGCGGAAGATGCGCAGGCCCGAGACCGGGTCGTTGCGCGAGAGGATCACCACGGCCACGCGCTGGCGTTCTGGCGTATTGAAGGCCAGGAGTTTTTGCACCAGCGGGAAGGCGACGCCGGGCCGCGCCGGCTGGTCCATGCGTTCGAGCTGCACGGCCATGTAGGCGGAATCGTCCTGGTCCTCGAAGACGCGGTTTTCCTCCTCGAAATCGAACAGCGCGCGCGAGGAGAGCGCGACGACGAGCTGGCCTTCGAGACTGGCGGGCATCAGGGCCTTCCTTGGGCGCGGTGGTCGCCGTATCGCCGGCACCGACTCTTGTGGGCAAGCATGGACATCAGGGGCATGCGGATTGGAAACCGATGCCGGCGAGTGTACAGTGAAACATCGGGAATCCTTTCATGACCATGAACTGAATATGGGTTTGACATTTCCGAAACGCGATCTATGCTGACTGATCCTGCCGCGTCCACAGCGGTTGGAGTTCGTTAGCCAAACCCAGTCAAGGAGACTATGATGAAAAGGTTTATGACCCTGCTCGCCATGATGATATTTTCGGGCGCTGCGCTGGCTTTTCACTGCCCGGCCGACATGAAGAAAATCGATGCCGCGCTCGACAAGAAGCCCACGCTTTCCGCCGAGCAGATGGCCGAAGTGAAAAAGCTGCGTACCGATGGCGAAGCCTTCCACAAGGCTGGCAAGCATCAGGAGGCGGTGGATACGCTCGCCAAGGCGATGAAGATCCTCGGCGTTTGAGCCGTCAGACAGGGCGCCGCGTTCCTCGTGGTCCTGGAAGGCGACGAGGCCCTGTTTCCGGCACACGCACTCGGCCTCGTCGGAAGGCGCAGCTTCGGTGGAGGCTAGCGCCGGCTTCATGGCGTCAAGCGTAGCGGCCGGAACTAAAACAGCACGGCGTCGCCGTCGAAGGCGATGCGCACTTCCTGTGGGTGTTGCTCGGCCTCGGTCAGCGATACCGAATACGCGCGCGCCGCCGGGAAACCGCCTTCCAGCGCGGCGCGCACGTCGGCCTCATTGGCGGAAAGGAACAGGTTGGCGCCCAGCGGCTTGAGGTAGTGGTAGGGCAACCGCCCGCGCGAGGAAAGCGCGACGACGATCTGGCCGTCGAGGCTGGCGGGCATCAGGCCTTGCTCTTCCTCGCCGCTTTCGGCGCGGCAGCATACAGCTGCGTCATGCGCGCGGCCTCGTCGGCGACGCGCTGGCGCAGGTCGGGCGGGGCCAGCACTTCGACGTCGGCGCCGAACTTGAGGATGTCCATGATCAGCTCGCGATGGTCGGCGTACGGAAATTCAAGCAGCCAGCTACCGTCGGCGCTGAAGCCGCCCTTCTGCTTCGGGTGCCAGGTTTCCTGCGCCACCCAGCGCGCGCGCTCGGGGGTGAAGCGCAGCTTCGCGTGCTGCAAGCTACGCCCGGAGAAAATACCGTAGCCGGGACCGAGGACTTCGTTCATGCTGCGGCGCGAGACTTCGCGCGCCTTTCGTTCGATGACATTGGCCTCGCGGATCGAATCGAGGGCGAAGTTGCGGATGTCGTTGCGCAAGTGACACCAGGCGTCGAGGTACCAGTTCTCGCGGTAATACACCAGGCGTTGCGGCGAGACTTCGCGCTCCGTGATCTGGCCGCTGCCGCGGGCGAAATAGGTGATGGCCAGGCGCTTGCGGCGCAGCAGCGCGGCGCCGACCTTCTCGAAATGCGCGAGCTTGAGGTCGCGTTTGCCGAGGCCGACGATCAGGACACGCCGGCGGATTTCGTCGGCGGTGTTCTCGGCGCTGCCGAGCAGGCTGTTGAGGCGGGCGATCAGCGGCTGGATGTGCGGTGTGAGTATGCCGCCGGGATCGAGGTCGGTCAGCAGGTGCTGCATGGTCAGGAGCGCATGCACTTCGCCGGAGTTGAACCACAGGCCGGGCAGTTCGTACTGGGCGCCGCCGTCGGGATGCGGGGTGTCGAAGCGGTAGCCGCCGCCAGTTCCGGCATGGCGATCCCAGACGATGGGCGCGTTGAGCCGGTTGCGCATGTATTCGAGGTCGCGCTTGAGCGTGGCGCGGGAAACTTCCAGCGTCGCCAACAGCTCGGCGAGAGTCACCAGGCGCCGGTCGTGGATCATCTGGTCGATCTTGTAGAAGCGCTCAGTGCGATCCATGGTGGCTTTCCGAGATGAATTGGCGGAAGTGTTCGAGGCGGCGTGGGTGGATGGTACCAGCCGCCATCGCCTCCTTGATCGCGCAACCGGGTTCGGCGTGGTGCTGGCAGTCGCGGAAGCGGCACTGGCCGAGGAAGGGGCGGAACTCGGCAAAGCCGAATTCGATCTCCTGCGGCGTCAGGTGCTTGAGGCCGAATTCCTGCAGGCCGGGGCTGTCGATCAGGGTGCCGCCCGGGCACGTGTCATTGGGAAGTTTGTAGAGGCGGGCGTAGGTGGTGGTGTGCTTGCCGCTGTCGAGCGCGGTCGAGAGCTCTCGCGTCGGCGCGGCGGCGCCGGGCACCAGGGCATTGGTCAGGGTGGACTTGCCCATGCCGGATTGGCCGACCATGACCGAGCTTTCGCCGGCCAGCAGCGGCAGCAGCGGAGACGGATCGAATTTCGCCGAGAGTTCGACGACGCGACAGCCCAGCGCGATGAACGGCGCCAGCAACTTTCTCGCGGCAGGGAGTGCGGCGGCGAGGTCGCATTTGTTGAGGACGATGGTGGTGGTAAGGCCTTCATGCTCGGCGGCGACCAGCGCGCGACTCAGCAGCATGTCGGAGAACGAGGGATCGGTGGCGACCACCAGCAGCAACTGCGTGGCGTTGGCGGCGATCAGCTTCTGGCGGTAGGCGTCGCTGCGGTAGAGCAGGCTGCGCCGCAGCGCGTGGCCGGTGATTTGTCCGTCGGGCGTGAGGTCGACTTCGTCGCCGACGGCAAAGGGACTTTTCTTGCCGCGCGGATAGCCGGTTGCCAGCGTGCCATTGGCCAGTTCTATCTCGTAGTGCCGGCCGAAGGCGGCGATGATGGTGCCGCGTTTGAGCAATGTGCTATTCAACGAAAACTACAGCGTGAGCAGGGCATCGATCTTGGCCGCGCAGATGAAGTCATTCTCGGAAAGGCCGCCGATCGCATGCGTGGTGTAGCTGACGGTGCACTGGCCCCA
>JAPLQZ010000061.1 GCA_026399415.1 Rhodocyclales bacterium | reverse complement strand
GATGCTGTTCCTTTCCTGCGTCTCGGTCAGTTCCGGCTCCACCGGCGGCGGCATCAAGATGATTCGTACGCTGATCCTCGCCCAGCAGGGCCTGATCGAACTCAAGCGCCTGGTCCATCCGCAACTGGTAGCGCCGTTGCGGGTCGGCGGCACCGCCATTCCGCCGCAGATTGCCGGAGCCGTGCTCGGCTTCATCTTTCTTTACATTCTGGCGGTAGGCGAATTGACCTTTTTCCTGGTCGCCAGCGGGCTGGACTTTACCTCGTCGATTTCGGCCATTGTCGCCTGCATCAACAATGCCGGCCCCGGCCTCAACGTCGTCGGTCCGGCCCAGAACTATGGAGTGCTGACAGACTTCCAGACCTGGGTGTGCACCTTCGCCATGCTGCTCGGGCGGCTGGAGGTGTTGTCGGTCTTTGTCTTGTTCACGCCGGCCTTCTGGCGACGCTGATGCGATAATCCAGCCTTTGCCTCGCTGGATCGCACCCCATGTCGCCTTCGTCCCGCCCCAAGAACGATACTTTTTTGCGTGCGCTGCTGCGCGAACCCGTCGACTACACCCCCGTCTGGCTGATGCGCCAGGCCGGACGCTATCTGCCTGAATACTGCGAAACGCGCCGTCGCGCCGGCAGTTTCCTGAATCTGTGCAAGAACCCGCAGCTGGCATGCGAAGTCACGCTGCAACCGCTATCGCGCTTCGAACTCGATGCGGCGATCCTGTTCTCCGACATTCTCACCGTGCCCGACGCGATGGGCCTCGGCCTGTATTTCGCCGATGGCGAAGGGCCGAAGTTCGAGCGCCCGCTGCGCGAAGAGTGGGTGATTCGCGGTCTCACCGCGCCGGATCCCAACGTGCATCTGCGCTATGTGATGGATGCGGTGGCCGAGATCCGCCGCGCACTGGGCGGCTCGGTGCCGCTGATCGGCTTTTCCGGCAGCCCGTGGACCCTGGCCTGCTACATGGTGGAGGGCGGCTCCGGCTCGGCGACCGATTACCGCACGGTCAAGACCATGCTCTACGATCGGCCCGATTTGATGCATCACATCCTGACGGTCACCGCCACGGCGGTGACGGATTATCTCAATGCCCAGATCGAGTCCGGCGCGCAGGCAGTGATGATTTTTGATTCCTGGGGCGGCGCGTTGTCGCACGCGGCCTATCGCGAATTTTCGCTGGCCTACATGCAGCGCATTCTTGCCGGCCTGAAGCGCAGCCACGACGGCCAGCGCGTTCCCAGCATCGTCTTCACCAAGGGCGGCGGCCAGTGGCTGGAGGCCATTGCCGACATCGGCTGCGATGCGGTCGGACTCGACTGGACCACCGATCTGGGCGAAGCGCGCCAGCGTGTCGGCGCTCGTGTTGCATTGCAAGGCAATCTTGATCCGATGGCCTTGTTCGCATCTCCCGACAAGGTGGCGGCTGAAGCGCGGCGCGTGCTGGACAGCTTTGGCAGCGATGACGCCGGCGGCAAAAATTTTGGCGGGCATGTCTTCAATCTCGGCCACGGCATTTCCCAATTTACCCCGCCCGAGAACGTCAAGATTCTGGTTGACACGGTACACAGCCACAGCCGGCGCGGCTCCGCGCCGAGCTGATTTTTGGAAACCAACGGGGGCGCGGTTCGCGCCGCTTTCCCCCACGGAAAAGGCCATCCAGCAAGGCTTGCCGCGACGGCAGGATTTGGCCTCCCGCTGTTGACTTATTCACAGAAATCGGTAAAGCACCGTGAGTCTCGCAGGGGAAGGGGGCTTTACCGCAGCGCGTATGTAACGTTATGTTTTTGAACAGTTTTATTTTGTTCAAATATTGCACAGAGAGGCGGATCACCTTGCCGGACGGTCACTTAGGCATTTCCTGCGAGCCTTACTCACAAAGTTATCCACAGATTTTGTGGGTAAGCCATTTTCTCTTTTGCAGCAATAGCTTGAAGGCTTATGCCGAGAATTTATCGAGCATTGGTCGGCAAGCGCCTGACTCGGCATGAACATCGTTCGTGTCGCCCTCGATCTGCCGGTACCGAGACTTTTCGACTATCTCGCGCCGGACTCTGACGACAGTGATATCGGCCGGCGCGTGAACGTGCCTTTCGGCACGGGTTCGCGCATTGGAGTGATCGTCGCGCTGGCTGCGGCGAGCGATCAGCCGGACGCCAAGCTGAAGGCGGTTGGCGAAATACTGCGCGACATGCCGGCACTGCCTGCCGAGTGGTTGGCGCTCTGCGAATTTTGCGCGCGCTACTACCAGACCCCGCTCGGTGAAGTGACGTCCTTCGCCCTGCCGCCGATGCTGCGGCGCGGCAAGCTGCCGCG
>JAPLQZ010000137.1 GCA_026399415.1 Rhodocyclales bacterium | reverse complement strand
GGTCTTATAACGCGTCCGATCGAGCTTGGGTGTCGGCAATGTAACGCACTGTAACGGTCCATGGGTCCGCAATGCAGGGATGCAAAACAGCGGACAAAGGAATAGGCTGGCTTACATCCCGGGTGTCAAATGCCATTCATGCTTGAATTCCCTTCTCTCTGGACTCGTCGCATCCTGTCGGTACTTTTCGTGGTCTGCGGAATTACCAGTGCCGTGTTCGGGGTTCGCACCTACAACTCGTTCCAGCTTTTGCGCTCGGCATACGATCTCGGCGTACCCAGCGTCAGCACGATTCGCCCATGGATGACGTTGGAGTACATCGCGGGAACCTATCACCTGCCGCGTGCCATTCTGATCGAGCAACTCGGGCTGCCGCCGAACGCGGCCCCCGATACCAGCCTGCGATCCCTGGCGCTCGGTCAGGGGAGTTCTCCGATCAGCTATGCCCAAAAGGTGCAGGGAGTGCTTGCCGGGGCTGCTCCCGGCCCTGTCGGCGACACGGCCCCCGCGAACACGGCATGGCTGGGCTCCCTGGGTCAGGATATCCTCGCGGCATTGCTGGTCTACGGCTACCCCGTTCTCGGCCTCACGCTTCTATTGGGAGCTGTTGGCCTGCCTTTACCTGCAGGCCTGGCGACGATCGTCGCGGGTTCCCTGGCGGCGGCCGGGAGAATGTCATGGGTCTGGGCCGCGATCGTCGCCCTCATGGCCTCGGTACTCGGCGATGTCATCGGCTATGTCCTTGGGCGTCTGCTCAGCCCTGCCTTCCTCGAACGGCGCGCGCGCTGGCTTGGCTACACGGCGGAACGGCACATGCAGGTCGAATCGCTCTTCAACCGCTGGGGTGGATTCAGCGTGCTTCTGACCCGCACCCTGGTATCGCCCCTTGGCTCCGTGGTAAACCTGTTCGCCGGCGCCAGCCACTATCGCCTGAGCCGCTTCGTCTTGTTCGTCGCCGCCGGGCGCTTGCTCTGGACAGCCGCCTATATGGGCCTCGGCTATGCAGCCGGCAGCGACCTCGAAGCGGCCTCCAGCTTCCTCTCGAACTTCAGCCTGCTGCTGATCTTTCTGGCAAGCACAGTCGGGACCGGGCTGGTGGTTTCGGGACGGTCGACGGCTCTCCTGCGAGGATTTCGCTAGGGCGAATCAAAGCAACTCGATGCGCTTGCCGGCCCGCTTCAAAACTTCGGTCTTTTCCAGCTTCGCCAGGGTCCGATACAGGGCTTCGTGGGTGAGTCCCAGTTCTGCCGCCAGCACCTTGACGGTCTGCGTCAGTTCAATCGCACCATCCTGTCCTTCGATATTGACGTAATGGATCAGCCGCCCTTCGGCGGTGGGTAGCGACAGCCTCTCGCACTGGCTGCACAGGCGCCGGATCTCCCTGGCTTGCCGGGCGAACGTCGCCCGCCGGAAAGCCTTGCTTTCGTCCAGCGCCGCCTGAAAACTCGGCAGAGGAAGTGTCAGGACGGTGCACGCCGTCTTCGCTATGACATCGCAGTGATAGGCCGGGGAATCCAGGCTGGCCTCGGCGAAAAAGCCGCGCTTTACCCGCACGATGACCGCCATGCCGCCATTGCGCAAATGCCGCACCATGTGGATTTCCCCTTCGATGAGATAGGGGATGACGCGTGGCCGCTCGCCACGTCGGAACAGCAGAGCCTCGGGGGCAAGCGTCAAGAGCTTCGCCTTGCCCACGGCCTGCGACGGCAAATGGCAAAGATCGGGGTGGCGGGCCGTCAGGTCTGCCCAATCGGCGGGGGCGATGTCTTGATGGGTCATATGACTGAAATCATACCGCATCCCCGGGCAGTCGCTATAGGATCGTGCCCGGAAAAAGAGGTTGGCTCGATCGAAGACCGACCCTTTACACAGCCAATCAATTCGAGGGAGGGTGTTCATGAAAAAGACGACTGTTGTTGCACTGAGCGTTCTATTGGGAGCTTGCGCCACTGCGGCATTCCATGTCACACGGGACGGGCTGGTCGAGTATGCAGGCTCGCAGAAAACCATTTTCGATACCGGCAAGGCAACGGCTGTGGTGCCGGTTTCAGTCATGGCGAGCGAAGCTGATTTCTTCGGTGTCGGCGCTGTCGAGGGACTGGATGGCGAGATCACCGTGTTCAAGGGCAAGCCTTATGTCGCCAAGGTGCGCGGGGATGGCTACACCATCGACCACTTGATTGATCACGGCACCGTGTTCGGCGTGTGGACCAGCCAGTCAAAGTGGCGCGACGAGCCGATCCCGGCCGAGGTCAAGGGTTATCTCGACCTGCAAAATTTCGTCAAGGCGCGCGCGGCGGCGGCCGGCATCGACGTGAGCAAGCCCTTCCCGTTCCAGCTGGCCGGCACACCGGCCGAGGTCAAATGGCATATCAATGTCGACCGCACCGGGGGCAAGCCGATCACCCCGGAACTCTTCGCCAAGTCCAAGGCGAACTATGTGGTGAAGAACCAGCCGATGGACATCATCGGCTTCTATTCGGAGAAGCATCCGGGGATCTTCATCAGTGCCTACGCGCCGGCCGTTCCGAAGGAGAGTGGCTTGAAGAACGCCATCCACATCCACTTGTTGTCCCGCGACGGCAAGTCGGCCGGGCATATCGACAACCTGACGCTCGCGCCGGGGATGATTCTGCGACTGCCGCAAATGTGAGGAAGCCGCCACGGATTCTCCTGCGGCGGTGTTCCGTTCATTCGATCGCCTCGTTCAAATCCTTAGCCATCCGCGCTTGGAAGCGTTGAAGGCCAGGAAACCGAACACGACAGCGATGCCCACGTTCCAGACGGCGAAGGCGGCGGTGGTGAGCACGACGAAGCGATCCACCTTGTCGGGGCCGGCGTCCTTGCTGCCGAGCGCGAGCTGCACCCCGGCGAGGAACAGGATGACGCCCAGCACGGCCGGCGGAAACAGCCGGAACAGCACCGCCACGGAATCCCCGAGGAACAGGCCCACGGCCAGCAGCATGGCACCGAGCATGATCGAGGCCCCGCCGGTGCGGGCGCCGAACTGGACATGCCCGGCCATGCCGCCAGCGCCGTGGCACATCGGGATGCCGCCCAGAGCGCTCGACCAAAGATTCAGCAGCCCCGTCGAGAAAGCCACGCGCCGCTCGGTGACCGGGCGATCCGGAAACAACCGGTTGTTCTCTTCGGTGATCGAGAGCAGGGCGTTGCCGAAGGTGAGTGGCAGTTGCGGCAGCGCCAGGAAGACGGCGCCGACCCAAAGATC
>JAPLQZ010000248.1 GCA_026399415.1 Rhodocyclales bacterium | reverse complement strand
GATCAGGGTTGCCCCCATTGTCCAAAATTCCCCACTGCTGCCTCCCGTAGGAGTCTGGACCGTGTCTCAGTTCCAGTGTGGCTGGTCGTCCTCTCAGACCAGCTACGGATCGTCGCCTTGGTGAGCCTTTACCTCACCAACAAGCTAATCCGATATCGGCCGCTCCAATCGCGCGAGGCCTTACGGTCCCCCGCTTTCACCCTCAGGTCGTATGCGGTATTAGCACACCTTTCGATGTGTTATCCCCCACGACTGGGTACGTTCCGATACATTACTCACCCGTTCGCCGCTCGCCGCCAGGGTTGCCCCCGCGCTGCCGCTCGACTTGCATGTGTAAAGCATTCCGCCAGCGTTCAATCTGAGCCAGGATCAAACTCTTCAGTTCAATCTGTCTATTTTGTTGCTCACTCAAACGAATATCAGAGGTCAAACTTTCATTCGACCTTCTTACTTCGTGTAAATGCTTGCTTCTATACTCTTAGCATCCAGCAGCAGCAGATTCTTCGTTTCGCACTTTCGCACTCAACTCGGAACTCAATCCAGGCCTTTGAACCCGGATCAGTATTCGTACCTTCGATTTCGGCACGACTACCCGCAGCCACCTCCAGCACAGCAAGCACCTACACCTATCGGTTGTTTGGTTTTTAAAGAACTTCCGCCTTGTTTTGCGGCTCCGCAATCAGCAGAGAGGGGCGATTATAGGGAGAGATTTTCGATGTGTAAACCCCTTCTTTCCTATTTCTTTCCTTTTGCGCAGAAATCTTCTTGTCGCTGACATCGTAGAATCCTGCGCCATGATCCCGTATGCCCTGATTCGGCGATTTCTCTTTGCCCTTGACGCCGAGCGCGCCCACGAATTGACGCTCAGCCTCCTCGCTATAGGCGATTCACTGGGATACCCTCGCCCGTCACCTACGGGCAGCAAGCCGGTCGAAGTCATGGGGCTCATATTTCCCAACTCTCGGCTTCGGCTTTCTCGAGGTGGGGACGGTCACACCACGCCCGCAACCGGGCAATCCCAAGCCTCGTCTGTTCCGGCTCGCGGAACACCAGGCCATCATCAACCGCATGGGCTTCAACAATGATGGGGTCGAAGCGCTGTGCGAACGACTGGCGCATGTACGCTATCGCGGCATCCTTGGCGTCAACATCGGAAAGAACTTCGATACGCCTATCGAGCAAGCCGTCGACGATTACCTGCTTTGCCTGGACAAGACCTATCCGGTGGCTAGCTACATTGCGATCAATATCTCCTCGCCCAACACCAAGAACCTGCGTCAGTTACAAGGAGTTTCCGAACTTGACGCCCTGCTCGGCGCCCTGAAATCCCGTCAAACCGCACTGGCGGATCAGTATGGCAACTATGTCCCGATAGTACTGAAGATCGCGCCCGATCTTGACACCGGTCAGATAAACAACATCGCTGACGCCCTCAGGCGGCACAGGATTGATGCCGTGATCGCAACCAATACGACACTCGGTCGCGAAGGTGTCGAAAAATCGCCGCTCGCGGCCGAGGCCGGCGGGCTTTCCGGCAGCCCCCTGTTCGAAAAATCAACCGCCGTTATCCGCAGCCTTGCCCAGGCTTTGGCCGGCGAATTGCCCATCATCGCCGCCGGAGGCATTACCAGCGGCAAGCGCGCACGGGCGAAACTGGAGGCCGGCGCCACGCTCGTGCAAATTTATAGCGGGCTCATTTACAGCGGTCCCCAGCTTGTCGCCGAATGCGTTGAAGCTACCAACATGTGACACCCGGCCGTGCTTTGCATGCCGGAAATTGCGCTTCGCGCGCCGCCAAAACGGAACCCCCGGCACGCAGGGCGGGGAAGCAACGACTACCTGCCCCTTGCACAAATACCCTTAAAGGCGAGATAATTTGATCTCCACCAATTATTGCGGACCATCCGCGGTTTTTAGCGCATCATGACCAGCTATCTCTTCGTTATTCTCGGCGCCGTCCTTGTCAATAACGTCGTCCTCGTCCGCATTCTCGGTTTGTGCCCCTTCATGGGCGTCTCCAAGAAGCTCGAAACGGCGGCCGGCATGGGCGCGGCGACCACTTTCGTGCTGACCATCGGCTGCGGCGCCAGCTATGTCATCGATCAATGGCTCCTGATTCCGAACCAGCTCGAATACCTGCGCACCCTGTCCTTCATCGTGACGATTGCCGCGATCGTTCAGCTTACGGAACTGGTGATCCAGAAGACCAGCCCTCTGCTGCATCAGGTACTGGGCATCTATCTGCCGCTGATCACGACCAATTGCGCCGTACTTGGCATCCCGCTTCTGAATGTCAGCCTGCGTCACAACTTCCTTGAGTCGCTGCTGTTCGGATCGGGCAGCGCTATCGGTTTTTCGCTGGCACTGATTCTGTTTGCCGGCATCCGCGAGCGCCTCGAAGCGGCCGATATTCCAATTCACTTTCGCGGCACGGCTATCGCCATGGTTACGGCGGGCCTGATGAGCCTTGCCTTCATGGGCTTCGCCGGCCTGGACAAATACAAGTGATGGCCCCCCACGCTCGCAGAACCGGCTCGCTGCCCCCCACCGGGGGGCGCATGCTTCCTTGGGGCGGCCCGGCGGAAGCAAGATAGCCATGCTCGCCGCGCTTCTGGTTATGGCGTTGGGCGCCGTTCTGCTGGGTGCCGCGCTCGGTTACGCGGCGGTGCGGTTTCGCGTCGAAGGCGATCCGCTGGTGGAGAAGATCGACGCCATATTGCCGCAGACACAGTGTGGCCAGTGCAGTTTCCCGGGCTGCAAACCCTACGCCCAAGCCATCGCCAAAGGCGAGGCGGAGATCAATCAATGCCCGCCGGGCGGTGACGAGGGCATACGCAAACTCGCCGATCTGCTCGGCCGTGAGTTCAAGTCGCTTTCCGCCGAACACGGCATCGAAAAACCGAAATCCATCGCCGTCATCGACGAGCAGGTTTGCATCGGTTGCACACTGTGCATCCAGGCCTGCCCGGTCGATGCCATCGTCGGCGCCGCAAAACAGATGCACACGGTCATCGCCCGGCAATGCACCGGCTGCGAGTTGTGCCTTCCTCCCTGCCCGGTAAATTGCATTTCCATGCAAGCGATAGGCGAGAGCGTGGAAACCTGGAAGTGGAAATATCCGGTGGTCAAGATCAATACGGCGCAGAGGGAGGCGGCATGACCGCACTGCAGCGCCTGTTCAAATTTCACGGCGGAGTCAAGCCCGCCTACAACAAGGAAGCCTCGACCGCACTGCCGATCGCCGTGGCGCCAACGCCGACTCTGCTCGTGATCCCGCTGCATCAAAGCATCGGCGGCACGCCCCGTCCTCTGGTGACGGCCGGCGAGCACGTGCTCAAGGGCCAGCGCATTGGCGGCGCCGACGGCAATGTCTCCTCCGCCGTGCATGCCCCGACTTC
>JAPLQZ010000077.1 GCA_026399415.1 Rhodocyclales bacterium | reverse complement strand
TGCGGAAGGAGACCCGGAAACTTCCATCACGCATTGAACAAGTTCGGCGAGCGAACGGACTTCCATTTTGTCCATGACGCGGGCGCGATGCACCTCGACCGTCTTGATGCTGATGCCGAGGTCATCGGCAATCTGCTTGTTCAGTCGGCCTGCCGCCATCAAGTCCATCACTTCCCGCTCACGAGGGGTCAGGGCGGCGAGGCGCCTGGCGATTTCGGCGTGCCGTCGGCGCCGACTCTGCTGCTCGCGGTCGACCGCCAGGCACTGCTCGATCAGGCGCAGGATTTCCTTGTCGTTGAAAGGCTTCTCGATGAAATCGGCGGCGCCCTTCTTCAGCGCCGATACCGCCATCGGTACATCGCCATGCCCGGTGACGAAAATAATCGGCAATGACGACTGCAAGGCCTGAAGCCGCTCATGCAGTTCCAGCCCGCTGATGCCCGGCATCCTGACATCAAGCACCAGGCAACCGGCCATGTCCGCGCGCCAGGCGTCGAGAAATGCCTCGCCGGACGCGAAACTCCTGACACGCAAACCATTGGATTCCAGCAGCCAGGCCAGGGAATCCCGCATCGCCTCATCGTCATCGACGATGAACACGGTCTGTTCGTTGGTTTCGGATTCGCCCGTCATTCTCTGTGCCTCTATTCTCCAAGCGGCAGCGTAAAACGAAAAATGGTACCGCCCTCCGGATTCGCATCGACCCACAAACGGCCGTTGTGGAACTCGATGATGGTACGGCAGATATTCAGCCCCATGCCCATGCCCTGGGTCTTGGTGGTGAAAAAAGGCATGAAGAGCTTTTCGGTGTCGCCGTCGCCGATCCCGTGTCCGTTGTCGCGCACCTCGACCTCGGCCTGCGCGCCGTCATTCTGCCGGGCGGTGATGTCGAGTTGACGGCGCTGGCGCGGTGTCTGCGCCATGGCCTCGATGCCGTTCTTGACCAGGTTGAGCAGAACCTGTTCGATCATGATCCTGTCGGCATAGACCGGCGGCAGCGTCGGCGAAATCTCGACGCGGATGTCGATGCCGGCCTTGCGCGCCTCGATCTCGGCAAAGCCGATGGCTTCGTCCACGATATCCGCCAGCGGCACCGACACGAGGTGCGGCTCGCTCTTGCGCACGAAGTCGCGCATGCGACGCACGATCGTGCCGGCGCGTTCGGCCTGGAAGCTGGCCTTCTGCATGGCTTGCAGAAGATCTTCGCCGTTGTAGGTTCCGCTTTCCAGCCGGCTGACGCAGCCCATGGCGTAGTTGCTGATGGCGGCAAGCGGCTGGTTCAGTTCGTGGGCCAGGGTCGAAGCCATTTCACCCATCGATATCAGGCGCGAGGTCTGCTCCAGCCGCACCTGCTGGCGCAGGTTCTCGTCCTCGATCTGGCGGCTCTCGGTGATGTCGGTGGCGATGACCATGCGTGCCACCCGTGCATCCACCCACTTGATGGCGCGATCGCGCAGGTGATACCAGCGCGCCGAGACGGAGTTCTGAATCTCGCCGTCAAACAATTCACAGGGCAGGTCGGCAAGCGCCAATTGTCGCGGGTCGCGCAGCAGAATTGCCGGATCGGGGCGGCAGCAGGCCGTCAGTTCCAGGCTGTTGCGACCGACGGCATCAGCGCCGAAAATGGCGCAGAAGGCCATGTTCGCGTAGAGGATTGCGTCGCTGCGGGCGTCGGCAACATAGACGGCGGCATCGAGCCCGTCGAGTACGGCGACGAAACGCTCGTGGGACGCCACCAGTTCGGCGCGGGTACGAGTGGGCTCGGTAATGTCTATCATCGACGCCATCCAGCCGGTCTGAATCCCGTCGGCGTCGATCAGCGGCGAAATATAAAAGCGGACGTCGGTGAAGTCGCCGCCGGCGTGCCTGATGCGCATCGGGAAACCGCTGTCCGGAGCCTTGCCGGCCAGCGTCAGTTCGAGGTTGTAGCGCTGGGCCGCGTCGTCGTCCGGCGACCAGTAGGGAAAGGGCGGCATGCAGCCGATGAGCTTGTCGGCGCTCAAGCCCACCATGCGACAGAACGCCGGGTTGACGTAGATGATGCGGCCTTCCATGTCGATGGCGCGCAGCCCGGTCATCACGGATTCCTCCATGGCCTTGCGGAAGGCGTACTCGGCCCGGATGGCGTCCTCCCCGCGCTTGCGGTCGGTAATGTCGTGGGCGACGCAATAGAGGAGCTCTTCCTCCGGTACCGGATTCACGCTCCACACCAACCAGCGGTAGCTGCCGTCGGCACAGCGACAGCGGCTTTCGAACGCAGTCGATGGCTCGCCGCGGGCGAGCTTCTTGACCTCCTCCTGCGTTGCCGGCATGTCGTCCGGATGCACCAGATCGATCAGGGCGCCGTCGTACAGCTTTTCCGGCGCAAGGCCGAGCACCCGCTCGAACGCGGGATTGGCACGCACAATGCGGCCATCGAGACGCACCACGCACAACAGGTCCAGCGAGAGATTGAACAGCCGGTCGCGCTCGCGCTCGGCCTTGAGCCGGCTGCGCATGTGGGCACCCAGGGCCCACAGGCTCCAGGCCATCAGCAATACCAGGCCGCCGATCAGGAACACAATCATGTTCTGCGGCACGTTCGACTTCGTGGCATACGCAGAAACGCGCAGGCGCACGCCCTGCCCCGGCGGATTCAGACTGACCATGTCGCTGATGTCCGTCTTCAGTTCCACGGCCGAGTTGGCGCCGATCACCCGCTCGTCGGTCTCCAGCACCAGCCGGTACTTCTCCGAGAACCAGGCCGGCGCCAGGTGGCGCAGCACATTGTTGGCGGTGTAAATACCGATGACCGCGCCACGGGAGGCTCGATCGTGCTGCACCGGGACGTGAACCTCGATCGTCGCGTCACCTTCCGACGACACCAGCGGCACGCTGTAGGCGGGTTGCTCGGTGCGGCTTGCCCGCTGAAAGGTCAAGGTCTGTTCCGGCAGGGACAGGCGTTCGCCGGCGTTCCAGGCGGTGGTTTCGAAAGGCACCGTCCACCGCACGACCTGGTCGGCATCGATCCAGATGATGTGCGTCAGCTCG
>JAPLQZ010000291.1 GCA_026399415.1 Rhodocyclales bacterium | reverse complement strand
CGCACATGTAGCAGGTCGTGTTCTTGACCTCCTGAATCGAGGGAGAGGGTACGGTAGCGCATTGCATGGGGGAAAAGTCGCGAGGAGTCAGGGACGACATATTAGAAAGTCGCAATATTCTGACTTTAAGCAATGTTCCGGCACAAGGGGATAATTTCTATTTTTGGATAAGCAACAGTGATTGCCCGAAATCCGCCGGCCGCTGTAGAGTACGCGGCCCTGATCGATGCGTGCAGACCCCTGCCCGAAAGACCATAGCGATGAACATCCCCGACTTCACCGATACCGAATGGCAACTGGTCAGCCAGATTCTGCTCGAGCGTTACAGCCGTCTGGTTCCGCTGCAATCGGCCGACGTCGAACTGCAACTCGACCCCGCCAGCGAGACGCTGACCACCTGTCCCTCGCTTTACTGGAACGAACTTGGCGCCGAATTCATCGTCAGCAAGCTGGCGGACCAGCGCTACCGCTGCCAGTTCTTCTATTCGGCCAGTGAGCAATTCGGCACCGGGAGGGATGTCTATGACAATCTCGGCGATTGCGTGACCAACCTGCTCCAGCTCCAGGCCGACCACCACAGCACGCGCTTCTCCGCGCTGCCGGAAGCCCTCGGCAACAAGACCCCTGAGCAGGACGACGACTACCACGGCCCGCTGGTGATATGACCCTGGAGAAGGCGCGACAGCTGCTTGTCACCCAGGCGGATTTCGGCGGTGGCTACAACCGCAATTCCGCACGCCTGATCCTCGCCGAGGTGACGCGGGAGCACGGTCAGGCCGCCGCAGACGAATTGATCCGCGAACTTCGCCTCGACGAAATCTTTGGCTTGACGACCGGCAAATCGCAATGAAAGTCTGCATTCTCTCCGACAGCCACGATCGCGGTCCAATGATGGCTGCGGCAGTCAGTGCCGCAGCGGCGGAAGGCGCCGAAGTGGTGATCCACTGCGGCGACATCATCGGCGGCAACACCCTGCGCGCCTCGCTCAAGCTGGGTCTGCCGATACACGCCGTGCACGGCAACAATCTCGGCGATCCGGTTTCCATCGCCCGCATCGCCCATAACTCGGACGAGCAGTTGCACTACTACGGCCAGGACGCCACGCTCAAGTTCGGCAACCGGCGCATCTTCCTCACCCACTACCCCCACATCGGCCACGCCATGGCCTGCACCGGCGACTACGACCTGGTCTGCTGCGGCCACAGCCACGAACCCGAAATCCGCCAGCAGGCCAACATCACGGGCGGCAAAACCTGGCTGGTCAATCCCGGTACCGTCGCCGGTCTAGGCGCACCGGCCGCCACATGGATATTCGGCGACCTGGAGACGCTGAAGTTCGAGATTCGATCGTTGACCGGCATCGCGCCGAACAACTCATAAATGGTCCCGGTCGTCCACTTATTGACTCGGCGCTTCATAAGCTCCTCCGCAAACACGCCGAAATCACAATGTCGATCGGAGGACACTGGTGCAGTGCGGGATATTTCGCAACTTTGTTGACCTAAGTCAAAACCCCATCAATATATCAGCAGATACTTATCTACAGGTTAGCTGAGATTATGTCTTGCATGGGGAAGAATCATGAAGCACGCGTTCACCCGAGCTGCGCTCGTGATGTGTTGCGCCGGCTGGCTGGCTACTGGCCCGGTGCTGGCGGATGAAGCAAAGCCGCTAAAACTCACCACCACCGCCGACCACACCAAGTTCAAGGAACTGCAAAAGGAATTCAAGTCCGGGCCGGAGGTGACCAAGGCCTGCCTGGCCTGCCACACCGAGGCGGCCGGCCAGATTCACCGCACCAAGCACTGGAAATGGGAATACCTGAACCCCCAAACCGGTCAGACGCTGGGCAAGAAAACCGTCGTCAACAACTTCTGCATTTCCATTGCCTCGAACTACGCCTCCTGTACCAGTTGCCATGTCGGCTACGGCTGGAAGGATGCCAGTTTCGACTTCAAGTCCGAAGACAATGTGGATTGTCTGGTCTGCCACGACACCACCGGCAACTACAAGAAGCCGCCCGGCTTCGCCGGCAACCCGGTGGTCAAGGACATCGAGTTCCCGCCCGGTTCCGGCAAGATTATCAAGGGCATCGATCTCTCCAAGATCGCGCAGAAGATCGGCAAAACCAGCCGCGATACCTGCGGCGCCTGCCACTTCAACGGCGGCGGCGGCGACGGTGTCAAGCACGGCGACATGGACACGTCGCTGGCGGCACCGACCAGGGACGTGGATGTCCACATGGATGCCGAGGGCCTCGACTTTACCTGCGGCACCTGCCACAGCAGTTCCAGCCACGATGTCGCCGGCAGCCGCTACACGCCGACCGCGCAGGACAAGCAAGGCGCCCGTATCCGCGGCAAGGCCGACAAGGGCAATCCGGCGACCTGCGTCGCCTGTCACGGCAACGAACCGCACAAGAAGGAAGCGCGCCTGAATCAGCACGCCACCAAGATCGCCTGCCAGACCTGCCACATCCCGACTTATGCACGCGGCGGAATTCCTACCAAGATGGTGTGGGACTGGTCCACCGCGGGTCAGCGGGATGCCGAGGGCAAGCATATCGTCAGGAAGGACGCCAAGGGCCACATCACCTATGAATCGCGCAAGGGCGATTTCACCCTGGCCGAGAACGTCAAGCCCGAATACGTCTGGTTTAACGGTCTGGTGACCTACACGCTGATCACCGACAAGATCGAGAAGTCGGAGCAGCGCACGAAGATCAACACGCTCGGTGGCAGCGCGACCGACGGCAAGTCGATGATCTGGCCGATGAAGGTGTTCCGCGGCACGCAGCCCTACGACCCGGTCAACAAAACGCTGGTGACGCCGCACACGGCGGGCAACGACGATACCGGCTACTGGAAGAATCTGGACTGGGACAAGGCCATTACGGTTGGCATGAAGGATTCCGGTCATCCCTTCTCGGGCAAGATCGATTTCATCAAGACCGAGATGTCCTGGCCGATCACGCACATGGTGGCGCCCAAGGAAAAAGCTCTGGCTTGCGCCGAATGCCATAGCAAGGATGGCAGGCTGGCCGGCATCCAGGGCATCTACATCCCCGTCCGCGACAACAACAAGCTGCTGGACACCGCCGGCTGGGCAATCGTCTTCCTGACCCTGCTCGGCGTCTTCGGCCACGCCACCTTGCGCATCGTCACCGCTCGCCGGCACTGAGGAGTATTGAAAATGTCTGAACGTATTTATGTCTTCAAGCGCTTCGAGCGTTTCTGGCACTGGTCGCAGGCCGGGCTGATCATGTTCCTGATGCTGACCGCCTTCGACATCCACGGCACCTACGCCATCTTCGGCTTCGAGAAGGCGGTGGCCTACCACACCATCGCGGCGTGGTCGCTGATCGGCCTGTGGGTATTCGCGATCTTCTGGCACTTCACCACCGGCGAATGGAAGCAATACATCCCTACCACGGAAAAAGTCGTGGCGATGGCGAACTATTACCTGTTCGGCATTTTCAGGAATGCGCCGCATCCGTTCAAGCTGACGCAGCTGCGCAAGCACAATCCGCTGCAGCGGCTGGCCTATCTCGGCATCATGCTGTTCGTCGGGCCGCTGATCTGGGTCACCGGCGTGCTTTACCTGTTCTATGACAAATGGGCTGTCTGGGGCTTCGGCAACCTGTCACTGGAATGGGTCGCCAACGGACACATCCTCGGCGCCTTCATGATGCTGGCCTTCCTCATCGCCCACGTTTACCTGACCACCGCCGGTCATACGCCGCTGGCCCACATCAAGGCCATGATCACCGGCTGGGAAGAAGTCGATTAATACCTCAATTTTTTAAGGAGTCTGACCATGAAACTCACCACAACCCTGACTGTCGGAGCCGCACTTTCCGTACTCGCATCTTCGGCCTTCGCCTACGACGCCGACTGGAAACGCGGCCGCGTCTATTACCGCAGCGTGTGCACCTCCTGCCATGCCGTGGCGCCGATCGGCTCGATCAATCCGAGTACCAAGACCAAGGCCGAGTGGGCGGCGTACCTGAAGGCCGACAAGCACAACAAGGGCAAGGACACCGTCAAGCAGTATGTCAGCAAGGCCTATCGCGCCAGCATCAAATCCGGCAACAAGGCCGCCGAGAAGTTCGCCGATACCCCGGATCAGGAATTGATGGATGACATCTCCGCTTTCCTGACCAAAGGCGCCAAGGACGGCGACGCCCCGGCAACCTGCAGCTGACAAGGGCGCAGTCGAAGGCGTGCGCCTCCCGGGGCGACGCGCCGGCTTCTCGCGCCTGATCGACAATGAGATTGGCGCTCGGCAACGACAGCGATTCGGTCATCGAAAGGAAAACATCATGAGTGCATCAGAAAAGCACGGCAATCCGGAAATCAAACCCTTCTGGTCACCTCTGGCTGCGGGCATCGCGCTCGGCCTGGTCCTGTTGCTGACCTTTGTTCTGTCCGGCCACGGTCTGGGGGCCAGTGGGGCGGCTAACGACATGGTCGCCGGCGTCGGGCTGAAGCTGGCACCGGAGGCAACCAGGGCGAACGGCTACCTTGGACCGATGGTGGCGGACGGCAGTCCGATCGGCTCATGGATGACCTGGGAAAT
>JAPLQZ010000211.1 GCA_026399415.1 Rhodocyclales bacterium | reverse complement strand
CCGGGTCGAGCAGTTGCGAGCCGATGTGGCAGTCGATGCCCTTCACCGCGATATGCGGCAGGCCTGCGGCGCGACGGTAGAGGTTGAAAGCGTCATTGAAGGCAACGCCGAACTTGGCACTCTTGAGGCCGGTGGAAATGTAGGGATGGGTCCTGGCGTCGACGTCGGGATTCACGCGCAGTGAAACCGGCGCGCGGCGGCCGACAGTCCCCGCAACCTCACTGAGCTGATCCAGTTCGCTGGCTGATTCGACATTGAAGCAGTGGATGCCCGCCTCCAGCGCCGCACGCATTTCCTTCCGCGACTTGCCGACGCCGGAAAAGACGATCTTGTTCGCGTTGCCGCCGGCGGCCAGCACGCGCGCCAGTTCGCCGCCGGAAACGATATCGAAGCCGGCGCCGAGTCGGGCAAAAAGGTTGAGGATGGCCAGATTGGAATTGGCCTTGACCGCGTAGCAGATCAGTGACCGGTCGGCCAGTCCGTGCGCCTGCAGCGTGTCGCGATAGGAAGCATAGGCCACAGTGAGCGCGGCGCGGGAATAGACGTAGCACGGTGTGCCGAAGCGCGCGGCGACGTCAGCCAGCGCAACCCCTTCGACGTGCAGGCCGTCCTGCTGCATGACGCCCAGACTCATTGGCGGGGTTCTGTCGCGGCTTTGTTGCTATTATCGGCGGCAGGAGTCGGTGCTGGCGGCATGGCGGTCGTGGCCGGTGCCTGGGGCGGCAGCGAAAGCGGGGTCTTGGTGCCGCACGCACCGAGGGCCGTCAGGGTAAGCAGCGCGGCGAAAAACGATGAAATCAGGCGCATGGCAGATGAGAGTCTATTCGGACAAAGGATGGTAACACGCGATGGATGAGCGGGAATTCATGACGGCCGCCGATGCGGAACTGGCGCGCATCGAGACGGCGCTGGAGGCGGCTTCGATGCGCGCTGTTGCCGATTTTGATTTCGAGACCAAGCCCGGTGGCGTGATCGAGATCGAGTTCGACAGCGGATCGAAGATCATCCTGAATCGTCACGCTGCCGCGCGCGAGATCTGGCTGGCGGCGAAATCGGGCGGCTATCACTTCCGTCCGGAGGGCGGCAGGTGGCTGGGAACGCGCGATGGCGAGGAACTGCTGGCTGCCGTGTCGCGCACTCTGTCCGAACAGGCCGGTGTCAGGATCGCGCTCTAGTTCTTCTTTTCGGCGACGGGTTTCTCGACAGCTTTCGGTTTTGCGTCCTGCACCGGAGCGGGCGCCGGCTTCGCTTCCTGTTGTTCGTCGTCCGCCGCAGACGGTGGCAGAAGTTCCCTGTAGATCAGCTCCTTGCTGCTCTTCCCTGAAGGGTCGTTGGCGACGATTGATACCAGACCCTCCGGGGTTTCCTGCCAGCTTTCGGGCACACCTTTCAAGGCCTGTTCCATGAAACCGATCCAGATCGGCAGCGCCGCCGCGCTGCCGGTCTCGCCGTTGCCCATGCGCTTGGGCTGATCAAAGCCGATCCAGGCGATACCGACCACGGTCGGCTGGTAACCGCAGAACCAGGCGTCGATGTAGTCGTTGGTGGTGCCGGTCTTGCCCGCCAGGTCGCTGCGCTTGAGCACGGCGGCAGCGCGGGTGGCGGTGCCGCGCCGCACCACGTCGTGCATCATGCTGTCCATCAGCCAGGCGTTGCGGGCGTCGATCGCGCGCAGCGATTCATCGCCAGCCAGCGTCGGCTGGGTGGCGGCCAGTACGGCGCCCTTGTCATCAAGAATCTGGCGCACGATATAAGGTTCGACACGGTAGCCGCCGTTGGCGAATATCGAATAGGCGGCGAGCTGCTGCCACGGCGTCACCGATCCGGCGCCCAGTGCCAGCGTGAGATAGGGTGGATGCTTGTCCGCATCGAAGCCGAAGCGCGTCACATAGTCCTGCGCGTAATGGGTGCCGATGGAGCGCAGCAGGCGGATCGAAACCATGTTCTTGGATTTCGCCAGTGCGGTACGCAGGCTCATCGGGCCTTCGTATTTGCCGTCATAGTTCTTCGGCTCCCAGGCCTGGGAACCTGTCTCTTCGGCGGAGATCGATATGGGTTCGTCCGGAATCACGGAGGCCGGGGTATAGCCTTTTTCCAGTGAGGCAGAGTAAATGAAGGGCTTGAAGCTGGAGCCGGGCTGGCGCCAGGCCTGGGTGACGTGGTTGAACTTGCTGCGATTGAAATCGAAGCCGCCGACCAGTGCCCGGATCGCGCCATCCACCGGGCTGGCGGCGACGAAAGCCGCTTCGACATCGGGCAGCTGGACGATCTGCCAGCCCTTGTCGGATTTTTGCACGCGGACCACTGCGCCGCGCCGCACCCGCTTGTTCGGTGCTGATTTCTCGTCCAGCATGCGTACGGCGAACTTGAGTCCCTCGTCGCTGATCCTGAGCAACTCGCCGCCGCGCAGATAGGCGCGCACCAGCTTTGGCGTGGCCTCGAGAACGATGGCCGGCAGCAGATCGTCGCTATCTTCATAGTCGGCCAACAGGTCCTCGAGTTCCTCGTCCTGATCCGAGGTGACGTCTGCCACGTCGACGTAGGCTTCGGCGCCGCGATAACCGTGGCGACGGTCGTAATCGATGACGCCGCGGCGCACCGCGACGTAGGCGGCTTGTTGTTCGCCGCGGTCGATGGTGGTAATTACGCGCAGGCCGCGGCTGTAGACATCGTCGGGGAAGCGCTCGGCAGCGATCTGACGTGCCATTTCGGCGACATACTCGGCGCGGACACCGAAGTCGTTAACGTTGCGCTTGACGTGCAGCGGTTCCGTCTGTGCGGACTTCATTTGCGCTTCGTTGATGAAGTTGAGCTCGTGCATACGGCGCAGGACGTAGCGCTGGCGCAACTGCGCCCGTTTCGGATTGGCCACCGGGTTGTAGGCCGAGGGCGCCTTTGGCAGACCCGCGAGCATGGCCGCTTCGGCTATGCTGACATCCTTGAGCGCTTTGCCGTAATAGATCTGCGCTGCGGCCGAGAAGCCGTAGGCGCGTTGTCCGAGGTAAATCTGGTTGATGTATATCTCGAGGATCTGATCTTTGCCGAGGTTATTCTCTATTTTGAAAGCCAGTAACATCTCGTATAGTTTTCGCGTCAGGGTTTTTTCGCTGGAAAGGAAAAAGTTGCGAGCTACCTGCATGGTGATGGTCGACGCCCCCTGGCGCTTGCCACCGCCGACGAAATTGGAATACGCTGCGCGCAATACGCCGAGTGTATCGACGCCAGGATGCTGGTAGAAACGCTCGTCTTCGGCCGCGAGAATGGCCTGCTTCATTACGCCGGGAACGTCATTGATGTGTGCGAAGTTGCGCCTTTCCTCGCCAAACTCGCCAATCAGATGGCCGTCGCTGGAGTAGATGCGCAGGGGAATTTTTGGCTGATACTCGGTCAGAACTTCCAGCGAGGGAAGCTGCGGATAGACGAGAATAAGCGCGATGCCGGCCAGCGCAGCGACACTGAGTACAGCGCCGCCGAGCAGGAGCAGGAAATACAGTGCCCAGCGGGCGGGGGCGGGGAGGGCAGGGATGGGCACGGATGGATGGGGTAGAAGGCGGCGCGTCGGATTATAGCTGTGGCGCCAGAGACACGCTGCGCCGGACCATCGCTATTAATTTTGCTTTACAGCCGATATAGTTGCTGCTAGCATCTAAAGTAAATTATCTGTATAGATCGTAAGGCAATATTTTTAAAGGAAAAAACCTTTGCAGATAGATGTCGCGGCCCTGAAGTCGATCTTTAACCCGAAGCTGCGTCCGCTGATCGGTGTGGATATCAGTTCGACCGCCGTCAAGATGGTCGAGTTGGTTGATGCCGGCAAAGGGCAGCCGCGGGTTGAGCGCTATGCCATCGAGCTCTTGCCGAAAGATGCCGTAGTGGATGGCAATCTGGCTTCAGTTGAAGCAGTGGCCGATACCCTTCAGCGCTGCTGGAAGCGACTTGGCACCACCACGCGCTTCATCGCGATGGCGCTGCCGACGGCCGCGGTCATCACCAAGAAGATTACCCTGCCGGCGAGTTTGCGCGAGCAGGAGATGGAGATCCAGGTCGAGTCGGAGGCCAATCAGTACATCCCGTTTGCGCTGGAAGAGGTCAATCTTGACTTCCAGGTGGTCGGCCCGGCGCCGGGGAGCCCGGATGACGTTGAGGTAATGCTGGCGGCTTCGCGCAAGGAGAAGGTGGAAGACCGCGTCGCGGCGGCGGAAGTGGCTGAGTTGAAGCCCGTGGTGATGGATGTTGAAGCCTTCGCCGCCCAAGCCGCATATGAACTGGTGACGAGGCAGCTTCCCCGCGAGGGAGCGGGCCAGATCGTAGCGCTGGTGGACGTGGGCGCCTCGGCCATGAAGATCACCATCATGAAGGATGACCAGCAGCTCTATGCGCGCGAGCAGGCTTTCGGCGGATCACAACTCACCGCCGAGATCATGCGCGCCTACGGCATGGGTCCGGACGAAGCCGAGAACCTGAAGCGTTCGGGCACGCCGCCGGACAATTACGAAACGGAAATCCTTCATCCCTTCATTGAGAATATGGCGCAGGAAGTTGCGCGCGCGCTGCAATTCTTCTTCACCTCGACGCCGAACAACGAAGTGCATCACATCATTCTTGCGGGTGGATCGGCGCTGGTTCCGGGTGTTGCCGAACTCGTCGGCCAGCGCACCAACGTCAATACGATTTTGGCCGATCCGTTTGCCGGGATGGCAATCTCGCCGCGCATTCGCGCCAAACAGCTGGCTGCTGACGCGCCGTCTCTTATGGTGGCTTGCGGGCTGGCGCTCAGGAAGTTCGACCAATGATCCGGATCAATCTCCTTCCGCATCGCGAGGAAAAGCGCAAGGCGCGGCGCCAGCAGTTCTATGTGCTGCTGGGATTGGTATCCGTATTGGGTGCGGTGATCTGGTTCCTCGGTTTCTCGGTGGTCAATGGCCAGATTACTGCGCAGAACGAAAAAAATGAATTCCTCAAGCGTGAAATTTCCAGCCTGGACAAGGAAATTGATGAAATCAAGAAAATCCAGGAACAGACCAACGCGCTGCTGGCTCGCAAGAGGGTGATCGAGGCATTGCAAGCCAATCGCACGGAAACGGTGCATCTGTTCAACGAACTGGCCAAGCAGGTGCCGGAGGGCATCTATTTGCGTACTCTGGTGCAAACCGGACCAAGAATCGCGATCGCCGGCTATGCGCAGTCGAATGCACGCATCACCACGCTGATGAATAATCTCGACGAGTCGCCTCTGCTGGAGAACTCGACTCTGGTCGAAACCAAGGCCGAAGTGGTCGCCAATCGTCGCTTGAACGCCTTCAGCATTACGACCGTTATCACTCGCCAGACCAAGACCGAGGCGAAGCCGGTGCCAGTGCAGGGGAAGAAATGATGAAGCTGCCCGATCTGTCTTCTCTGTTCAAGCGGAAGTCGGCTGCCGAGCGGTTGGCAGACAAGCAGACTGCCAAGGCGGAGCCGGCTCAGCCCAAGGCACCGCTCATTGATTTTCAGCGGTTGGCCATGGACTTCAAGACTCTGGATCCCAAAGATCCGGGGCTGTGGCCGCTGGCTCCCCGCATCGTCATCCTTCTCAGCCTCTTTTTGGCCTTGATCGCCGCCGCATGGGGCTTCGGTGCCATCGGCTGGAGCGTCCAGCTGGAGGAACTGGCGGCAAAGCAGAATCAGGAGGCCAAGCACAAAGAGGACTGGCTGAGCAAGAAGAGGCAGGCGGTGAATCTGGATGAATATCGTCGCCAGTTGTCCGAGATTGACCGCTCGTTTGGCGCGCTGCTCAAGCAGTTGCCGAACAAGGCGGAGATGGGCGACATGCTGGTCGACATCAACAAGGCAGCCCAGGCTCGGGGTCTGTCGGTTGAACTCTTCAAGCCGGGTGGCGAGGCCCCCAGGGAATTTTATGCAGAGGTGCCGATTACGCTAAACCTCATTGGCAGCTACCACGATATTGGCGCGTTTACGGGAGATCTTGCCAAACTGCCGCGTATCGTTACGTTGAACGATATCAATTTGAGCGCGAACCCCAATTCGACGCTGGTATTGAGAACCACGGCCAAGACTTTCCGCTATCTTGACGAAGGCGAACTGGCTAGTCAGAAGAAGGCTCAGCAAACGGCCAAGGGAGCCAAGAAATGAAGTTTCGTACACTTCTTTTCCTGTACCCGCTGTTGTTATTGGGCTGTGCTGGCGAAGACCATCAGGATATCCGGCAGTGGATGCGCGAGGAAGCGAAGGGTATGCTGGGTAAAGTGACGCCGTTGCCCGAGATAAGCGCTTTCCCGGTGGTCGCCTATGAAACCGAGACGCTGACGTCGCCATTTGCTCCCGGCAAGATCGTGACACTGGAGGCCGTTGCCGACAAGACAGCGCCCGATCGTACGCGACCGCAGCAACCACTGGAAATATTCCCGCTCGAAGATCTCAAGGTGGCGGGCATCATTATGGCCGGAACCGTGCCCTATGCCCTGATTCAGACTCCGCCGCCGAACAAGCCGAAGCATGTCCGTGTCGGTGAGTACATGGGCCGCAGTTTTGGCAAGATCACGGCAATTACCCGAGAGAGCCTCACCGTGCTTGAAACCGTCAAGGATGCGAACGGCGCCTGGGTGGAGCAGGAAAAGGTGCTCATGGTGCCGAAAGAAGGAGGACGTTGATGAAACATTTTTACATTGCTGCTGCTGCCCTGGCGGGCTTCTGGTTTGGTCTGTCCGGCGCATCGATTGCGGCGGAAAATTCCATCAAGCAGATCCAGGTCCGGCGTGACGGCGATCAGGTCCTCCTCAAGGTGCAGATGTCCGCTCCCCTGAAGACACTGCCGGGAAACTGGAGCGTCGTCGAGCCGCCGCGCGTGGTGATCGACTTTCCGGATACTGACAATCAGTCGGGCCAGTCCGTGCAGCAGGTTGCGACCGGCGATCTCAAGAGTCTGAATCTGGTTCAGACCGAAAAGTTGACGCGACTGGTACTGAACCTGTACCGGCCGACGAAATTCTCTACCGAGATTGCCGGCGACGTTCTTTTCATCAAACTGCAGGCGCAGGGCGTTCAGGCCAGCCAGGAACCGGCGCCGAGCGTTTATAGCCCCACCTCGCCGACATCGTCCACGCCTGCGGCAGGAAAGCCGGTACCGGCGGCCGACACTGCGGCAATCCGCGATATCGTGTTCCGCCGTGGAGAAGATGGTCAAGCCACGATCATCGTCGATCTGACCGATGGCACCGTTCCCATTGACATCCGTCGTGTGAATGCAGGAATTACCGTCGATTTGCGCGATGTCGAACTGCCTGCGCGCCTGCAGAACCGGCGCGACGTCAATGATTTCGCGACTCCGGTAACGATGATTACCTCGCGCGCGCTCGGCAATCTGACGCGCCTCGACATTGCCGCGCGCGGCCGCTGGTTTCATCAGGCCCAGGTAGCGAACAACCAGCTGACCATAGAAGTCAAACCGATACCGGCAGATGAAGCCAACAAGCTGGTTCAGACCGGGCAGCAGGGGCAAAAGATTTCGATCAACTTTTTCGGCGCCGATGCGTCCATGGTTTTGCGCACCCTCGCCGACATTTCGGGCAAGAATGTGTTGATCGATCCTTCGCTGAACGGCAGAACGGTCACCGCAAACCTTGACAATATTCCGTATGACCAGGCGCTGGAGATCATCATGGCGCAGGTTAACTCCGGTATGCGGGTGCGCAATGACGTAGTCCTGTTCGGCGATAGGGCCGTGCTGCAGAAACGAGATCAGGACAACGCGGATGAAGTGACACGGTCGAGCGATATTGCGCCGCTTGTGGCGGAAACATTCAAACTTAACTATGTCAAGACGGCGGATATTATTGCGCTGGTGAATAGCAGCTTTGCTCAAGTTACTCCCGCCGCGGCGGGTGCGCCTCCGGCCGCAGGCGCACCTGCGCCGGCTCCGGCGGCGGGTGCGCCTGCGGCCGGAGGCGGCACGAGCAAAGGCATGCTTACCTCACGTGGTGGGATATCGGCGCACGACGCCACGAATCAGATATTTGTCCGCGATACGGCTGCTGTGGTTGAAGCCATTCGCGAAGTCATCCGGAACGTGGATATCCCGCCCAAGCAGGTCATGATAGAAGCGCGCATTGTGGAGGCGTCTACCGGCTTCGCCAGTTCGCTCGGTGTGAGGATGAATGCATTCAATTTTCAACAAGGGGGCTACCAGATTCCCGGCACCAATACTACCCGTGGGGTGATGTCCGTTGCCCCGATGAATACTGGCAACAATATAGACATCTACGGAGGGGGTATTACACCAGCACTTTCTACAACCACCCAGATTTTTCGGCCCAGCTACACCTTGGCCGGGGCAGCCAATTTCGGGCTGATGTTGTTCAACAGCGCCGCTACCAAGCTAATTTCGCTGGAGTTGCAGGCGGCAGAGAACGACTCGCGCAACAAGACCATTTCATCTCCCAGAATCGTCACGCTGAACCGCAAGGCGGCGACCATCAACAACACCCAGCAGGTGACCATTCTTACCGGGGTCAATGCGACGACGGGGTTGCCGATCTACCAGACTTTCTCGGCACCGCTTACTCTGGGAGTGACGCCCTCGGTCAATCCGGATAATCGCATCGGACTTGAGCTGAGCATTGCCAAGAGCACCATCACCAATGCGACGACCGGCAGCCTGGACACCAACACCATTACCACCAATGTGATTGTTGAAAATGGCGGCACGGTGGTCATTGGCGGCTTCTCCCGGGAATCGGAGCTTCAGACTCAGGACCGCGTTCCCTTCCTCGGTGATCTGCCCTATGTCGGCTTCCTGTTCAAGACCACGACCAAGAGCCAGTCGCGCAGCGAATTGCTCGTCTTCATCACACCGCGCATTGTCAGCGAAGCCCTGACGCAGCGATAGGTCGTGCTCATTCGCTTATAGCATAGGGCCGGCGTATGCCGGCCCTTTCGTTTGGCGCTGCTACAATCCGCTGGTGAGTGCAAAGAACAACATCTACCTGGTCGGCATGCCGGGCGCGGGCAAGACCACGGTCGGCCGCCACCTGGCGCGGCGCATGCAACGGTCCTTTATCGATGCCGATCATGAGATCGAGGCGCGCACCGGTGTCAGGATTCCGTTGATTTTCGACATCGAGGGCGAGCGGGGATTTCGCGATCGCGAGTCAAAAGTGATCGCTGAACTGGCCAATGAATCAAACCTGGTCGTCGCTACCGGCGGTGGCGCGGTACTTCGTTCCGAGAATCGCGCCGCGCTCAAGCAGGGAGGGACCGTCGTCTATCTTCACGTGGCACCACGCCTGCTCTTCGAGCGCACCCGCCTCGATCCCAACCGGCCTCTGCTGCAGGTCGCGGATCCCATGAGAAAGATAGAGGAACTGTTCGCAGAGCGCGATCCTTTGTACCGTGAGGTGGCCGACATCGTGATCAACAGCATGGGCGGCAGCATCAATTACCTCATCAAGCATGTTGAACGGGAGTTGCAGAAGCAATGCGCCGCCTGAACCTTGAACTCGCCGACCGCAGCTACCCGATTTTCATCGGCGGCGGCCTGCTTTCCCGTGCCGACCTGATCCTGCCGTTTCTGCGTACGCCGCGTGTCGCTCTGGTCAGCAATACCACCGTTGCTCCTTTGTATCTAGACGTTGTGGCCACGGCGCTGCAGACAGTCGGCGTTGGCGTTACGGCGATCATCCTCGCCGACGGCGAGGCACACAAGAACTGGGAGTCGCTCAACCTGATTTACGACGCCCTGCTGGCAAGCCGTTGCGACCGGAGTACGACCGTCATTGCCCTCGGTGGCGGCGTCATCGGCGATCTGGCTGGCTTTGCCGCTGCCACCTATCAGCGTGGTGTGCCCTTTATTCAGATTCCCACCACGCTGCTGTCGCAGGTTGATTCTTCGGTGGGCGGCAAGACCGGCATCAACCATCCGCGCGGCAAGAACATGGTCGGCGCCTTCTGGCAGCCGAAGCTGGTGCTGGCCGATACCGATACGCTCAAGACTCTCCCGGATCGGGAATTGTCGGCAGGGATGGCGGAGGTGATCAAGTACGGCCTGATTCGCGACCTGCCTTTCCTCGGCTGGCTGGAGGCCAACATGGAAGGTCTTCTGGCGCGCGACGGCGAACTGCTGGCGGAAGCCATTGAACGCTCCTGCGCCAACAAGGCCGAGGTGGTGGCGGCCGATGAATACGAGACAGCCCGGGAAGGCGGTCGCGCCCTGCTCAATCTCGGCCATACGTTCGGCCATGCCATCGAAACCGGTCTTGGCTACGGTGAGTGGCTGCACGGCGAAGCCGTCGCCGCCGGCACTGTCATGGCCGTTGAACTCTCGCATCGTCTGGGTTGGTTGTCCACGGCCGATGTCGATCGTGTCCGTGCCTTATTGCAGCGTGCCGGTT
>JAPLQZ010000103.1 GCA_026399415.1 Rhodocyclales bacterium | reverse complement strand
TCGACGTACTCGCGGCGTTGTTCGGTCACCGTCACCAGCTTGACGCGGGGCTGGTTGCCGCTCTTGTCGAGCACGATGACCTGACCCGGATAGATGCGCTGCGGGTTCTTGATCTCTTCCGCGTTCAACTTCCACAATTCGCCCCAGCGGTAGGGATCCTTGAGGAATTTGGCGGCGATGCCCCACAAGGTGTCGCCGGAGGTCACGACATGCCGGTCGGGCGCGCCGTCGGCCAGTTGCAATGGCTGTGCCCCCTGTGCGACCGCCACAGTGGTTGAAATGCTGATGAGCAGCGCAGATATAATGCGACGCATGGCGTGATCTCCTGGCCGAGTGTCAATGTGGATGGCGAACCACCCGAGTATCTGCCCGATTCTGCCCGACAATTCCCCCAGCATCAATTCTTTCAAGAGCGGTTTCATGGCCCTATTGCAGATTTTGCGTTACCCCGATCCCCGCTTGCACCGCCGCGCGGCACCCGTCACGCAGGTGGATGCGCGCATCCGCAAGCTTGCCGCGGACATGGCCGAGACCATGTATGCCGCGCCCGGCATCGGTCTTGCTGCGCCGCAGGTGGACCAGTTGCTGTGCCTGATCGTGATCGATGTCTCGGAAGACAAGTCGCAACTGCAGACCTTCATCAACCCGGAACTGCTGGAAAAATCCGGCGAGTGCGAAGGCGAGGAAGGCTGTCTTTCGGTGCCCGGCATCTACGAAACGGTGAAGCGCGCCAGCCATGTCAGAATAAGGGCGCTGGGGCTTGACGGCCAGCCCTTCGAGCTGGAGGCCGACGACCTGCTCGCGGTGTGCATCCAGCACGAAATGGATCACCTCGAAGGCAAGGTCTTCGTCGAATACCTCTCGCGCCTCAAGCAGACCCGCATCAAGAGCAAATTGCTCAAGCAGTCGCGCGAGACGTTTTAGCGTTCATGGCAGCAAACTCCACCCGCAGAAGATGAAACACGCGAAAGACAAATTGATGGCCCGCCCCCCCATCCCCCCTCACGGGGGGCTACTGATCGGCTCGCTTCGCTCGACTATCACCAGTCGCTCCGAACGAGTTGTTTCACGTTAATGCGAGTGATCTTTGCCGGCACGCCGGAGTTTGCGGCGCGGGCCCTGGAGGCACTGCTTGCGGCCGGGCATCAGGTGGTGCTGGTGTTGACCCAGCCTGACCGTCCTGCCGGGCGTGGCATGGCCCTGCAGGCGTCAGCCGTCAAGAAAGTGGCGCTGGGCCACGGCATCCCGGTATTTCAGCCCGAGCGGCTCAAGGATCCGGCGACACATAAGCCGATACGCGCCGCCTGCGTCGAACAGGGCGCCGAACTGATGGTGGTCGCCGCCTATGGCCTGATCCTGCCTCAGGCGGTGCTCGATCTGCCGCGCCTCGGCTGCATCAACATTCATGCCTCGCTGCTGCCGCGCTGGCGCGGTGCGGCACCGATACATCGCGCCATCGAAGCCGGTGATGCGCAAACCGGCATCACCATCATGAAAATGGAAGCCGGGCTGGATACCGGCCCGATGCTGCTGGCCGAGGCTATCGACATCGACGCGCGGGACACCACGGGCAGCCTGCATGACCGCCTCGCCAGGCTGGGCGGGAAACTGGCGGTCGCTGCCCTGGCGCGCTTCGATCAGCTTGTCGCCATGCCGCAGCCCGAAGCGGGCGTAACTTACGCCGACAAGATCGACAAGGTCGAGGCCAGGCTGGACTGGACCCAGCCCGCCGAAATTCTGGCGCGCAAAGTGCGCGCCTTCAATCCCTTTCCCGGCGCGGTGGTGACGCTGGCAGGCGAGCCGGTCAAGGTTTGGCGCGCCGACGTGGTGGCCGCCAGCGGCCGGCCCGGCCAAATCCTTGCTGCAGAAACTGCGGGCATCGCGGTGGCTTGTGGCGAAGCCGCCCTGCGCCTCACCGAACTGCAAAAGCCCGGCGGTCGCCGTGTCACCAGCGCCGACTTCCTGCACGGCAACTCCTTGCGGCCGGACTGATCGGCGCCTGCGCGGCGCGCACAGCGAGCGGCCCGGCGCCGGGCAGGCTGGTATGCTTGATCAATGTTGATGCTCCCTCCCCTGGCCGAGGCCTTGCACGCGGCGGCCGGACTGATCGCCACAGTGCTCGCCGGACGCAACTTCGATGTTGCGCTGGCGCGCGCCGCGCTGCCCGGGCCGCTGCGCGCGGCGACCATGGATCTGGCCTATTCGACCTTGCGCGCTTTCGGCCGCGGCGATTTTCTGCTCGGCCTGCTGCTCGAGCGTCCGGTGAAGGACCCGGCGGCACGTGGCCTGCTGCTGGCGGCGCTGGCGCGCCTCGAAGCGCGGCCCGACGAGGCGCACACCACGGTCGATCAGGCGGTGACCGCGGCGGCGCGACTGGCCCGCGGCCAGTTCAAGGGTCTGGTCAATGGCGTGCTGCGCAATTTTCTGCGCCGACGCGAAGAACTGCTGGCTCTCGCCGCGGCCGATCCGGTGGCGCGCTGGCAGCATCCGGCGTGGTGGATCGAGCGCCTGCAGCAGGACCATCCGGCGCATTGGGAAAGCATTCTCGCCGCCGGCAACAGCCATCCGCCGCTTTGCCTGCGCGTCAATCGGCGGCGTACCACCGGCGCCGACTATTTGCCCCAACTCCATGCGGCCGGCATTGCGGCGCGTGCGCTCGATGACAGCGCCATCCTGATCGAAAAACCGCTGCCGGTAGAGCGCATTCCGGGCTTTGGTGCGGGCCTGTGCTCGGTGCAGGACTGGGGCGCGCAAGCGGCGGCAGGGCGGCTCGACGCGCAAGACGGCATGCGCGTGCTGGATGCCTGCGCGGCACCCGGCGGCAAGGCCGCCCATTTGCTGGAAACCGCGCAAGTCGATCTGACGGCGCTGGACGCCGATGCGCCGCGCGCCGCACGCATCACGGACAATCTGCGCCGGCTGGGGCTGGCGGCGACGGTGAAGGTGGCCGACGCGCGCGACGTCGAGGCCTGGTGGGATGGCCGTCCCTACGACCGGATACTGGCCGATGTGCCCTGTTCCGCTTCCGGCGTGGTGCGCCGCCACCCCGATGCAAAATGGCTGCGGCGCGAGTCGGACATTGCCGGATTCGCCACAACGCAAAAGGCAATTGTCGACGTGCTGTGGCGAACTCTCGCCCCAGGTGGCAAAATGCTTTATGTCACCTGCTCGTTGTTTGGGGAGGAGAATGCCCGTCAGCTGGAGGCCTTCACCGGTCGCCATGCCGATGCCCGGTACCTGCCTGCACCAGGTACCACAACCAGCGATGCACAATTGCAACACTTGCCCGATGCCGAACATGACGGCTTTTATTACGCGCTGCTGCAAAAGGATTGAGGCCGGGTTGCCGGCACTGGTGCTGGCGCTGCTGTTGCTGACGGCCGCCGCGGTGCAAGCCGGCAGCATTGAGCCGAAGCGCGCCGCGCTGACTCCCGGCGAGGATGGCTACACGCTTTCCGCCGAATTCGCGATTGATCTCGGTAACCGGCTGGAAGACGCCGTGGCACGAGGCGTTCCGCTCTACTTCAATCTCGAATTCGTGCTCGAGCGTGGCCGCAAGTATTGGGTCAACGAACATATCGTCACCCGCACCCTGACCTACAAGCTTGCCTACAGCAGCCTGATGCGCCAGTACCGGTTGAGCACCGGCAACCTGCACCAGAACTTCGGCAGCCTGGCGGAGGCGATGCGCGTGGTCGGCCGCATCGCGGCGCTGCCGGTGGTCGACAAGAACCTTATCCAGCCGGGAGAGCCTTATGAGGCGGCGGTGCGCCTCTCGCTCGATCGCAGCCAGCTGCCGAAGCCCTTCCAGGTCGATGCCATCATGGATCGCGACTTGCAGGTGGATACGAAGGTACTGCGCTGGCATTTCGTGGCGGGTTCGGCGACGCCATGAGGGTTGCGCTCGCGGTAGTCGCCGCGCTCGGTGCGATCCTGCTGTTTCTGCTGGCGTCCGCTTCGGCAAACACCGCGCTGTTTGCCGAGAACTATCCCTGGCTGCTGGCGATCAATGGCGCTGCCGCCGTGGCGCTGGTGGTGCTGGTCGGCCTTCAGCTGCGGCGCCTGCGCCGCGATTTCAGAAACGGCGTGTTCGGCTCGCGCCTGAAATCCCGCCTGCTGCTGATGCTTTCCCTGATGGCCGTGCTGCCCGGCGCGCTGGTGTATGGAGTTTCAATGCAGTTCGCGGTGAAGAGCATCGATTCCTGGTTCGATGTGCGCGTCGACGCCGCACTGGAAGGCGGCCTCAATCTTGGGCGCAGCGTGCTCGAAACCTTGCAGGCCGAGTTGCTGGCCAAAGCCCGTGATGCGGCGCTGGATCTGGGTGATGCCGCCTTCGTCAGCCCGAGCCGGCTGAATCGGCTGCGCGAGCAGGCCGGCGCCCAGACCGCGACCCTGCTGACACTTTCCGGCCAGGTGCTGGGCAGCAGCTCGGGAGAGATGGGCGCCTTCATGCCTTCCATCCCGTCACCCAGCCAACTGCGCGCGGCGCGCGGCGGGCGCGGGCTGGCACTGATTGGCGACGTCGGCGATGCAGGAGGCGGTGGCCTGATGCTACGGGCGCTGGCACCGGTCAGCGGAGGAGGCCTCAATCTCGATCCGCGGATTCTGCAATTGACGCTGGCGGTGCCGGCATCGATCGCGAAGAGTGCGGAAAGCGTCGAGGCGGCGCATCGTGACTATCAGGAGTTGCAACTCGGACGCCTGGGCCTCAAACGCATCTACACGCTGACGCTGACGCTGGCCCTGCTGCTGGCGCTGTTTGCTGCGATTGCCCTGGCTTTTTTTTTGGCCGAGCGCCTGGCGCGGCCGCTGTTGATCCTGGCCGAAGGCACGCAGGCGGTGGCGGCCGGCGACTTCACGCCGCGCGCTACGGTGGCGGCATCCGACGAACTGGGCGTGCTGACGCATTCCTTCAACAGCATGACGCATCAGTTGGGCGAGGCGCGCGCGCAGGCCGAACATCATCGCCAGGAGACGGAGGCGGCGCAGGCCTACCTGGAATCCGTGCTGGCGAATCTGTCGGCCGGCGTACTGGCCTTCGATCTGCGCTTCCGTCTGCGCGCGGCGAATCGCGGTGCGCTGGCGATTCTCGGCGATGATCTCGGCGGTTTCGAACAGACGCGCCTGCACGACTGGCCGCGCCACGAGACCCTGGCCGGAGCCATCCTGGGCGGGTTCGCCCGGCGTGGTGATGAGTGGCAGGAACAACTCGAAATCGCCCGTCCCGATGGCATCCCGCAGGCGCTGCTGGTGCGCGGTACAGCGCTGCCGGCGGCGGGCGGCGGTGGCTATGTGGTGGTGTTCGACGACATCACCCGGCTCATCGCCGCGCAGCGTTCTGCCGCCTGGGGCGAAGTGGCGCAGCGCCTCGCCCACGAGATAAAGAATCCGCTGACGCCGATCCAGCTGTCGGCCGAGCGGCTGCAGATCAAACTGGCGGACCAGCTCACGGGCGCCTCGCGGGAACTGCTGGACCGCGCCACGCAAACCATCGTCAGCCAGGTCGAGGCGATGAAGAACATGGTCAATGATTTCCGCGACTACGCCCGCACGCCGCTGCCGCAACTCGCTGCTGTCGATCTGCCGGTTCTGCTCGGCGAGGTGCTGGGTCTCTACGAGAATTCGCGGGCGATCATCGCCGTAGTGCCAGCGCCGACTTCTGCTGCCCTGCCGTCCGTGCTGGCCGACGCCAACCAGTTGCGCCAGGTGCTGCACAACGTCCTGACCAACGCGCAGGACGCGTTGACCGATGTGGCGGATGCGCGCATCACGATCACTATGGCGCAGGAGGGAGCGCGCGCGCGACTGACCGTCAAGGACAATGGTCCGGGCTTTCCGCCGCAGATTCTGTCGCGTGCTTTCGAGCCCTATGTCACCACCAAGTCGAAGGGTACCGGGCTGGGGCTGGCGATCGTGAAGAAAATAGTGGATGACCACGGCGGCGAGATTCGCCTGGCGAACAATCATGGCGGTGAGGTCAGCATCTGGCTGCCGCTGGCAACGCAGGATGCGGCAAAGAGGATTTAGGGAAATGCCAAAGATACTGGTGGTCGATGACGAAATCGGGATACGCGAGCTGCTCTCGGAGATCCTGCGCGACGAGGGTCACGATGTTCAGCTCGCGGAAAATGCCGCGGCGGCAAGGGCGGCGCGCGAGGGTGGACGACCCGACATGGTCCTGCTCGACATCTGGATGCCCGATACCGACGGCATTACCTTGCTGAAGGAATGGGCCGGCAACGGCCAGCTCAACATGCCGGTGGTGATGATGTCGGGGCATGCCACCATCGACACCGCGGTGGAAGCCACCCGCATCGGCGCACTGGATTTTCTGGAAAAGCCGATCGGCATGCAGAAGCTGCTGGCGGCGGTGAAGAAGGCGCTCGAGCGCAGCGCGCGCCATGTCGGCGGCGGTCTTTCGCTGGCGGCATTTGCCCGCCCCGGTCCCCTGCGCGATCTCAAGCGGCGGATGGACCAGGTACTGGCCAAGAGCCCTCTGCTGCTGCTGCGTTCCGCACCGGGCGGTATTGTCGAACTGGTGGCGCGCACGGCGCAGGTCGCCGGCAAACCGTGGATCGATATCGCGCACGACTCCAATCCAGTCAGCATTGAGGTGCTGCAGCGTGCCGCCGGTGGCGTGCTGTGGTGCGAGGAACTGGCGCGTCTGACGCGGCTGCAGCAGAAGAACCTGCTGTTCGCCGCCGACCGTCTCGACCGCTACAGCCTGCGCCTGGTGGCGGCGACCACGCACAGCAGCGCGGAACTGGTGGCCATGGGCTGGGAGGAAGCCGGGCTGGCGCGCCTGTTCGAAACCGGGCTGGGGGTGCCGGGCCTGACCGAATTGAAGGACGAAGTACCGGACATCGCTGCGCATCTGCTGACGCAGTTGATGGAAAGCGACGAGATTCCGTTGCGGCGGTTTTCCAGCGCCGCGCTCAACGCCCTGCGCCAGCATGCCTGGAGCGGCGGTTATGCCGAGCTCAAGGGCGCGGTGAAGTCGCTGGCGCTGGCCAGTCTCGGCGAGGAGATCGGTGAAGAGGAGGCGCTGCAGCTGCTGGCGCCCGCCGGCGAGCCCGGCATGGTGCCGGCAGGCCTGGCGCCGGGAGTCATCGAACTGCCGCTGCGCGAGGCGCGCGAGGCCTTCGAGCGCATGTACTTCGAGTACCACCTGGCCAAGGACGGCGGCAACATGACGCGCCTGGCGGAAAAGACCGGGCTGGAACGCACGCACCTTTACCGCAAGCTGAAGGACCTCGGACTCCGTTAATCATGAAAATAATCATCCTCGGCGCGGGCCAGGTCGGCGCCTCCGTAGCCGAAGCACTGGCCTCGGAGGTCAACGACGTCACGGTCGTGGACCTGAGTGGCCCCTGCCTGGCGCAACTGGCCGATCATCTGGATGTGCGCACGGTGACCGGCAATGCCGCGCTGCCCTCGGTGCTCAAAAGCGCCGGCATCGAGGATGCCGAAATGCTGGTGGCGGTGACACAGTCGGACCAGACCAATCTGGTGGCCTGCAAGATTGCGCGGGGCATGTTCAATGTGCCAACGCGCATCGCGCGACTGCGCGGCGTTGACTTCCTCAAGGATCAAAATCTGCTGGCCGACGATATGTTCAGCGTCAGTCATGCCATTTGCCCCGAGCAGGAGGTCACCGACTACATCGCACGGCTGGTCGCGTTTCCCGAAGCGCTGCAGGTTCTCGAGTTTGCCAACGGCAGCGTTACGCTGGTCTGCGTTCGTGCCTACGAGGGTGGCCTGCTGGTAGGCAAGGCCATCAACACCATGAGGGAGCATCTGGGGTCTCACGTCGAGGCGCGCATCGCGGCGATTTTCCGCGACTTGCAGCCCGTGGATCCGCGGGGCGATACGATCATCGAGGCCGGTGACGAGGTTTTCCTGCTGGCGGCGACACGCTTCATCCGGCCCGTCCTGCGCGAGCTGCGACGCATGCAGGATCCCGTGAAGCGGGTAATGATCGTTGGCGGCGGCAATATCGGGGCGCGGGTTGCCGACGCGCTGAAGGCGAATCATGAGGTCAAGGTCATCGAGCGTGACCCGCGCCGCGCCGAAACCATTGCCGTACGTCTGTCCGGCGCGCTGGTGCTGTGTGCCGAAGCCACCGACGAGAAGGTGCTGGCGCAAGAGAATATCGATGAAATGGACATGTTTCTCGCCCTGACCAATGATGACGAAAACAACATCATGGCCGCCTCGCTGGCGAAGAGGCTTGGCTGCAAACGCGTCCTGGCATTGATCAACCGCCGCGCGTACGCCGATCTGGTGCAGGGCGGCCCGATCGACATCGGCCTCTCCCCGGCCCAGATATCGATTGGTTCGCTGCTGGCCTATGTACGGCGCGGAGATGTGGAGCGGGTGCACAGTTTGCGGCGCGGAGCGGCGGAGGCTCTGGAGCTGGTGGTGCATGGCGATCGTGCAACGTCAAAAGTGGTGGGACGCCGCATCGAGGAGTTGCCGGTGATCAAGGGCGCTCGTATCGGCGCCATCGTGCGTTGCGGCAAGGAAACCAGAGTCGTGCAGCGCGAAGGATTTCTTGTTGATGAACTCTTCGACGAGGTGGTCATTCCCCATCACGACACGGTGATCGAGAGCGGGGACCACGTCGTGGTGTTTTGCACCCGCAAGCAGCAGGTGGCGCAAGTCGAAAAACTGTTCCAGGTCAGCGCCGGGTTCTTCTGATGTTCTATCGTCTGCTGCCCGTCAGTCATGTTCTCGGCGGCATGCTGATGTTTTTCAGCATCACTTACCTGATGCCGATCGCCAGTTCGCTGATCTACGACGATGGCACGCTGATCGACTTCATCGATGCGATGTCGATCTCGTTTGCCGCCGGTTTTGTGCTCTGGTTCGGCACGCGCCGCCACAAGCGCGAACTGAAGCCGCGCGACGGTTTTCTGCTGGTGACGCTGGCCTGGGTTCTGATGGCCGCCATCGCCACCTTGCCACTGATGCTGGCGATCGATGACCTGTCCTTCACGGACGCGTACTTCGAGACCATGTCCGGGTTGACCACGACGGGCGCCACGGTGCTTTCCGGGCTGGACAAGCTGCCGCCCTCGATCAATCTCTGGCGCCACGAACTCAACTGGGTGGGCGGCATGGGCATCATCGTGCTGGCGGTGGCGATCCTGCCGTTGCTCGGCGTCGGCGGCATGCAGCTCTACAAGGCCGAGACCACCGGCGTGATGAAGGATTCCAAGCTGACCGCGCGCATTGCCGATACGGCCAAGGCCTTGTGGCTGGTGTATTTCGGCATCACGGTGGCCTGCATCGTTTCGCTCAAGGCGGTCGGCATGAACTGGCTGGACGCCATCTGCCACGCCTTCGCGGCGATGGGCCTGGGCGGCTTTTCGACCTACGACGACAGTGTCGGCCATTTCGATTCGCCGGCCATCGAAGCGGTGCTGATCTTCTTCATGATGGTCGCCGGCATGAACTTCGCGACCCACTTCGTCGCTTTTCGGGGTCGCTCGCTGCGCGCCTACTGGCTGGATGCGGAAGCCAAGGCCTTCGTCGCCCTGATCGCTGCCAGCACCCTGGTCTGCACGCTGTATCTCACGATACGCGGCACCTACCCGAGCTTTTTGACCGCGCTGCGCCACGTCGCTTTCAACCTGGTTTCGATTGCCACCGATTGCGGATTTGCCAGCGTGGACTACGACAAGTGGCCGATCTTCGTCCCGCTGTGGATGCTGTTCCTTTCCTGCGTCTCGGTCAGTTCCGGCTCCACCGGCGGCGGCATCAAGATGATTCGTACGCTGATCCTCGCCCAGCAGGGCCTGATCGAACTCAAGCGCCTGGTCCATCCGCAACTGGTAGCGCCGTTGCG
>JAPLQZ010000125.1 GCA_026399415.1 Rhodocyclales bacterium | reverse complement strand
GCACTTACGCGGGGCTTGGCGTCGCTATCACCAACGGCTTCAAGCTGGCAGTCGAGGAGCGCGGCGGCAAGCTCGGCGGGCGCGAGATCGAATGGTTCACGGTGGACGATGAGTCCAATCCAGCCAAGGCGCCGGAGAACGCCAACAAGCTGGTGCAGCGCGACAAGGTCGATGTCGTGATCGGTACGGTGCATTCCGGCGTGGTGATGGGCATGGCCAAGGTGCTGCGCGAGTCCGGCACCCTGTGGATCAATCCCAACGGCGGCGCCGGCGCCATGACCGGTGAGGCGTGCGCGCCAAACTTCTTTCGCACCTCCTTCTCCAATTGGCAGACTACCCACGCTCTCGGCAAGGTGCTTAAGGCCAAGGGCCACAAGACGGCCGTGTTCATTACCTGGAAATATGCCGCCGGCGAGGAAATGATGCAGGGTTTCAAGGAAGGCTTCGAGAAGGAAGGCGGCAAACTGACCAAGGAACTTTACGTGCCGTTCCCGCAGGTAGAGTTTCAGGCCTTGCTGACCGAAATCGCCAGTATCAAACCGGATGCGGTCGTTGCTTTTTTTGCCGGCGGCGGCGCCGCCAAGTTCCTCAAGGATTATCAGGCGGCTGGTCTCAAGGGCAAGATTCCGCTGTATGGATCTGGCTTCCTCACCGATGGCGTACTGGATGCGGTGGGCGATGCCGGCGAAGGCGTCGAAACAACGCTGCACTATGCCGACGGTCTCGACACGAAAAAGGACAAGGCATTCCGCCTGGCCTACGCCAAGACCTTCAAGCTGCAGCCCGACGTGTATGCGGTGCAGTATGCGGTGCAGGGCTACGATGCAGGCCAGTTGCTGGCCGCCGGTCTCGATGCCGTCAAGGGCAATGTCGCCGACAAAGCTGGCGTGATCAAGGCCATGGAAGCGGCCAAGATCGACAGCCCGCGGGGTCAATGGACTCTGTCCAAGGCGCATAACCCGGTGCAGGACATGTATCTGCGCAAGGTGGTCGGCAAGGAGAACAAGGTTCAGGGCGTGGCATGGAAAGCCCTGGCTGATCCGGCGCACGGTTGCAAGGCGTAGTTTCCTTCGAAGCAGAAGGCGGCAGGGTCTGCCGCCTTTTTTATGTCCTCGGCTCTTGTCGGGGGACTGTATCCCCCGGCGGGATTGCGTCTCCAAACATGCGTGCACCATACAAATCGCCGTCCTGCCAGCGCCGACTCCTGAACCTTCAGTCCAATGGATTTCGCTTTTTTCCTCATCCAGTTGCTTAACGGCCTGCAATACGGGTTGCTGCTGTTTCTCGTCGCCAGCGGCCTGACGCTGGTGTTCGGCATCATGGGCATCATCAACCTGGCGCATGGCAGCTTCTACATGGTCGGCGCCTATCTGGCCTGGTCGTTGTCGAGCCTGACCGGCAGCCTGACTGCCGCGATCCTGCTGGCCATTCCCTTGACGGTAATACTTGGCATGGCACTGGAGCGTTTGTTGTTCCGCCATCTCTATCAGCGTGACCATCTTTATCAGGTGCTGCTGACCTACGGCCTGATTCTGGTTTTCGAAGAATTGCGCAGCCTGATCTGGGGTGATGATGTACATGGCGTCGCCGTGCCGGCGCTGCTCAACGCGTCGATTCCTCTCACGGACAACCTTTCTTACCCGGTCTATCGCCTCGCCATCTCGGGTGTCTGCCTGTTGCTGGCGGCCGGACTCTATTTCTTGATCCAGAAGACACGACTGGGCATGATGATTCGCGCCGGGGCCAGTAACCGCGACATGGTTCAGTCACTTGGCATCGACATCAAGCTGATCTACACCCTGGTGTTCGCTCTCGGAATCGCGCTCGCGGCGTTTGCCGGCATGATCAATGCGCCGCTGTCCTCGGTGTTTCCCAATATGGGTAGCCAGGTGCTGATCATCTGTTTCGTGGTCGTCGTGATCGGCGGCATCGGCTCGGTCAAGGGCGCCATGGCGGCTTCCCTGATGATCGGTCTGGCGGAGACCTTCGGCCAGGTGCTTATGCCTGAAGTGGCCGGCATGATCGTCTACGTGCTGATGGCCATTGTTCTTGTCTGGCGGCCGGAAGGCCTGTTCGGGCGGAGCTGAAATATGCCGAAATCCCGACTGATCACGTATCTGCCCTATCTTGTTGCCGGGCTGCTCGCCTTGTTTCCCATGGTCGAGAGTACGTTCTACATGCAGTTGCTGACCAAGGTGCTGATCATGGCCATTTTTGCCATGAGCCTCGATCTGCTGGTCGGCTATACCGGGCTCGTCAGCTTCGGCCATGCCGCCTACTTCGGCCTTGCCGGCTATGCCCTGGCGTTGATGGCGCCGAAGTACGAGACGGTCAGCCTGTGGTGGTCACTGCCTGCCGCGATAGGAGTTTGCGCGTTGTTCGCGCTCGTCACCGGTATGCTGGTGCTGCGCACGCGCGGGATATATTTCATCATGGTCACGCTGGCTTTCGCCCAGATGCTCTTCTTCATCTTTCACGACACCAAGATCGGCGGCGGGTCGGACGGCATCTACATCTACGCCAAGCCGGTGATGAAGCTGGGCGACGCCGTCCTGCTCGATCTGGAAAAACTGCAGAATTTCTACTGGCTGGTGTTGGCGCTGACGGCACTGGTTTACCTGCTGCTGCACCGCGTGCTCGGGTCGACATTCGGCCGCGCCTTGCTCGGCATCAAGGTCAATGAACATCGCATG
>JAPLQZ010000236.1 GCA_026399415.1 Rhodocyclales bacterium | reverse complement strand
GGCGCTACCGGCTGTGCGCCGCCGTTGAGGAGCGGATGACAGGCTCGCCCGCCATGCCAGAGCTGCAGGAATATGCGGCCTCCGGCGGCATGCACGGCGTTGGTGGTGAGCTTCCAGCCGGCAATATGGGCTGCTGAGTAGATGCCGGGTTCGTGCCAGAACGACGAGTTGCCGTCCATGGCCATCGTGGCTTCGGCAATGATCAGTCCGGCGCTGGCGCGCTGCGCATAGTATTCCGCCATCAAGGCATTCGGCAGGTGCTCGGCGTTGGCCCGGCAGCGCGTCAGCGGCGCCATGAACATGCGATTCGGCACCGTACTGGCACCGAGTTGGAGAGGGCTGAATAGCGCGGTCATTGTCCGGGGTCACCTGGATTGGAAAGACAGGATACTAGCGCAAGCGGTACGCGATGCCGCTGCTCTGGCAGGCGCCCCGCTGATCGCCGAGTGCTATGCCAACCTCGAATGCCTGCCGCGTGGTCGATACGCTATTGCTGGACGACCGGCCCCGGTCAGTCCTCATGCAGGGTGATCAATCCGTGTCGCGCATCGACAGCAGACTCTGCCGGAATGCCTCGACCGCCGGGCGGTCGGCAATCGCTTCCGGAGTCACCAGGTAATACGCATAAGGTTGGCCGACCGAGATGTCGAACGGTGCCACCAGTCTGCCGTCGGCGATCTCGGCGGCGACCAGCGGCTTCGACGCCAGCGCGATGCCGAGTCCGTCTACAGCGGCCACCAAAGCCAGTCCCGAGTCGCTGAAGTGCGGTCCGGCGTTGCAGTCGACGCCGGCAACTCCTGCCTGCCGCAGCCACTCCGCCCAACTCGGACGGGCGCGCGCGTTGGCTATGGTGTCGTCATGGAGCAGGACATGGAAGCGGACATCCGCCGGCTGGCGCAGCGGGCGTTTGGATTTGAGCAGCTTGGGGCTGCAGACGGCGATGTAGTCGGGCCCGAAGATGCGGTCGACGCGACAGCCCGGATACGCGCCGGTGCCGTAGCGGATCACTATCTGGGAGTCATCCTCGCGCAGATCGATGCTGTCGAATTGCAGCTCCCCGCCGGGCGGGTCGCTGTCGATGGCGCCGAGGGAACTGACGACGTGCAGTTTCACCTGGGGCGCGGCCAGCGTGAATCGCTGTAGACGTGGAACCAGCCAGCGGGTGGCGAACATGGGCGGGGCGACGACGATCAGGCGTCCGGTTGAGGTCTGTTCGCGCGTGCTTTCGACGGCCGCGGCAAAACACTCGAGCCCCTCGCGCACCTTCGGCAGCATCGCCTCGCCTTGCGGCGTCAGCTCCAGTGCGCGGGTAAGGCGACGAAACAGCGCCAGATCGAAAAACTCTTCGAGCATCTTGATCTGGTGGCTCACCGCGGTCGGCGTTACGGCAAGTTCGGCCGCCGCTTTCTTGAAGCTGAGGTGCCGCGCCGCCGCCTCAAAGGCGCGCAGTGCATTCAGCGGAGGTAATCGATACGACATGGATGAATTTTTCTTCAGCGTCAGATGAGAACTGATCGTTTGTTGCTATGCAGCATTTCCATTATCTTAGCACCGTGCCCTCACGAGGGGCGCCACTCAAAGGAAAGGATCCACATCATGGACCATAGTTACATCGACATAGAAGCCCACATCCGGGAAGCGAATCGGCAACGCAGCGAAGCGATGGGAAAACTCATCTCCGCCGGCTGGAAAGCGCTCAAACAGTTCCTCACCAGTCTTCAGTATCCCCGGCCGACAACAACTACCGTCGTGACGAATCCTTCCGCCTTGATTGGCTTTCAGCAACTACCTTGATCTGGAGAGGCTTCCATGAAAATCATATTCTTTCTGACCAACCTTATCGGCGGCGTCCTGGTTTTTCTGCTCGGATTGGCCGTCATCCTGATTCAGACCCGCAATCCGGCCGCCCTCGCGGTGGGAATCGTCGCGGCGGGGCTGGGCGCGGTCTGCGTCTGGCT
>JAPLQZ010000200.1 GCA_026399415.1 Rhodocyclales bacterium | reverse complement strand
GGCGACGTATTCGCCGTTGGCCTGCAAGGCCTGCACGATGCGGATCTTCTGCGCCGGATCGACGCGGGCATAGACCCGGACGGTTTCCACCTGGGTGCGCAGTTCGGCGTCGGACAGCGCCGCCAGTTGCGGGCCGGTCAGTACCACTCCGCCCTCGCTGCCGCTGACGATGCCCAGTTGGCGTGCGATGGCGCTGGCGGTCGCCGGGTGGTCGCCGGTGATCATCACCGGCGTGATGCCGGCAGTCTGGCATTCCGCCACGGCATGGTGCGCCTCGCGACGTGGTGGATCCATCAGGCCGACCAGGCCGACCAGGGTGAGCCCGCGCTCCGCCGCAGGCAGATCGTCCGGCAGCGTTTCCAGTCGACGCATGGCGATGGCCAGCACGCGCAAGCCGGCTAGCGCCATCGTTTCTGCCTGCTGCTGCCATGCATCCGACATCAGCGGATTTTCGCCGTCGGCATCGAGCTGGAAGTCGCACAGCGCCAGCACGGCTTCCGGCGCTCCCTTGGTGTAGGCGATGAACCCTCGCCCGGCCTGGTGCAGGGTCGTCATGCGCTGGCGCTCTGCATCGAAGGGAATTTCCGCAACGCGCGGATAGGCATGTTCCAGCGACGTCCGGTCGCAGCCGTGGTGCAACGCGGCCTCCAGCAGGGCGATCTCCGTCGGGTCGCCGGAGGCCCGGCCGGATTTGCCCAGGCTGGCGTCGCTGTTGAGCGCGAGCGCACGGAACAAGTTCTGCCAGGTCTCGGTTTCCATGGATGGGGTGGCAGAGCCGGCAGCATAAAAGGCCTCCGCCTGCATGCGGTTCTGGGTCAGCGTACCGGTCTTGTCGGAGCAGATGTAAGTGATCGATCCCAGAGTTTCCACGGCGGGCAGGCGGCGCACCAGAGCGTGTTGCTTGACCATGCGCGATGCGCCGATGGCCAGCGAAATCGCCACCATGGCCGGCAATGCCTCCGGTATCGCGGCGACGGCCAGGCTGACTGCGGTCATGAACATCAGCAGCAGCGGTTCGCCACGCAGCAACCCGGCGCCAAACACGATGGCGCAGATGGCGAGCAGGGCAACGGTGAGCCGACCGCCGAAACGCGCCAGCCTTTGCTGCAGCGGCGTGCGGCTTTCCTTGGCCTCCGCCAGCAGGGTGGCGATCTTGCCCAGTTCCGTGGCCAGCCCGGTGGCAACGATGATGCCGCTGCCGCGCCCATAGGTGACGATGGTGCCCTTGTAGGCCATGTTGCTGCGGTCGCCCAGGGCGCTGTCGGCAGCCGCCAGCGTTTGCACGGTTTTTTCTGACGGATGCGATTCGCCCGTCAGCGCTGCCTCGGCGACGCGCAGGTGTGCGCTATCGGTCAGGCGCAGGTCCGCCGGCACGATATTGCCCGCCTCCAGCAGCACGATATCGCCAGGCACCACCTGGTGCGAAGGCAGGTTTTTCAGTTCACCGCTGCGCCGCACTCGCGCGGAAGGGGTAGCCATGTTGCGCAACGCGGCGATGGCACGCTCGGTGCGGGATTCCTGGAAGAAGCCGATGGCGGCATTGAGCGCCACGATGACGGCGATTGCCAGCGCGTCCTGGAATTCGCCGAGAGCCATGGAAATGGCGGCCGCAGCCAGCAGCACCAGGATCATCACATCGCTGAACTGGGAGAGGAAAATTCGCAGCGGGCCACGCTGCTTGCCTTCCGGCAGGGCGTTGGCGCCGTGGCGGACTAGCCGGCTGGCGGCTTCGTCCTCGCTCAGGCCGGCCGCAGGCGTCACCTTCAGGACGCTGGCCACAGCCTCGGCAGTCTGGGTATGCCACGGCGACGCGGCAGATTCGGTCAGCGGAGCATGCGGTAGGGTCATGGCCCGATTATGCAATGAAGTCCGCACCGGGCGCGCGTGGCGACCTCTCGCGACGGCTTGGTCAGTGAGCCCGGCGGCCCCTGGCGAATTCTTCGAATACTTCAGCCGACAGAGGCTGGCTGAAAAAGTTGCCCTGGATCTCGTTGCATCCGTAACCCTGCACCAGATCCAGTTGCTCGATGGTTTCCACTCCTTCGGCGATCGCACGCAGCCGCAGCGAGCGCGCGATGCCGATCACCGCCTGGGTCAGCGCATCGCCTTCCTTGTCCTGCTGCATGTCGGCGATGAAGGAGCGGTCAATCTTGAGTTTGTCGACACGGAAGCGCTTCAGGTAGGAAAGACTCGAATAGCCGGTGCCGAAATCGTCGATCGCGACACTGGTTCCGATCGCCTTGAGATCCGCGATGACATCGCACAGCGTGTCGCTGTCTTCCATCAGGATGGATTCGGTGAGTTCGATTTCTATCTGTTGCGGCGCGATGCCCGCATCAAGGGTATGGCGCCGCACCAGGTCGACCAGGTCGGTGCGAAAGATCTGCTTGCCGGATACATTGACCGCGACCTTCCAGTCATTGCCGCTATCCCGCCACAGCCTGGCTTGCCGGCAGGCTTGCGCCAGCACCCACTCACCGATCGGCAGAATCAGCCCGGACTCCTCGGCGACCGGTATGAAGTCTGTCGGCGATACGATCCTGCCGTCTGCCCAGTTCCAGCGCAGCAGCGCTTCGGCGCCGAAAATGTGCCGGGAATCGGCATATACCTGCGGCTGGAAGACCAGACTGAGTTCTTGTCGGTCGATGGCGCGGCGCAGGCGATTGGTCATGTCAAGCCGATGATTCGCGCGCTGATTCATTTCAGGCGAGAAGAAGCTGAAGGTCTGGCGTCCGGATTCCTTGGCGTGATACATCGCGGTATCGGCCTTCTGCATCAGCGTGTCGAAGTCGCGGCCGTCATCCGGTGACAGCGAGATGCCGAGCGATGCCGAAGTGGTCAGACTGTGCGCGCCGATGTCGAAGGGTTGCAACAGGCTGGCCTGGACCTTCTCGGCAATGCGCGCCACGACCTCCGGGCCGTCCACGTCGTCCAGCAGAACAATGAATTCGTCGCCGCCCTGACGGCTCAGCGTGTCCGAATCCCGCAGGCACATCCGGAGTCGACCGACGACCGCGATCAGCAGGCCATCGCCGACCGGGTGGCCGAGCGAGTCATTGATGCGCTTGAACTGGTCGAGGTCGAGGAATATGAAGGCCAGGCGCTTGCCGGATCGCTTCTGCCGTTCGCTCATCTGGCTGAAGCGGTCGCGCAGCAGCAGGCGGTTGGGCAGGCCGGTCAGCGGATCGTGGTGCGCCAGATGCTGAATCCTGTCTTCGGTCGCCTTGCGCAGCGAGATATCCGAAAAGCAGCCGACGAAGTTGTGCACCTCGCCCTGCGCGTTCCGCGTCGCGGTGATGGACAGCCATTTCGGGTAGATCTCCCCATTCTTGCGCCGGTCCCACACCTCGCCCTCCCAGAAACCGGCCGCCAGCAAGGTGCGCCACATTTCCTGGTAGAACCCAGCGTTGTGCACTCCCGATTTCATCATGCTCGGGTTTTGCCCGATGACTTCTTCCGGAGCGTAGCCGGTTATATCGGTAAAGGCCTGATTGACCCTGACGATGACTCCGGCCCGGTCGGTAATCATCAGGGCTTCGAGGGTGTTGGCGAATACCGTGTCGGCCAGTTGCAGTTCCGCCTCATGACGCTTGCGCTCGCTGATGTCGGCATAAACCCAGATCGATCCATCGTGCGGCGCTGCGGGGTCAAGCGGGCGGCCCGAGGTCTTGCACCAGATGAGTTCTCCGTCACGGCGCCGATGGCGCATTTCGCGGTCGCAGTAGCCCTGCTCCTCGATATCGCGATAGGCCACCGTGCCCTCGGCGAGCCAGTCCTCGCGGGAAGGAAAAATGACCTCGGTGCTCTGCCCGATCAATTGCCCCGGCTCATCGAAGCCGAAGATCTCGGCCACCCGCCGGTTGCAGTTGAGGATGATGCGATTCTTCAGCAGGGCGATGCCGACATGCGCATTCTCGAAGATCAGCCGTTGTTCGTCGAGCAGCGAGGCCATACGCGCCTCGATGCGCTTGCGTTCTGTGATGTCGGTGTAGGAAGTGACGAAGCCGCCATCCGGCAGCGGTGAGCGCTGGATTTCAAGCACCGTGCCATCGGCTCGCTTGCTCTCGATGTTGTAGGGCTGACGCTGATCGACGCCTTCCATGGCAGCGGGAAACGGGGCGTGAATATCGCCGGCGCCATATTCGCCGCGATCGGCAGCGATACGCAGGATGGCCTGGAGATCCGCTGCGCCGGCGGCGAAAACCTCTTCGGGAAGCGCGACCAGACGCCGGAACTGTTCGTTGTAGTGGATGACGCGCAGGTTTTCGTCTATCAGCGTGATACCGCACGGAAAGTGCTCGATGATGGCGCGCTGTCTTTCGTGTTCCTGCAGCAATGCCTCGTCGGCGCGCTTGCGCAGGGTAATGTCCTGCAGGGTCTCGATGGCGCCAATCAGTTCGCCGGTGGAATCGAGAAGGGGCGCCGCCGTGAAATACAGCCAGGTGCCGCCGGGGCCGATGTGGGGAAAGAAATCCTCAGCCTCGTAGGATCCTGAAATCAATGTCGAACGCCGGTACTTGCCGTCGTAAAAGGTCGCCACGGACTCGATATCTCCCGATACCACCAGATCGGCCATGACCGGGCGCAGTGCGGGATAGAACGGCCGCCACTGATCCCGGCTGCCGATCATTTTTGCGGCCGGATAATGGAGTATGACTTCGCAGGCGCGATTCCAGTGCGTCACCCGGTGTTCCCTGTCGATGACGAACGTCGGCACCGGAGAACTCTGGATGATCTTGTCGAGGAGGTCCCGCTCTGGGGCGGCGATATGCTGGCTGGCTTTCATTGGGGGTCCGAAAGTCGATGACGGCGCCTTATCGAAACCGTCTTCGGGAACGAAATGTCAGCCTAGTCGCAATTACTGCCCAAAGCAACTCTCCAAAGCGGGCATCGACCTTCACATTTCTTGGGCCCTCAGGGCGCTGTCCCCCACTATCCGGCGGCGCTTTCGGCGCGCATCCCGGCTGCGAGCGGCAGGGCTACGGCCAGCGAAACGCCTTCACCCGAGGTGGGAGCGCAAATCTTCAGTGTGCCGCCGTGCAGTTCGGTAATGCGCCTGACGATCGAGAGTCCCAGCCCGCTGCCTGAAGAGTCGGCGCTGGCGCTACGGTAAAAGCGCTGCTGCACGTGGCTGTATTCGTCCTTTGCAATGCCTCGCCCGTTGTCGCTGACGGTCAGCACGGCGCGGTCCTCATGCCGGGTGATGGAAACATCGATCTGCGTGCCGCCGCCGTGGCGCAGGGCGTTGTCGACCAGGTTGCGCAGGAGGGCTTGCAACAGCATGGCGTCACCGCGAACATGCGCGTCACCGTCGTGCAGCACTAGATCACAGTGATGCTCGATGGCTTCACCCGCGCTCATCGCCAGGACTTCCTCGGCAATGGGGCGCAACGCGACGTCGTGCATCTGCAACTGCGTATTGGCATCCAGCCGCGCCAGGGTCAGCAGCTGCGCCACCAAATGCGTGGCGCGGTCGCAGCCGACCAGAATTTGAGTCAGGGCGTGTTGCCTTTCCGCCGCGTCGACCGAAGCCAGCGCGACCTGCGCCTGGGCTTTCAGTGCGGCCAGAGGCGTGCGCAGCTCATGCGCCGCGTCGGCGGTAAAGCGACGCTCGTTTTCCAGCGCCCGCATGATGTCGGCGAACAGGCTGTTGAGCCGAATTACCAGCGGCGCAACTTCAGTGGGGAGTGATTCCGTTGGTAGCGGGTCGAGCCGGTCGGGCGTCCGTGCGGCGACATCGCGTGCGAGCCGGTGCAGTGGCGTCAACGCGAAGCCGATGGCAATCACCAGCAGCAGCGCCAGCGCGGGCAGGGCAAACAGCATCGGCTTGAGCAGTTGCCCGGCAATTTCACCGGCCACCTCGTTGCGCTCCTTGGCGAAGTGGGCGGCGGTGGTGCTCGGCGGGTGCGCCAGCAATTCCTCCAGTTCGTGACGGGCCTCGCGCCAGGTGACAAACGCCGTCAGCAGCCAGACCAAGGCCACCGCCATCAAAGTCAGCCCGACCAGCCGGGTGCGCAGGGAGATTGGACGCTTCATGACGGGGAACCGCTTTTCGCGACGACGTAACCGATGCCGCGCAGGGTGCGGATCACATCCGCTCCGAGTTTGCGCCGCAGGTGATGGATGTAGACCTCGACCGTGTTGCTGCCGATTTCGTCACCCCAGGCGTAGAGATGCTGCTCCAGTTGGGCGCGGGAAAGGGCGCGGCCCGGTTGTTGCATCAGGGCATGCAGGAGGGCGTATTCCTTGGCCGAGAGCTCGACTTCCCGGCCCTTGCATTCGACGCGCCGCGTCGCCGGGTCGAGCGTCACGTCGCCGGCCGCTAGCACCGGCGAAGGCTGGCCGCCGGCGCGACGCAGCAGGGCGCGCAAGCGGGCATTCAGTTCGCCCAGATCGAAGGGCTTGACCAGGTAGTCGTCAGCCCCGGCGTCGAGGCCGCGGATGCGGTCGTCGACCGTATCGCGGGCGGTGAGGATCAGCACCGGCAGAGTCTTCTTCTTCGCCCGCAGATGGCGCAGTACATCGAGGCCGTCCATGCGCGGCAGTCCGAGATCGAGGACTACGGCCGCGTAGTCCTCGGCTGCCAGCGCCGTCTCGGCGCCGACGCCGTCCCTGACCCAGTCAACCGCGTGATCGGTCTGGCGCAGGCCAACCTGGAGGGCATCGCCGAGCAGGGCATCGTCTTCAACCAGCAGAATTCTCATGGGCAGGATTGCGCAGCTTCTTCCATCCGGTAATCATTGCCAGGATCAGGTTCTCTCTATGCAGCCAACTGCTGACAATGACGCCCGCGAGGTGAATGACAACAATCGCCATCATGCCATTGGAGGCGCCTTCGTGCAGTTCTTCCATGAAGTGACCGCCCAGATCCTCGTATACGGCCCAACCGCTGGCGGCGGCGGCGATACCGACGCCGAGCAGCAAAAAGATCGCAACGGCTCCGGCCGGATTGTGACCGACATAGTGCTGCGGTTTTCCGTTCATCAATGATTTGATGTAATCGGCCAGTTTCCGCGGTGTCGGCAGGAATTCGGCAAAGCGCGAATAGCCGCCACCGATGAAGCCCCACAACAGGCGGAAGGCAATCAGCCCGGCAAGGGTGTAGCCGGCGATGACGTGAATGTCACGCAGCTTTTCGGATTCCGCGGTGACGAAGGCAATGGCGAAACTCGCCACCAGCGACCAGTGAAAAAGGCGCGTCGGCAGATCCCAGACGCGGATGGGTTTGGGTTCGGTTTGCATGAGGGGCCTCACTTGGGAATCCTGATCGAGCGTTCGTTGTAATCGCCTGCCGCGGCCTGGGCGTGACAGGCGGTGCAGTTGGCCGGACTTTTGATCGAGGCACGCCGCCAGGTCGCCGCGCCTATTTCGCGATGCTTCTTCGCAAAGCGCGCGGTTTCGGTGATGCGCAGCAGCGGCGTGCCTCGGGCATCGCGGGTGTCTCCCGTCTTGCGGCCGCCGGATTGTGTGACCAGAAAGTCGGTGATGGCGGTACGGCGTTTTTCATCGAGGCTGGCATCCGATCCGAAGTGGCGCGACAGGTTGCCCATCATCGCGCGCCAGGAATCGGCGTGCAGCATCTGCGGCGGATAGGCCATGTGGCACGAAGCGCATTCTTCCTCAAAAGCGTGATTCTTGGGCACGCTGTAGTTGTCGGCGTGGACCGGCAGGGCAAGGGCGGTCAGCAGGGCGAACAGGGGCGGAGCAAATCGGCTGTGCATGTGAGTGTCCTGGTTATCTGAGGGCCAGCAGCCAGGCCATCACGTCAGCCTTTTCCTGGGCACTACAAAGTCGGTTGAGGGTGTCGTTGCAGTTGCGGCGGAACCATTTGTCCACCTTGGCGGCCTCGGTAAAGCGTTCGGCGTTGGCCGCCGGTGCCAGCGGCGTGATGGCCTTGTCGGTCTTGGCGTGGCGGCCGGCTTGCATCGGCTTTTCGGTGTGGCAGGAAGCGCAGCTCCATTCGCCACCCTGCTTGGTCGTAAAGAAGCGTGCGCCGCGCTCGGCTGAGGCTGCTGCGCCGGCTTCCTTCTCGAAGCGCGCGAGAAAGTCGCGCGGCGCTTCGGCCTGGGCGCTGGCGGCAAAGAGCGTTGCAGCAATGATGAGAATGTATCGCACGGGAATCTCCATGAGTGGCGTGTGAAGCGAATCATGGCGGGCGCCGCTTAAACGGCGCTTAAGAGCGTGCTTCCTGCCCGGAGACCCAAAAGGCAGCGGTGTTGGCTTGAGGCGACTCTACTTCTTCGGCCGCGCATAGAAGTCGCGCAGCGAGGCGTAGCGATCGGCGTGCGCCGCACGGACATGGAGGATCGCCTTTTCCATCGGAATTCCGGCCTGCACAAGAGTTTCGGCGGCGATCAGCAGTCCGCTCTCAAGTACTTCCGGGATCACCTCGGTGGCTCCGGCAGACTTGAGCCGGTCAACATCCTTGTCGTCGGTCGTGCGAACCACGATGGGAATCTCCGGCCGGGTGCTGCGCACGATGCGAACGACGCGTTCCGCCGAATGCGCGTCGGGATAGGTGATGACCACGGCGCGGGCACGGGCGATGCCGGCTGCCTGCAAGACCTCCGGTCGGTCGGCGTTGCCGAAGACAACGTTGATACCCTGTGCGCGAGCTTCGGCGATGCGCTGCGGGTCGACGTCGAGGGCGATGAAAGGGATGTTTTCGACGCCAAGAAATTCTGCGATGCACTCGCCGGTGCGACCGTAGCCGCAGACCACTACATGCTGGCCGAGATCAAGGCTATGCACTGCGATGTTGTGGATTACGACGGCCTTGTGCGCCCAGTCGCCGCGCCCCATGTCGCCAGAAAGTCTTGCGGCGCGGGCGATCAGGAAGGGTGCGATGAACATGGACAACAGCATGGCCGATAGCGTGATCTGGAACGCCAGCGTGCTTATCAGATGCAACTCGTGGGCGAACTCGATCAGCACGAGGCCGAATTCGCCGCCCTGTGCCAGTTGCGCGGCGGTGCGCAGGCTGGCCACCAGCGGTGTTTTCGCCACCCGCGTGATGAGCAGCATCACTGCGGCCTTGCCGCCGATCAGCAGGATCACGGCCAGCACCAGCTTGTGGGCATTGGCGATGACGTAGCCGATGTCCAGCATCATGCCAACCGTGACGAAGAAGAGGCCGAGCAGGATGTCGCGAAACGGTCGGATGTCGGCTTCGACGTGATGACGATAGGCGGTCTCCGAAATCAGCATGCCGCCGACGAACGCGCCCAACGCCAGCGACAGCCCGCTGCGGGCGGTGAGAAAGGACAGGCCGACGACGATCCAGAGCGTGGTCAGCACCAGCAGTTCGCTTGATTTGTACTGGGCGGCGCTATGAAGAATTCGGCCCAGCAGTTTCTGTCCGGCCCAGATCAGCAGCGCCAGCACAACGACGGCCTGCGCGGCGGCTACCGTCAGCGAACGCAGCAGATCATCCCCGGAGACCGCCAGGGCCGGCAGCAGGATCAGGCAGGGCGCCACGGCGAGGTCCTGAAACAGCAGTACGCCCATGGTTTGCCGTCCGGAGCGCGAGTGCAGGTCGAAGCGTTCGGCAAGCATTCTGGCGACAATCGCGGTGGACGACATTGCCACGGCCAGCCCGACCGCTATGCCGCTCTTCCACTCCTGACCGTAGCCGAGCACGGTGACCAGGCCGGTGCCCAGCGCGGTCAGCGCCAGTTGCGCCGAGCCGAAGCCGAACACCAGCGTGCGCATGGCGTGCAGGCGTTTCAGGCTGAACTCGAGGCCGATCGAAAACATCAGGAAGACGACGCCGAACTCGGCGAAACTTTCCACCTCCGCCGTCTCGGTCAGCAGCGCCAGACCGTAAGGTCCCAGCGCGACGCCGATCGCCAGATAGGCGAGCATCGAAGGCAGTTTGAAGCGGCGCGCCAGCGCCACTGCCCCGACGGCAGAGGTTAGCAGCAGCAGGAGCGAGAGGAGGTTGGAATGCATGGGAAGATCATACCGTGCGGCAGCGGTCAGGCGGGTGTCATGGGTACAATGACGCACTTCGTATTTTCGCTTTACCGTTCATGATTGATAAAGTCTTGCCACGCCCTCTTCGCCACGGCGAGTTTTCCGGCGCTGCGTGCTTCCCTGCAACTTCTTCACTCAAGTATTTTTGACCAAAAAATCCACGCCATGAACTACGCAAAAATTGTCGGCCTGTTCGTCGTTGCTTTCCTGTTGAATCGCGCTGCTCCGGAGATACTTCTGCGCCTGGCGCAACTTGAGGGCACCGAGGCGGCCATCGCGAATTCGCTGTGGTGTCTGGG
>JAPLQZ010000029.1 GCA_026399415.1 Rhodocyclales bacterium | reverse complement strand
GCCGCGCGTGTAAGCCTGGTGGTAGGGTTTGGCGCCGACAAACGACGGCAGGAAACTGTGGTGGATGTTGAGAATCCGCCCCGGATAGGCGGCGCACAGTTCCGGCGAAAGGATCTGCATGTAACGCGCCAGCACCATGGTGTCGCCGCGCACTTCCTCGAACAGGCGCCGTACCTCGGCATAGGCGGCGGCCTTGGCTTCGGTCGGCACCGGTACGTGATGAAAGGGAATGCCGTGCCACTCGACAAAGCCCCTGAAGGTGTCGTGATTCGAGATCACGCCGGCGATCTCGATATCGAGTTCCTTCGACTGCCAGCGCGCCAGCAGGTCGTAGAGGCAATGTTCCTGTTTCGAAACGAGGATCACGACACGCTTTCTTACCGCCGAATCGTTGATGCGCCAGTCCATCTGCAGCGCATCGGCCAGGGGTTGGAAACGGCTGCGGAATTCGGCGAGCTGAAAGGGCAGCGAATCGGCCTTGACTTCGATGCGCATGAAATAGCGGCCGTCAAGGTCGTCGGCATGAAAACTTGATTCGAGAATCCAGCCCTTGTGCTCGGCGATGAAGCCGGTGACGCGCGCAATGATGCCCACCTGGTCGGGGCAGGAGGCGGTCAGGGTGTAGAAGCGCGCGCGGTGCATCAGATGCGGGCCGAGGCCTTGTCGATTTCCGTGCGGAGTTCGGTGTAGTTCATGGTTACCGGATATTGCGGAAACTCGTCGATCACGCTCTGTGGCGGATGGAACAGGATGCCGGCGTGGGCTTCGGCCAGCATCGCCGTGTCATTGTAGGAGTCGCCCCCGGCAATCACCTTGAAGTTGAGTTCCTTGAAGCGCTTGACCGACTCCTTTTTCTGGTTCGGCATACGCAGGTGATAGTTCACCACAAAGCCGGCGGCATCGGTCTCCAGTTGGTGGCAGAACAGCACCGGCATGTTCAGTTGCGCCATCAGCGGCATGGCGAATTCGTAAAACGTGTCGGACAGGATAATGACCTGATAGTCGCGCCGCAGGGCGTCGAGAAAATCCCTGGCACCGGCCATCGGTCCCATGTCGGAAATCACCTTCTGGATATCCGGCAGGCCGAGCTTGTGGGTCTTGAGCAAGGCCAGCCGATACTTCATCAGCGTGTCGTAGTCCGGCTCGTCGCGTGTGGTGCGGGACAGTTCCGGGATGCCGGTGCGCTTGGAAAACTCGATCCAGATTTCAGGAACGAGTACTCCTTCGAGGTCGAGACAGACGAGTTGCACTTAAATTCTCCAGGAGTCGGCGCCGACGGCGCGCCCCGCGAATGGGCCAGTAGCCGCGAAAGTGCGAGATTTTACCTATAATCCCGAAAGTCGCGGTTCGCGTCGTCCAAAGGTCCTATCGCCGTGCAGTTGTTCGCTCTGGGCATCAACCATCATACGGCCCCGCTGGCAGTACGCGAGCAGGTGGCGTTCGACCCGTCACGCATGGGGCAGGCACTGCACGACCTGTTGCGGACGAAGAATGTGCGCGAAGCGGCGATCCTGTCGACCTGCAATCGCACCGAACTGTATTGTGCGGCCGAACATCCGCAGGCCGCGGCAGACTGGCTGGCGGAATACCACTCGCTGTCGCCGCAGAAGATCCATCCCTACCTCTACCAGCATCCGCAGCAGGACGCCGTGCGCCACATGTTCAGAGTCGCGGCCGGGCTGGATTCGATGGTGCTGGGCGAGCCGCAGATTCTCGGCCAGATGAAGCAGGCGGCACGTGCCGCCGAAGAGGCCGGCACACTGGGCACGCTGCTCGGCAAGCTGTTCCAGCGTACCTTTGCCGTGGCCAAGGAAGTGCGGTCGACCACGGCCATTGGCGCCAATACGGTTTCCATGGCAGCGGCGGCCGTGCATCTTTCGGCGCGCATTTTCGACAGCCTCGCAGAGCAAAAGGTGCTGTTCATCGGCGCCGGCGAAATGGTTGAGCTGTGCGCCGCGCATTTCGCCGCGCAGAACCCGAAGCGGCTGACCATCGCCAATCGCACGCTGGAACGCGGTGCCGATCTGGCCGCGCGCTTCGGCGGAGACGCCATGCGCCTCGATCAGCTCGGCGAGCGTCTGGCGGATTACGACATCGTGGTGTCCTGCACCGCGAGTTCCTTGCCCATCATCGGCCTGGGCATGGTCGAGCGCGCCCTGAAAGCGCGCCGTCATCGGCCGATGGTGATGGTCGATCTGGCCGTGCCGCGCGACATCGAAGCGGAAGTGGCCAGGCTGGACGATGTCTTCCTTTATACCCTCGACGATCTCGGGCAGATTGTCGAATCCGGCCTTGAATCGCGGCAGGCTGCCGTGGTCGAGGCCGAGGCGATCATCACCGACCGCGTCTCCGGTTTTCTGCACTGGCTGGAATCGCGCGAGACGGTCCCCACCATCCGTGCCCTGCGGGATGCCGCGGAGCGCGCTCGTCGCCATGAACTGGAACACGCCCTGAAACTCCTGGCGCGCGGCGACGATCCGGCCAAGGTGCTCGACGCGCTGTCGCACGGCATTACCAACAAGCTGCTGCACGCACCGACTCACGCCCTGAATCAGGCTGAAGGCACGGAGCGCGCCGAAGTTTCGTCGCTGATCTCGCGCATCTATCGCCTCAATTCCGGGGAGTAGCTGCGTGGATTCGCATCGATCGCCCGGGCGTCAGTCCGACCGCCAGTGAGAATGCTGCCGTTCTTCGATTTCACCGGCTGGACGCTGGACGTCATGCGCCGGATCCTGTATCTGGGAACCCGGACCCGGGTGTTCCCGGAAACTCCCGAGATGCTCGGGCTGCGGCCCGATCTCCCGGTTTGCTATGTGCTCCACGAGCACCATCTTTCGAATCTGCTGGTGCTCGATCACGAGTGCCGTCAATTGGGGCTGCCGCCGGCATTGCGACCGATGCGAGACGCTGCGTTCACCTCGCCGCGATCCTTTTTTTTTCTCTCCCGCAATGAGCGCGGACGGCTGGTGCCGAATCCGCGCAATTATCATTCGCCGCTGCTCAAGTCCCTGGTCAGAACCGCATTCGCCGATCCGCAGTTCGATGTGCAACTGGTGCCGGTAACGATACTTTGGGGACGTGAGCCCGACAAGCAGGATTCGATACTGAAAGCCCTGTTCGCCGAGACCTGGCAATCGGTCAGCACCTTGCGCCACATGCTCGCCATGCTGATTCACGGCCGTCATACCGTGGTGCGCTTCAATGCGCCGATCTCCCTGCGCGAACTGCTGAGCGACGGCATCGACGAAGCCCATGCGGTGCGCATGCTGGGGCGGATTCTGCGGGTGCACTTCCGACGTCAGCGCGAAATGGCGATCGGTCCCGATCTGTCCCATCGCCGCACCCAGTTGCGCACCTTGCTCAACATGCCGTCGGTACGCAAGGCCGTGGTGAGGGCGTTTGCCCTGTTCCTGACCTGGGTCTGGGACAAGGTCTATAACGGCGTCGAGGTGCACAATTTCGAGCGTGTCACCACGGTTGCGCCGGGTCACGGCATCGTCTATGTGCCGTGCCACCGCAGTCACGTGGATTATCTGCTGCTCTCCTACCTTATCTTCAACCGGGGCCTGATGGTGCCGCACATCGCTGCCGGGGACAACCTGAATCTGCCGCTGGTCGGGTCCGTGTTGCGGCACTCGGGGGCCTTCTTTCTGCGCCGCAAGATCAAGGGCGAGCCGCTCTATGCGGCAGTGTTTCTCGAATATCTGCACCTGATGATCGATCGGGGTTTTCCGATTGAATATTTCATCGAGGGCGGGCGCAGCCGCAGCGGGCGCATGCTGGCGCCCAAGGCCGGCATTCTGGCCATGACGGTGCAAAGTTTCGTGCGCAGCCACTCAAGGCCGCTGGTGTTCGTGCCGGTGTACATCGGTTACGAGAAACTGATGGAAGGCAACACCTACATTGCCGAACTCCACGGCCGGCCCAAGAAATCCGAGTCACTGTTCGGCTTGATCGGCGCGGTGCGATTGCTGAAGAGCAACTTTGGCAAGGTGCATGTGAATTTCGGCCCGCCGCTGGCGCTCGCGGAATTGCTTGATGCGCATCGCCCCGCGTGGCGGGAAGAAAGCGTCGAGGCACAGGCTCCCTGGCTGCGCGGCGCGGTGGATGCCACGGCCGCTGCGCTGGCGCGCAGCATCAATTCGCTGGCGGTGATCAATCCCGTGAATCTGCTCGCCGTGACGTTGCTGTCAACGCCCAAGCACGCTGCGGACGTGCGCCTGTTGCAGAAGCAGATCGAGCATGTGCAGTACCTGCTGTTCGAGACGCCCTATGCGGGGTCGGTGATTCCCTGCAATCTGCCGGCCGCCGAGGTGATCGACTATGTGCGCCGGCTCGATCTGGTCGAATGCCATCCGCATCCTCTGGGCGACATGATCCGGGCTGCGGAGCAGCAGGCTGCGCTGCTGGCCTATTTTCGCAACAACGTGCTGCATCTGTTGGCCCTGCCTGCGCTGCTGGCCTGCCTGATCAGTCACAATCAGGTTCTCACGCGGCAGCGTGCCAGAGAGGCTATCAAGGGCATCTACGGGCTGCTGCGCGCCGAACTTTTTTTGCGCTGGGAAGCGGAGGAGCTTGACTCGGTAATTGACCGCACGGAAGAGGCGCTGTGCCAGCGCGGACTGATAGTTGCCGACAGCCAGACCGGGATTCTGCGCGCGCCGCCGCCCAACAGCGAGGCCAGTCCGGAACTGCAGCAGCTGGGCGAAATCATTCGCCCCACGCTGGAGCGGCAGTTCCTTGCGCTGGCATTGCTGCAACATCACGGCAGCGGCCAGCTGACCCGCGCCGCGCTCGAAGAGGCCACCCATCTTCTGGCGCAGCGGCTGGCCATGCTCTACGAATTCAACTCGGCGGAGTTTTCGGAAAAACTGCTGTTTGCCAATGTGATTCGCAACCTGATCGATGCCGGGATCGTGCAGGAAGATGAAGCCGGGCTGCTGCGCTTCGACGAGCGGATAACTCTCGCCGCGGAACAGACCGAACTGCTGCTGGCGGCGGATGTGCGCCACAGCATCCAGCGCATCGCCCGTGCGGCATCGCCCGCGAGCCAATGATCCGTCGGCTGCCGGGTTCAGACATCTCCCCATGAAAAAGAGCATTCTCGAAAAACTCGAGCGCTTGAGCGAGCGCCTGGCGGAAATAGACGGCCTGCTCGGCGGCGAACATGCCGCCCGCGACATGGACAGCTATCGCAAGCTCACCCGCGAGCGCGCCGACATCACGCCCGTAGTCGAACTGTTCCACGCTTACCGTGGTGTCAGCGCCGACTATTCGAGCGCGGCTGAAATGCTCGCCGATCCTGAAATGAAGGAACTTGCCGTTGCCGAACAGCAGTCTGCTGCCGCTGAAATGGCCCGGCTCGAAGTTGAACTGCAACGCGCCCTGCTGCCGACCGACCCCAACGACGACAGAAACCTGTTCCTGGAAATCCGCGCCGGGACGGGCGGCGACGAATCGGCGCTGTTTGCCGCCGATCTGTTCCGCATGTACAGCCGCTACGCCGAACGCCAGCGCTGGAAGGTCGAGGTCGTCTCGCGCAGCGAATCCGACCTCGGCGGGTTCCGCGAAATCATCGCCCGCATCGATGGCAAAGGCGCCTACTCCAAACTCAAGTTCGAATCGGGCGGGCATCGCGTCCAGCGCGTGCCGGTGACCGAAACCCAGGGCCGCATCCACACCTCCGCGTGCACGGTTGCCGTAATGCCGGAAGCGGATGAACTGGTCGATATCGACATCAACCCGGCCGACCTGCGCATCGATACCTTCCGCGCCTCGGGCGCCGGTGGTCAGCACATCAACAAGACCGACTCGGCGGTGCGAATTACCCACATCCCCACCGGCATCGTCGTCGAATGCCAGGATGACCGCTCGCAGCATCGCAACAAGGCGCAAGCCCTGTCGGTATTGGCAGCCCGCATCAACGATGCCAAACAGCGCGAGCAGCAGCAAAAGATAGCCTCGGAGCGCAAGTCCCTGATCGGTTCCGGTGATCGCTCCGAGCGCATTCGCACCTACAACTTCCCGCAGGGGCGCATTTCGGACCATCGCATCAACCTGACGCTGTACAAGATCGACGCCATCATGGATGGCGATCTGGATGAACTGGTGGGCGCTTTGACGGCGGAGCATCAGGCTGAACTACTGGAGGCGCTGGCCGAATGACCACCGTGGGCGCGGCGCTTGCGGCGGCGCGGGCCAAGCTGCCGGCGAGCGAGGCGCGCCTGCTGCTGGGGCATGTGCTGGGCCGGCAAGCGGCCTGGCTGATTGCCCACGACGACGAGGTGCTCGACGAAGATGCGCTACTGAACTTCGCCTCGCTGGCGGCGCGGCGCGCGGGCGGTGAACCGGTGGCCTACCTAGTCGGGCAGCGTGAGTTCTTCGGTCGCGAATTTGCTGTTTCGCCTGCCGTGCTGATCCCGCGTCCGGAGACCGAACTGCTGGTCGAGGTGGCGCTGGCGAACATCGCCGCCGCTGATGCACCCAGAATTCTCGACCTGGGCACTGGCAGCGGATGCATCGCCATCACGCTGGCGCTCGAATGCCCTCAGGCGCAAGTGAGCGCCGTGGATAGCTCGGAAGTCGCGCTGGCTGCGGCGCGCCGCAATGCCGCGCAACGCGGCGGGCATGTACGCTTCTTGCATAGCGACTGGTACGCGGCGCTGGCCGGCGAATGCTTCGATCTGATTGTCGCCAATCCGCCCTACATCGCTGCATCCGATTCGCACCTTGTCGCGGGCGATCTCCGCCACGAACCACTTGCGGCGCTGTCCAGTGGTAGCGACGGACTGGAGGCGATTCGCCGCATCATCGCCGCCGCGCCGGCGCATCTGGCGCCGGGAGGACAACTCTGGCTGGAGCACGGCTACGATCAGGCCGAGGCGGTGCACGAACTGCTTGCGGCGGCAGGGCTGGCCGGTATCGAAGGACACCGTGATATCGCTGGCATCATGCGCGTCAGCGGCGGTCGCCTGAGATGAGTTGGAATCCGGAATCCGGCGCATAGTACGCGGTTGTCGACTGTCGTGGCTATAATTGACATGTCAAGCAAATGCAATGACGCAATGCGCTTGGCCGCGAGAAGAAAGAGGAAGGCACGATGAAGTGGGATAGCAGTTTCGCGATTGGCATTGAAGCCATCGACAGGCAACACCAGCAGATCTTCGAGCATCTGCTTGCCATTGAAAACTCCGTGGCAAAGAGGGATCCCTGGCATATCCAGCGCTTCTTCCTGACACAACTGTCGGATTACATGAAGTTCCATCTGGCGGTCGAGACGGCTCTGCTGGAAATCATCCGGTATCCCGACTACGCGGAGCATTGCGCATCGCACGCAAGCCTAATGGACAAGATCGCCGAGTTGGAGAAGCAATTGGAGACGGCAGGATCGGGTCGGAACTCGGCGGGAAAGCAGGTACCGGCGGAGAGCCTGGTAGGCTTCTTCGAGGACTGGTTCGTCCGCCATGTGCTGAGCCGGGACCGGGAATTCGCGGCCTATGTCAAACAGGAGTTTCCGGCGCTCTCGGGCCGGCGCCCGACCTAGCCTGTTGCGCGCGCTGTCTTGCGGGCCGCCGTTTCTTGCAGCGACAATTTAGTTCCGGCCGCTGCCCTTAACGTCGATAGAGCCGACGTTATGTATCCGGCCAAGGCCGGATACGGTATCCCCTGGCGGGATAGCCCCTACTGAGACTCCGTCTTCTAGCGCAGGCCGGCGATGTAGTCGGCCACTGCCTTGATTTCGGCGTCGGTCATCTTCAGCGCAATCATCCGCATCATCTTGTTGGAATCGTTGGCGCGGGTGCCCTCGCGGAAACTTTTCAACTGCGCTTCCATGTATTCCGGAAACTGGCCAGCGATGCGCGGATATTGCGCCGGTATTCCGGTGCCGGTCGGACCGTGACATCCGGCGCAGGCCGGCAGTCCTTTGGCCTGATCGCCGCCGCGATACAACTTCTGGCCCTGCTCGATAGTTTCGCGATTCTTCGCTGCCTCGCCCTTTTGCGTCTGCGCAGAAAAATGAGCCGCCAGATCGCGCATCTGGCCCTCGTCATAGGCCGCGATCATGCCGTTCATTACCGGATTCACCCGCTCGGGCGGCTTGCCGTCGGCGCCCTTGAAGTTCTTCATTTGCTTGAGCAGATATTCGGGATGTTGTCCCGCCAGTTTCGGGTTGACGGCAAGCGGACTGTTGCCGTCCGGGCCATGACAGGCCACGCAGACGGTGTCGACGATGGTTTTGCCGCGTGCGGCATCGCCTTTGGGGGCTGCCTTGGTGGCATCGGACGCCCGGGCACCGAATGCAGCCATTGCGCACAGCAGAACAAGCAGGGAACGCTTCATGAACAAAAACTCCTCGAAAACTGCAGGATTCGGAAATTGTAAACCTGATATTCTATCCCAGCTCGCCGATTTCTCCACGTCAGCCGGTCATGGCGACGTGTCCCAGACGTATCGCCCATGTCCTTATTCCGCCATGCCACCTTCGAGATTTCCGTAGCCAAGCCCAGCGGCCTGCCGCCGCCGGAGGGTGCGGAGATCGCCTTCGCCGGCCGCTCGAATTCAGGAAAATCCAGTGCGATCAACACGCTGGTAAGGCACACCCGGCTCGCCTTCGTTTCCAAGACACCGGGCCGGACCCAGTTGATCAACCTGTTTCGCATGAAGAACGGCGCGGCCCTGGTCGATCTGCCTGGCTACGGGTTTGCGCAGGTGCCCCTGGCGGTTCGCCTGCAATGGCAAGGCCTGCTGGAACATTACCTGACGTGTCGGTCGAATCTTGTCGGCTTGGTACTGATAATGGATTCGCGCCGTCCGCTGACCGAGCTCGACTGGAAGATGATCGGCTGGTTCGGTTCGACGGGACGGCCAATCCACTGCCTGCTGACGAAGTCGGACAAGCTTACGCGCCAGGAACAGACCAAGATTCTGCGCGAAACGAAGGCGGCGCTCGCTAGTTTTGGCGAGCAAATTACCGTGCAGATGTTTTCCAGTCTGAAGAAAACCGGCATGGAAGAGGCAGAAAAGGTGGTCGGCGAATGGTTGAGTGGCGATGCGTCGGTTGTATCCGGTTGTATCCAATAGCTGACGCAGTCAGCCTGATCAGTCACCCCCTTTCTTGGAAAATGCTTCAGCATTTCAGAGTAGGCTTACGCCCGCGAAGCGGGGGTTATGCCGGAGCTAAAGGGGCCCGGGGGGATAGCCCACTAATTCGCCCGCAGGGCTTTTATTTTTGGCTTCGCCAAAAATAAAAGCCCTCGACCAAAGGGGAGGAGGTCGAGGGCGAAACACCTTGAAATTTTCAAGGCACCCGCTCAGGGAGGTAAGCGGGAGACAGCGCAAACGAAAGTCCGCCACCGTCTGCTTACTATGATAGACCGTATGCGTTAAAGTTCAAGTAATTCTCGAAAGTTTCTCAGGACTAAGCCAATGATTACAAAAGGTGTATTCCCCGGCTCGCGGATGCGTCGCATGCGCCGTGACGATTTCTCGCGGCGCCTGATGTGTGAGCACACACTCACCGCCGACGATCTTATCTATCCGGTCTTCGTCCTTGACGGCGCCGGCCGCACCGAAGCGGTCGCTTCGATGCCCGGTGTCGAGCGCATGTCGCTGGACCGCCTGTTGCCCGTTGCTGAAAAGGCGTTGAAGCTGGGCGTGCCGGCATTGGCGCTGTTCCCGGTGGTGGGTGTCGACGGCAAAACGCCCGGCGCCGAAGAAGCCTGGAACCCGGCCGGCCTGGTGCCCACCGTGGTGGCGCGACTGAAGAGGGAGTTTCCCGAACTCGGGATCATCACCGATGTCGCGCTCGACCCCTATACCAGCCATGGTCAGGATGGCCTGATCGACCCGACCGATCCACGCGGCTACGTGATGAACGATGAGACTCTGGAAGCCCTGGCGAAACAGGCGCTGTGCCATGCCCGCGCCGGCGCCGATGTGGTGGCGCCGTCAGACATGATGGACGGTCGTATCGGCCGCATTCGGGCCACGCTGGATGCCGAGAAGCTGATTCATACCCGCATCCTCGCCTATTCGGCGAAATACGCCTCCGCGTTCTATGGCCCGTTCCGCGATGCTGTCGGCTCGGCCGGCAATCTGGGCAAGGGTAACAAGTCCACCTACCAGATGGATCCCGGCAACAGCGACGAGGCACTGCGCGAAGTGGCGATGGATCTGGACGAAGGTGCCGACATGGTGATGGTCAAGCCCGGCATGCCCTATCTCGACATCGTGCGCCGGGTAAAGGACGAATTCGGCGTGCCGACCTACGCTTACCAGGTCAGTGGCGAATACGCGATGCTCAAGGCCGCGGCACAGAATGGCTGGCTGGCCCACGATGCGGTGATGATGGAAGCGTTGCTTTCCTTCAAGCGCGCCGGTTGCGACGGCATCCTGACCTACTTTGCGCTGGAGGCGGCGACCCTGCTGAACGCCTAAGAGTCGGCGCTGATGAAACCCCTGCGCAGCAAGGCGGTCGAGCAAAGTACGCTCTCCTCGCCGCTGTGGATGGCAAGACGGCGACTAGCGCGCTAGGATCATCCACTGTGCCGGCCAGTTCGCCAGCGGATCGTGCTTGAAGCCGCTTTTGACAAAGCGCTGCCAGCGGCCCACGGTATAGCAAACCAGCAGGTCGGCATGGGCGCCAAAATCATGCTCGCTAGTCAACGCCCCTTGCGCAGCGGCAACTTTCAAACATTGCTTGAGGGTGGATTCAATGCGGTCCAGCAACTGGTTGATGCGCGTCTGCAGGCGCGGATTCTCATGTACCAGCGCGTCACCTACCAGTACCCGTGTCAGGCCGCGGTTCTTCTGCGCGAAGCGCAACAGCGAAGCGACGATGGCCTCGGCCTGTTTCAGACCGGATTCCTCGGCCGCTTCGATCTGGGTGATCACTGAAAACACCCCGCTCTCGATGAACTCGATCAGCCCTTCGTACATCTGCGCCTTGCTGGCGAAGTGGCGGTAGAGGGCCGCCTCCGAGATCTGGAGCTGTTTGGCCAGGAGCGCCGTCGTGACCTTTTCCACCGCCGGGCGTTCCAGCATCTCGGCAATGGTGTGCAGGATCAGGAGCTTCTTTTCACCGACTTTGGCGGCGCGGGCTTCGTTCATTGCGGGCTCACTTTGATTTGATCAGCGTACCGACGCCTTCGTCGGTCAGAATTTCCAGCAGCAACGCATGTTCGACGCGGCCGTCGATGATGTGCACGTTTTTCACTCCGCCCCTCGCCGCCTCCAGCGCCGAGCTGATCTTGGGCAGCATGCCGCCGGAGAGCGTGCCGTCCGCCACCATGTCGTCGATCTGCCTGGGTGTGATGCCGGTCAGCAGCTTGCCGGCCTGGTCCAGTACCCCCGGTGTATTGGTCAGCATCACCAGCTTGTCCGCCTTCAGCACTTCGGCGATCTTGCCGGCGACTACGTCGGCATTGATGTTGTAGGTTTCGCCCTCGCTGCCGACGCCAATTGGCGCGATCACCGGAATGAAGGCGCCGGTGTCGAGCAGTGCGATCAGGCTGGGGTCGATCGACACGATGTCGCCGACCTGGCCGATGTCGATCAGATCGCCCGGTGCATCCTTGTTTTCCATCATCAGCTTCTTGGCGCGGATGAAGTTGCCATCCTTGCCGGTCAGGCCGACGGCCTTGCCTCCATGCTGGTTGATCAAATTGACGATCTCTTTGTTAACCTGACCGCCGAGCACCATCTCCACCAGGTCCATGGTTTCGGCATCGGTGACGCGCATGCCCTGGACGAACTCGCCCTTCTTGCCGACGCGGGCGAGCAGGTTCTCGATCTGCGGACCGCCGCCATGCACCACTACCGGGTTCATGCCGACCAGCTTGAGCAGCACCACGTCGCGGGCGAAACACTGCTTGAGATGTTCGTCGGTCATGGCATTTCCGCCGTACTTGATGACGATGGTCTTGCCGTGAAAGCGCTTGATGTAGGGCAGGGCTTCGGCCAGAACGCCGGCCTTGGCAGCAGGAGAGAGCTTTTCGGTCATGGGTGTCAGCGAGAGCAAGTGGTAACTTCGCCCATTCTACCGGCCCGCAAACAAATCAGGGCAGCCTGCTGATATTTCAGCGGGCTATTACGGCGGCGCCGCCTGCAGGCCAAGCCGCTGCGGCAATTCGAGAATGGCATCGCGATTGCTCCACGAAAAGCAGGCCTTCGCAGCCTCCTGCCACGGCAGCCAGCGATAGCCGAGGTGTTCGTCGGGCGCAATGGCCACGGCAGCCTGTCTAGGCAGGCAAAGACTGAAGACATGTTCGGTATTGTGCGTGATGCCGGGTGCGTAGCGGTAACGCCACTCGGCAAAGATCTCGTAACGGTTGGTCAGTTGCCAGTCGATGAAATCGTCTGCAGCGGCAACGATGCCGGTCTCTTCGCGCACTTCGCGGCGGGCCGTTTCAATCAGTGGCTCGTCGTCTTCCTGGCTACCGGTGACCGACTGCCAGAAGCCGGGGTGACGGGCGCGTTCCAGCAGCAAGACATCCAGCGCCGGGGTGAAAATAACTACCAGCACGGAGATCGGTTTCTTGTATTCCATCAACCAGGCTGGGCTACCGTCGGCAGCCAGGCTATGCCGTCCGCCTGCATGTCGACCAGGCACCAGAAGGGCACTCCCTGTTCGCGCCACTCGTTTGCAGCGGACTGGAATGTCTGCATCAGGGTAACGAAATCGGCCTCGGCGCGACCGTGAATACCGTCGCAATGGTCAAGCAGAGTTACGTAGCCTTCGGCCGGACGCCAGCCCATGTCGAGCAGGCAATCATTCAGCGCATCCCAGTTGTGGCCGAACCATTCCGGGAAGCCGAGCGCTTTGCCTATCGCGGTCAGCATCTCGTTCTTGCCGCGCACACCGGCCAGGTCGACGCGTTGCACCAGACAGCCAGCCGCGCCGGCGCCAATCATCAGCGGCTCCAGGTCGCCTTGCGGCAAATGATGGACTCCTGCCCTTCCGGCATCGGCAAACAGGGCCTGGTAGTGGTCGGCGGCGTTCATGGTTTTCTGTCCTGGCGCTTGATCCTGACGAAACTGCGGTAGTGATCGTCAGTGTAGTAGAACACCGCGGGCGGCTGTTCGCCGGCGATGATGCGTCGTGCGCCGCGGTCCGTGCTGCCGGGAGTCGGGACCGTGTATTCGTGATAGTAGCCGCGCTGTTTCAGCGGCAGGCGCTTTTCAAGGTTCTTGAAAACGACGCCGTCGCGTCGATAGGGATAGGGGCCGCCACGGTCGATCAAGCGCAGGATTTCGCGTGCTTCCGCCGGTAGACCTGCTTCCGCAACGCCGGTGTCGTGCGAGATTTCGTGCAAGTTCGCGCGTGTCCCGGCCGACAGCGCCAGACTGACGCACAGCAGGCCGACAAAACGACGCAGCATGCTCAGGTCTTGCCGACCTCGACCTGGGTTTCGACTTTCTGCCGCAGCCGGATGTGCAACTCGCGCAACTGCTTTTCGTCCACATCGGACGGCGCATCGGTCAGCAGGCACTGAGCGCGCTGCGTCTTGGGGAAGGCGATCACGTCGCGGATCGACTCGGCGCCGGCCATCATGGTGACGATGCGGTCGAGACCGAAAGCCAAGCCGCCATGGGGTGGCGCG
>JAPLQZ010000173.1 GCA_026399415.1 Rhodocyclales bacterium | reverse complement strand
TAAGATGGAGTCTAATAAGGCCAAGAAAAACGCCACCCGAAGGTGGCGTAAGTCTTTGAATCTTTGGCTCCTCGACCTGGGCTCGAACCAGGGACCTACGGATTAACAGTCCGGCGCTCTACCAACTGAGCTATCGAGGAATATCAAGAGGCGCGGATTATAGCCGCGCCCCTTTTCCCCTGCAATGGTTTTGTCACTTCTTCAGGACAGTGGCAATGGCCTCTGCGACGTAGTCGATGTTCTTGCTGTTCAGCGCCGCGACGCAGATGCGGCCGGTGCCGACGGCGTACACGCCGAAATCGGCCTTGAGCTTTTCGACCTGTTCGACGGTGAGGCCGGTGTAGGAGAACATGCCGCGCTGCTTGACGATGAAGCTGAAGTCCTGAGCCACGCCCTTGGCCTTGAGTTTGTCCACGAGGGATACGCGCATGGCGCGGATGCGCTCGCGCATGCCAGTCAGTTCGTCTTCCCACTGCTTGCGCAGTTCCGGGCTGGAAAGCACTGCGGCGACGATGGCGCCGCCATGGGTGGGCGGGTTGGAGTAGTTGGTGCGGATCACTCGCTTGACCTGCGAGAGTACGCGAGCGGTTTCTTCGCGGCTGGCGGTAACCATGGTCAGCGCGCCGACGCGCTCGCCGTAGAGCGAGAAGGACTTGGAGAAACTGCTCGAGACGAAGAACTGCAGGCCGGAGGCGGTAAACAGGTCGAGCGCCACTGCATCCTGCTTGATGCCGTCGGCAAAACCCTGATAGGCCATGTCGATGAAGGCGACCAGGTTGCGGGCGCGGATGACGTCGACCACTTCCTGCCATTGTGCCGCGCTGATGTCGGCACCGGTCGGGTTGTGGCAGCAGGCATGCAGCACGATGATGGAATTGGCGGGCAGGCCGGCGAGGCCGGCCTTCATGGCGGTGAAATCGACGCCGCGCGTGGCGGCATCGTAGTAGGGGTAGCTTTCCACGGCGAATCCGGAGGATTCGAACAGGGCGCGATGGTTTTCCCAACTCGGGTCGCTGATGTAAACCTTGGCTTCGGGATACATGCGCTTGAGAAAATCGGCGCCGACTTTCAGCGCGCCTGTGCCGCCCAGAGCCTCGATGGTGACCAGGCGGCCGTCCGCGATCAGCGGCGAGTCGGCGCCAAACATCAGCTTCTGCACGGCCTGGTTGTAGGCGGCAAGGCCTTCGATCGGCTGGTAGCCGCGTGCCGGTGCGGCTTCGAGGCGGGTTTTTTCGGCGGCGCGGACGGCGCCCAGCAGGGGCACCTTGCCGTTGTCGTCGTAATACACGCCGACGCCAAGATTCACCTTTGTCGCGTGGGTATCGGCATTGAAGCCTTCGGTGAGGCCAAGGATGGGGTCGCGGGGCGCCATTTCAACGGCGGCGAAGAGTGATGCAGTCATGAAAACTCCTGAGAGGAAGGCAAGGACGGAAAGGCGTAAAACAAGCAATAATACCGCATTGCCCGGGTGGCTTTGATCAGGTTTTGCCCCGGTTTCCATAAGTGGACAGACAGGTTATGGCCGAGATTCACGAGTTAAAGGGGCGGGTGATCGAGTTCGCCGGCAGTCCCTGGCGCCTGCATCAGACGTTTCTGCCGGCAGGGGATCAGCCCGAGGCGATTCGCCTGCTGACCGAAGGGTTCAACGACG
>JAPLQZ010000268.1 GCA_026399415.1 Rhodocyclales bacterium | reverse complement strand
GGATCACCGATACCCAAAGCGAAGCCTGCGTAGCCGCCGCAAAACCGCCGACCGAATTCCAGACTATCGGGCTTCATTGCTCGGATTGGCTCCCTGAGTCCAAATGCAATTGCCCTGATCAATGGCAACGGCGAGCTGACATATGACGCCGAGGGCAGACCAAGCCATGTCGCCGGCACCGCACAGGACATCACGGCGCGCAAGCAGGCCGAACAGGCATTGATCGACGCCAGGAACGCGGCAGACCTGGCCAACAGCGCGAAGGATTCCTTCCTTGCCACCATGAGCCACGAAATCCGCACGCCGCTGGGCGGTCTGCTGGGCATGCTGGAATTGCTTTCCTTGTCGCCGCTCAGTTCCGAGCAAACCGATACGCTGCAAACGGCGCGCGATTCCGGGCGCAGCCTGTTGCGGATCCTGAACGATATTCTCGACTGGTCGAAGATCGAGGAAGGCAAACTCGAACTCACGCTGCAGTCCACGTCGATTGCTCAACTCGTGGACGAGGTGGCGAACACCTATTCGCACATGGCCAGCAGCAACAGCGTGACACTGACGCAGCAGGTCGATCCGCGCCTGAGTGCGACGCTCACGGTCGATCCGCTGCGGCTGTCGCAGGTGCTCAACAACTTCGTCAGCAACGCCGTCAAGTTCAGCCACGGTGGCCGCGTCGAGCTGCGAGCCGAACTGCTTGAACGACTCGACGGTGCCGAGCAGGTCCGATTTTCAGTCAAGGACACGGGCATCGGCATCGACCCGGAGGCGCAGCAGCGCCTGTTCCGCAGCTACGGCCAGGCCAGCGCCGATACGGCGCGCATGTACGGCGGCACCGGGCTCGGGCTGGCGATCTGCCGGCGTCTGGCCGATTTGCTGGACGGACGGATCGACGTGGAGAGTGCGCCGGGCCACGGCTCCACCTTCAGCATCACGCTGACGCTGCCGATAGCGGAGGCCGCGCCGGACGCTGGTAAAACTCCGAACCGGATCGCCGCTGGTGCGTCCGTGCTGCCCCTCTTTCAGGCTGCCGCCGCCGACGTACCCCGAGTTCTGGTAGTCGATGATCATCCGATCAATCGCAAACTGCTCGCGCGCCAGATTGAACTGCTCGGTTTGTGTGCCGAGACTGCTGAAAACGGGGAAGCCGCGCTGGCACAGTGGCGCGCTGGCCGCTATGCAGTGGTGATCACCGACTGCCACATGCCGGTGATGGACGGCTATGCGCTGACGCGCGCGATCCGCGGAATCGAAGTCGATGAGGCACGCTCGCGCACGCCTGTCTTCGCCTGGACCGCCAACGCGCTGGCCGACGAAATCGAGAACTGCCGTGCTGCCGGCATGGATGAGCTGCTGGTCAAGCCGGCGGATCTGGTGCAACTGAAAACGGTGCTGGCAAAGTGGCTGTCGGCCGGCATGGTCGGCAGCGTGGAAACACCGACCGCCGTATCGCCAGCGCCGACTGTTGTGCCGGTTGATGTGAGCGTCCTCGCGGCGCTGGTGGGCGACGACCCGGCGGTGATCCGCGAATTTCTGCTCGACTTCCGTGCCAGCGCGGCAACCATCGCTGCGGAACTTGCCGCTGCCTGCTCCGCCGGGCAGGCGGCGCAGGCGGAAGCGTTGGCGCACAAACTGAAGTCTTCGGCGCGGGCGGTCGGCGCGCTGGCGCTGGGTGAGTTGTGTGCCGAGATGGAAACAGCCGGCAAGACGGGGCAGGCTGCGGCGCTGTCCGGCGTATGGCCTCGCTTTGAGGCAGAGATGGCCGCGGTCGATGCCACGCTGGCAGACTTGACGGCGCTCGACAAGGAAACAGGAGAGTCACCATGACAAACAATTTCGCGGTCAGGATCATGCTGCTGGACGACGAGCCCTTGATGCTCAAGCTGATCGGCCGCCTGCTGGAAAACCTCGGTTTCACGGCGGTGTCGCCATACTCCAGCGGCGCCGCCGCGCTCGTAGCGCTCGATGCGCCGTCCGGCCAGCCGGAGCTGATCCTGCTCGACCTCAACATGCCGGAAATGGACGGCATCGAATTCGTCCGCCATCTGGTCCAGCGCAATTACGCCGGTAGCCTGGTGCTGATCAGCGGCGAGGACGAGCGAATGCTTCAGGCCGCCAGCAAGCTGGTGCAGGCGCACAAGATAGAGCTGCTCGGCCACCTGCAGAAGCCGGTCTCGCCGGAGGCGCTGACGGCATTGCTGGCGCAATGGAGGCCGCCCGCGCCTGGTCGATCACGGGCGGCAAGAGCCGCCTATGGCGCTGACACGCTGCGCGCGGCCATCGCCAACGGCGAACTGGTCAATTACTACCAGCCCAAGGTGGCGGTGGCCGACGGCCGCGTGGTTGGCGTCGAGACCCTGGTGCGCTGGCGGCATCCGACCGACGGGCTGGTCTTTCCCGACCAGTTCATCGGTGTCGCCGAAGCGCACGGCCTGATCGATGACCTGACCCGTGTTGTGCTCCACGATGCGCTGGCGCAGGCCCGTGACTGGTGCGACGCCGGCCTCGCGCTGCGGATCGCGATCAACGTGTCGATGGACAACCTCGCCGCACTGGACTTCGCCGATCACGTCGCCGCAGCGGCCGCTGCCGCCGGCATCGCGCCGGTGGAGATCGTGCTCGAGGTGACGGAAAGCCGGCTGATGGCCGATCTGCGCGTACCGCTGGAAATCCTCACCCGACTGCGACTGAAGCGCTTCCGGCTGTCGATCGACGACTTCGGCACCGGCCATTCTTCGCTCGCCCAATTGCGCGACATTCCCTTCGACGAACTCAAGATCGACCGCAGTTTCGTGCACGGCGCGCACGGCGACCCGACCTTGCGCGCGATCTTCGATAGCAACCTGCATCTGGCCCGGGAACTGGGCATCGAGGTCGTCGCCGAAGGTATCGAGGACCTTGCCGATTGGGAATTCCTGCGTCGCGCCGGCTGCGACCTGACGCAGGGCTATTTCATCGCCCGCCCGATGCCGGCCGCCGATTTGGCCGGCTGGATCGAAACCTGGGAGGCGCGACTGCGGGTCGAAGCCCTGGTCCTGTAGCAAGGAAATTCCCTGATTGTCGAAGATGGCGAACTCGACCTAACCGAGCGAAGATTCACAGAATGAACATACAGCGTCTCAAACTCTTCATTGGCGGATATGTCGTTCTGGGCGTTCTGCTCATCGGACTGATTCTGTTTGCTGCGATCACGACCTTGGGAGAAGTTCGTCGCCAAAGAGAATTTGAGCATCGGGTGACCGAAAAACTGGTTGGCAAATTGGCGGAAGCCAAGCTGGAGGCCAGACAGGTTCAACAATACCTGACAGATTCGGCGGCGACCGGCGCCGATGACAGCAAGGAAGACGCCGCCAAGTCTCTGCGCCATGCGCTGCTGCTGCTGAGTGAAGTTGCCGAGCTTGATTCCGGTCTGCGCAATGAAGCCGACAAGCTGGCCCGCCGTATTGAAAATCTTCACGAGAGCGGTCTTCGTATGCTGAGTGCCTATCGCATCAGCCAGGACGCGGGCAACGCGATCATGAAGGCGCCGGACGGGTTTGACCAGCAGTCCGACGAAGTCGCCGCACTGCTCGATCAACTCGGTCAGAAAGTCGAGGGATTGCAAAACGCAGCGGTTGAAGCTGAGCACAGGGCCATGACTCGTTCAGAAATTGCCTTATTCGTGCTTGGCGGCATCTTTTTTGTAACCAACATACTTGTTGGAATGGCTCTATACCGTCAGGTCTTTTCTGCATTTGAGACCCGCGAGCGGGCACTGGAAAGCGCGAAGCTGGCTGACCAGACCAAGGATGCATTCCTGGCGAACATCAGTCACGAACTGCGTACCCCGCTGAACGCCGTGATCGGCATGGCGGGATTGGCCCAGGGCCTCAGTAGCGATCCCAAGTTGCGCAGCTATTTGGACAAGATCGTCAGTTCCGGCAAACACCTCAACCGCATCATCAACGAACTGCTCGATCTATCCAAGATTGCCGCTGGCTACATGGAGCTGGAGGTTATTTCCTTCAGCCTGCGCACGGTAATGGAACACAGTCGGTCGGTCATGGCACACCGCGCGGAAGAAAAGGGACTGGAGATCGTCGAGACAATCGATGCCGCGGTACCCGATGTATTGCTGGGCGATCCCACACGCATTGAGCAAATACTGCTCAATCTGCTCGGCAACGCAATCAAGTTCACGGATACCGGCCGGGTCGAAGTCCGTGTCAGCCTGCATGTTCGCGAAGAGAGCCGCGTCTGTATTGATATCGAGTTTGAAGATAGTGGCATCGGCATGCGGCCGGAAGAGCTTGATCTGCTGTTCAAACCCTTCACACAGGTCGACACCTCGGTGACCCGCAAATATGGCGGCACGGGCCTTGGACTAACTATCAGTCGGCGCCTGGCTGAAATGATGGACGGCGACATAAGTGTCACCAGCGTCGAGGGTAGCGGCACCACCTTCAAATCCAGAATCTGGCTGGGTCTGGGTAATGCGGCCGATCTGCCGACTGTCGAACCGGTTGCCGATGAAACGCCGCCAGAGAGTTACCGTGACGTCCGCGTACTCGTCGCGGAAGATCAACCTCTTAACCGCGAGATCGTCGAAGCGCTGCTAGCCAGGGTCGGTATCACTTCGCGCGTGGCGGCGAACGGTCAGGAAGCGCTCGACATCCTGACGCAGGCAGGCCCCGACGCCTTCGACCTCGTCTTGATGGATGTCCAGATGCCGGTAGTTGACGGACTCACGGCGACCCGCGCGATCCGCAAGCTCGATGGCTTTGCACGGTTGCCGATCATTGCCATGACGGCACACACGATGGCGCACGAGAAGGCAATCGGAACCGCCGCCGGCATGAACGACCATATCGGAAAGCCCTTCGACAACCCCAGCTTCTATCGAACGCTGGCGAAATGGATTCCCGAGAGCAAGCAGAAAGTGGCGCCGGCGACAGAGGAATTACTCGGACAGCCAGAGCCGATGGCTGAAGCGGGGACTGATCTGGCCACCTTGCGTGGCGTTGATCTCGCTCCGGCGCTCGCTCGTTTTGGCGGTCGAGACGATCGCTACCGACACTGGCTGGGGGACTTTGTGGCAACGGCCGGCGCGATTCCTGACCAGATGCGGAACGAGATCGCTGCCGGACATCCGGATACTGCTGCCAAGACGGCTCACGCCTTCAAGGGGCGCGTGGGTATGTTGGGAATGACTGATCTTCACGGCGTCGTTGTAGCGCTGGAAGGGGCCTTGCATGGTGGCACCGCAACCGATGGGTTGTTGTCCGCGCTGGAACAATCGATTGGCGAGATGCGCGACCAGCTGACGAGGTTTCTCGGTACAGGGCTGGCAAATACAGAGGATGACCAGGGAGGACTTGAACGAGTGGTCTGGAATGACACCTACAGCGTCGGTGTCGCAGAAATGGATGAGCAACACAAGAAACTTGTCGGAATGATCAACCGGCTTGCTGACTACCGTGCGGACCAAAGTGCTGAATCGTCAGGAGCGTTCCACGAAGTGCTGTCAGGCATGTTCGACTACACCCAGGTTCATTTCAATGCCGAGGAAGACTACCTGCATAGAATTGGTTACCCTCAACTCGCTGCCCATGAAAAAGAACACGCAGCGTTCGTAGAGAAAATGGCTGCCTTTAGTATGGCGGCCTCGGACGGCGTTCAGGACAGGGCAGGAGTACATCACTATCTCAAGGGGTGGCTGCTTTCGCACATACTCAACCGGGATATGCAGTACCGCCATTTCATTGAAGGCAACGAACCGAAACGCTTGCTCTAGATCTGGTTCAACAGGCAGCTAG
>JAPLQZ010000266.1 GCA_026399415.1 Rhodocyclales bacterium | reverse complement strand
GACTCTGCTCGTGATCCCGCTGCATCAAAGCATCGGCGGCACGCCCCGTCCTCTGGTGACGGCCGGCGAGCACGTGCTCAAGGGCCAGCGCATTGGCGGCGCCGACGGCAATGTCTCCTCCGCCGTGCATGCCCCGACTTCTGGCACGGTAGTCGCCGTCGAAATGTGCCTCATGCCGCATCCATCAGGACTTTCCGCATTGTGCATGGTGATCGAGGCTGATGGTCGTGACGAATGGATTCCGCATCAGCCCTTTGACTTCCGCAGCGCCACGCCGACGCAAATCCGCGACTATCTGCGCGATTCCGGCGTCGTCGGTCTGGGCGGCGCGGTGTTCCCCAGCTACCTCAAACTCAACCCGGGAAAGCAGCAAAGTCTGGATACGCTGGTCTTGAACGGTGCCGAATGCGAGCCCTTCATCACCTGCGACGACGTGCTGATGCGCGAGCGCGCCGCGACCATCCTCCAGGGCGCACTCATCATGCGCGACATGCTCGGCGCGGGGCAGGTGCTGATCGGCATCGAGGACAATAAGCCGGAAGCCATCGCCGCGATGGAAGCCGCCGCCCGGGCCGTCAAGATCGCTGCAGGCGATTCCAGCATCAAGGTAGTGTCGGTGCCGACGCTCTATCCTGCGGGCGGCGCCAAACAACTGATTCGGGTCCTGACCGGCATCGAAGTGCCGCACGGCAAACGCTCGACAGATTACGGAGTGCAGTGCTTCAACGTAGGCACCGCATACGCGATTTTCGAAGCGATCGCGCTCGGCCGACCGCTGATCTCGCGCATCGTCACCGTCGCCGGCAATGTCGGCCAGCCACGCAGCTTTGAAGTGCTGCTGGGCACGCCCATGCGGGATCTGATCGCACTCTGCGGCCCGCTCGCCGACAGCGACCGCGTGATCATGGGCGGGCCCATGATGGGTCTGCGAATGCCGGATGACTCGGTGCCCGTGGTCAAGGCTGCCAACTGCGTGCTGGTTGGATCCCGCGATCTGTTCCCGCCGCCACCGCCGGAGATGCCGTGCATCCGTTGCGGCGACTGTGCCAATGTGTGCCCTGCCGACCTGCAGCCGTTCGAGCTGTACTGGTTCTCGCGGGCGAAGATTTTCGGCAAGGCACAGGAATACAAGCTGTTCGACTGCATCGAATGCGGCTGCTGCGCCTACGTCTGTCCCTCGCACATTCCGCTGGTCGACTACTACCGCTTTGCCAAGAGTGAAATCTGGGCGCGTGAACTGACAAAAGTGTCTGCTGACGAAGCGCGCGAACGCTACGAGTTCCGCCTGTTGCGCGAAGAACGCGAGAAACAGGAGCATGCCGCGAAGCTGGCGGCCAAGGCAGCCGCCAGACGCGAAAAAGCCGTGGCGGCAAAGGTGGATGCGGCGAAGGCGACCGTCACGCCCGAGCAGGATGAGAAGAAGGCGCTGATTGCCGCAGCCCTGGAACGCGTGCGTGCCCAGAAGGCGCAGATACAGCCGGAGAACACCATCAACCTGACCCCTGAACAAGAAGCCGAGGTAGCTGCCATTGAAACGCGTCGCGCCGAGATTCGCGAAATGGCGAAACCTCACGTGTGGCAGGACGACTAGGCGATCTCACCGTGAACAATTCCCCCTACTTTCTTAAACCCGCCAGCGTGCAATCCGTGATGCTGCGCGTGCTCGTCGCGCTGCTGCCGGGCATCGCCGCCTACGTCTGGTTTTTTGGCGCAGCCATCCTGCTGCAGATCGCACTGACTTCAATCGCCGCACTCGCCGCGGAAGCCCTGATACTGGCCCTGCGCGGCAAGCCGATCATGCTGTTTCTGACGGATGGTTCGGCCCTGGTAACTGCATGGCTGATCGCACTCAGTTTCCCCTCGATTGCACCATGGTGGCTGACCGTACTCGGCACGCTGCTGGCCATCATCGTCGCCAAGCATCTCTACGGCGGACTGGGACAAAACCCGTTCAATCCGGCCATGGTCGCATTTGCGCTGATGATCGTCGCCTACCCGCAACTCATGTCGCAATGGCCCGCCGCTGGCACGACCGACTTTGCGGGGCAATGGCAGGCGATCTTCGGCACCCGTCCACTCGACGCGATCAGCATGGCAACGCCACTGGATGCCCTGCGCACTGCATTGCACACGGCTGACGCAAAAACGTCCGTCGCCAGCGTGCTGGGCAGCAATCCCGCCGTCGGCGGTATCGGTGGCAAGGGCTGGGAATGGGTCGCTGGGGGATATCTGCTGGGCGGCCTGTGGTTGCTGCAGCAGCGCATCATCAGCTGGCATATGCCGACGGCTTTTCTCGCCGTACTGTGCGCCATCTCGGGGATATTCTGCCTGATCGACGGCACGCAGTTTGCCGGACCGCTGTTCCATTTGTTCACCGGCGGGGCAATGCTCGGGGCCTTTTTCATTGTCACCGATCCCGTATCCGGAGCCACCACTCCGAGGGGCAAACTCATTTTCGCCGCCGGCGTCGCCATCCTCACCTGGATCATCCGCACTTTTGGCGCTTACCCAGATGGCATCGCATTTGCCGTATTGCTGATGAATATCGGCGCGCCGCTGATCGACCTGTACACGCAGCCGCCGGTGTTCGGACACAAGGACAAGCGCGGAGACTCGCAATGAGCGAACCCCTCGAAGTTGCGGTGCGCGATTCCGGTCCCGTGCGCATTGCGGTGCGCACCGCCGCGATCATGCTGGTGTTCACGCTGGTGTTCACGGCGCTCATGGCCGGCACTTACAGCGCGACCGCGCCACTCGTCGCCGCCAGCGCCCAAAAGGAGAAGCTGGCCCTTATCGGCGAGGTATTGCCTGCCGCCTTGTACGACAATGCGCTGCTCGACGACTGGATCGAGGTAATGCCCATCAAGGAACTGGGCGTGACAGACGCCACGCGTCTTTACCGCGCCCGCAAGGACGGTCAGCCGGCGGCGCTGGTCATCGAAGCCGCCGCGCCGGACGGCTATTCCGGTCGCATCGGCCTGCTGCTGGCGGTCAAGGCGTCCGGCGAACTGCTCGCCGTGCGCGTCACCGAACACCGTGAAACACCGGGCCTGGGCGACTACATCAACCCGAAGAAGGACAGGAACAAGTCGCAGCCGTGGATTACCCAGTTCAGCAATCTCGGCTTTGACAGCGTTCCGCGCGAAAGATGGCGCGTAAAGAAAGATGGCGGCCACTTCGACCAGCGCGCCGGGGCCACCATCTCGGCCCGCGCCGTCACCAAAGCCAGCGGCCGCGTGCTGGCGTGGGCCATGCAACGCCGGGACAAACTATTCGACCTGCCGGCCCGCAGCCGCTTTGAGGAGAGCAAACCATGAGCGCCTACAAGGAAATCGCCTGGAACGGCATCTGGAAGCAGAACACCATCCTGGTCCAGG
>JAPLQZ010000073.1 GCA_026399415.1 Rhodocyclales bacterium | reverse complement strand
TTGAGTTCATCCACGTCACCCATCGCGGCAACGCGGGCAGAATTCTTGGCGGTGCGCGAACCGTCGCCGAGGCCGGTGGTGCCGGCGTCGCCGGTACGGGTGTAGATTTTCGAGAGTCGGTGGCCCATGATCAAGAAGTCGGCGCTGGCGGGACGGCGAAGTTTACTCGAAGTGACTCAAGCCTGGTTCTTCACGGCGGTGGCCATGCGTTCCGGTTCGGTCGCGTGTTTCACCACCAGCACGGCGCAATCAAGGCTGCCGATGATTCGGTCGACCGCGCCGCGCCCCAGACTTTGCTGATAACCGATGACCACCAGATCGGCGCCGAGATCCTTCGCTGCAGCGGGGATGGACCGTTCCGGAGCGCCGCCGACTACGCGACTGTCACACTGGACACCCTCGCTGCGAAGCTGCGCGGACTTGAGCGCCAGATCTTCGGTCAGTTTTTCGCGGTCCATGCCGCCGATTATCGCCGCAACCAGGGTGAGCGGGGTGCGCGTCGCTTTCGCAATCTGCGACGCGATTTCGGCGACGCGATCATTGTCTGTCGAGCCGTCGCTGGCAACCAGGATGCGACCTTGCCACATCCGTGACCGCCAGCCGGCAATGAGTACATGGCAGGGCGCATGGGCAATGATCTGCGCCGCGACATCGCCGACCAGGCGCTCCCTCAGATCGCCGCGCTGCGGCCGACGGCCGATGATCAGGATGTTGCTGTCGGCGGTCTTCGCCGCGGCGATGACTTCTTTCACCGGCTGTTTGCCGTGGCGCACGATTTCTTCGGTATCGACGCCGGCCACCAGTGCAGCGCGCGTGGCGACCGTCAGCCGGGCGCGGGCCATCTCCTCGTCCTCCGCCGCCGGCACCAGGGTCATGATGTCGAGGGTGACACCAAAGTTCTTCGCCAGCGCTATGGCGATTTCCTGCGGGGCGTGGCTGAATTCGCTGCCATCGGTGGCCAGCAGCAGGCGCTGGCGGCGGAAGCCGTCGGGCAAGAGCTTGCCGGTGCAGGGCTTGAAGATGCGCGTCTTGCAGGTGCGGCAAATATCCGGGTCGAGCGTCCAGTACAGCGCGCTGGTGACGTCGGTCATCACCGGAAAGAAGGCGCTCTCGCCAATGTCCCTGGTGTAGCCGCCCTGGCCCAGGAACTCGCTATTTGGCTGATTCAGGCGATAGAAGTACAGGCCGCCGCCCAGGCGCCGCCGCCGCCGCGCTTCCTGTGTCAGCACTTCGGCGCCGGCAATGTCGATGGTATTGAGACTGGACGCGGCGATCAGCACCGACTTCTGCCGTGGATTGTCTTCGTCGATCTGCTGCAGGACCTGCTGCACATAACTGGCGGCGCCGAAATACACCGAGCCGTTGATGCGCACGATGCGCAGTTGCGGGCACTCCGGCTTACCCTTGGCGCGGATGAAGTGATAGGCGCCTTCTTCCGGCGCGGGCACCACGGGAACGATCTCGGGCTTGGAGGAACGGTGAAGATACGTCACCAGCGAAAGAAACACGCCGAGGAAGATGCCGGCCTCGAGGTTGAACAGCGTGCCGATCAAGGTGGCGGCGAGAATCGCCGACTCGGACTTGCTGGTGCGCCAGATGTGGCTGATGTGGTGGAAGTCGATCAGGCCCCAGGCGACCAGGAACAGGATGCCGGCCATGGCCGCGTTGGGCAGGTAGGCGGCGAGCGGCGCCACAATCAGCAGCACCAGCAGGAGAAATACCGAGGCGAACACGGACGCCAGCGGCGTGCGCGCACCGGCTTCGTAGTTGACGCCGCTGCGGTTGAAAGAGCCGGAGGATGCGTAGGCCGAGAAAAAGGCGCCGACGATATTCGACAGACCCTGGCCGATGAACTCCTGGTTGCCGTCGATGCGCTGCTCGGAGCGCACCGATATGGCGCGCGCAATGGAAACAGCCTCGGTCAGCCCGAGCATGGTGATGACCAGCGCCGGCCCGATGGTATGGCGCAGGGTGTTGAGCGAAAAGTCGGGCACGGAGAGCGGCGGTAGCTGCGCCGGCAGCGCTCCGACGGTCTTGATGCCGGTGGTGTCCTGACCCAGCCAGAGATTGAAGATCTCGGCGACGATGCTGCCGACAATCATCGCCGTGATCATGTACGGAATTTTCGTGATGTAGCGGCGGGCAAGAATGCCGGTGATCAGCGTGACGATGCCGACACCCGCGACCCAGGGGTTTATGTCGGCGGCCTGGGCGACCAGTTGATGGACGATCTCGTAGAAGGGTGTGCCGCGCGGGATCTGGATGCCGAAGAAATTGCGTACCTGGCTGGCAGCGATGAGGATGGCGGCTCCGGCGGTAAAGCCGATGACTACCGTGTGCGAGATGAAATTGACCAGCGCGCCCATGCGCGCCAGTCCCAGCACCAACTGGAACACGCCGACGAGGAAGGTGAGCGTCAGCACCAGGCTGATGTAGTGCGCCGAGCCCGGCTCGGCCTGGTGCGAAAGCGCGGCAAAGACCGCGATGGAGATCGCGGTGGTCGGGCCTGACACAAGGTGCCAGGAGGAGCCGAAGAACGCGCCGATCACTGCCGGCATCATCGCCGCGTAAAGGCCGTATTGCGGCGGCAGGCCGGCAATCGTGGCGAAGGCGACGCCCTGGGGGAGAACGATCAGCGCGCCGGTGAAACCCGCCAGCAAATCGTCCTTCGCCGTCTGCCGATTGACCAGTGGCCACCACAGCAGGAAGGGAAACAGTTTGCGAATCCAGGGTGAGGCGCGTGCGGTCATGTCGGGATGTGGAAAGGGCAGCAGGGTGCGTGGAAACGAAGAATATTAGCAGATCGTGATATCTCGCCGTGACTGGTCAGGCGTCGGCAAAAGTGGAGCCGCTGATGGCGGCTCGAAATTTGCGCTCCTGATTGCGCAATAGAAAACCTCTTGAGAACAAGGACTATCGGACTGCTAAGATCGAGCCAATTATGACCGTCTCGCCCCGACTAAAGAGCCTTCTTCCCTTCTTGCGCTGGCTGCCATACGGTGGGGCGACGCTGCGAGCTGACTTTCTCGCTGGCCTGACTGTCGCCCTGGTGCTGGTTCCGCAGTCGATGGCCTATGCCCAGCTCGCAGGCATGCCTGCGTACTACGGACTCTACGCGGCCTTCCTGCCGGTGATGGTGGCGGCGCTGTGGGGGTCGTCCAACCAACTCGGTACCGGGCCGGTGGCCGTCGTCTCGCTGCTGACTGCGTCGGCGCTGACGCCGCTGGCAGCGTCCGGCTCGGAAGCTTTCGTCGCCCTGGCGATCATGCTGGCCCTGCTGGTCGGCATCGTCCAGCTGGTGCTCGGTGTGTTCAAGCTTGGCATCATCGTTAACTTCCTGTCGCACCCGGTCATCGTCGGCTTCACCAATGCGGCTGCCATGATCATTGGTCTCTCGCAGGTCAACAAGCTGATCGGCGTGCCGATGGGACGTTCGGAGCACTTCATCGAGGACATTTGGGGCGTGGCCAAGCTGGCGGGCGATACCCACCTGCCGACTCTGGCCATGGGCGCCACCGCAATCGCGATCATGTGGGCGATCCGCAGGAAAGCGCCCAGGCTGCCGGGAGTCCTGATTGCAGTGGCAGTGACGACTGCGGCGTCATGGCTGATCGGCTTCGAGCGCAACGCCACCGCTACCATCGACCAGGTGGCGGAACCGGAAGCCCGGGCCTTGCTGACCGAGTTCGTCCGCACCGAGTCCCGCATCAAGGAAATCAACGAGCAGATAGCCGCCAGAGCAATCGAGTTGAAGACCCTCCAAAAGCAACGGGGCGAGCTTTCCCATGAGGCGGTGACCCTCAACTACGAGGTGGATTTGCTCCGCCTTCAGCTCAAGGACCGCGAGGACGAGAACCGCCGTCGCAACCGGGCCATCCGCAGCTTCGTCTTCGAGCGTGTTGCCGGCCCCGACGGCAAGGCCTCGGAACTTTTCGCCGAGGGCCGGGTGCCGGCCGGGAAGGTCGCCGACGGTCACCGCTGGCGCATAGCACGGGCGGCCCAGGGCGACATGAGGCTGACCGGCGGCGGCGAGGTGGTCGGCAGGGTGCCGGAAGGCCTGCCCTCCGTCAGCTTGCCGGCGGTGTCGTGGGATATGCTCGGCAGCCTGCTCTCGGCCGCTATCGTCATTTCGCTGGTGGGCTTCATGGAAGCCATTTCCATCGCCAAGGCCATGGCGGCCAAGACCAAGCAGAAGATCGACCCGAGCCAGGAACTCATCGGCCAAGGCCTGGCCAACATCGTCGGGTCCTTCACCCAGGCGTTCCCGGTTTCCGGGTCTTTCTCGCGCTCGGCGGTGAACATCAATGCCGGGGCACTGACCGGCATGTCCTCGGTGTTCACCGGCCTGTTCGTGCTGCTGACATTGCTGTTCCTGACGCCGCTGCTCTACCATTTGCCGCAGGCGGTGCTGGCGGCGGTGATCATCATGGCGGTGATCGGCCTGATCAATATCGAGGCGGTCAAGCACGCCTGGAAAGCCAGCAAGCACGACGGCGTAGCCGCCGTGGTCACCTTCGTCGCCACCCTGGCAGCAGCACCGCATCTCGATAGCGGCATCATGATCGGGGCCGGCCTCGCCATCGGCCTTTACCTTTATCGCACCATGTCGCCGCGCGTGGCGATACTTGGCCGTCATGCCGACGGCAGTCTGCGTGATGCAGCCGTTCACCATCTGCCGGCCTCGGAGCTCGTGACGGCCGTGCGCTTCGACGGCCGATTGTATTTCGCCAACGTTTCCTTTTTCGAGGACGCGATTCTCGAGGCCGTGGCAGCCAACCCGAAAGCGCCCTACCTGCTGGTGGTAGGAAATGGTATCAACGAACTCGACGCTTCGGGCGAGGAAGTGATGCGCCACCTGGTCGAGCGGCTGCGCGGCAACGGTGTCACGGTGGTCTTCTCGGGCCTGAAGAAGCAGGTGATCGATGTCATGACAGCCACCGGCCTGTTCGAGTACATCTCGCAGCGGCACGTCTTCGCCACCGCCGACATGGCGCTCGAAGCAATCCACACCTGGGCCGCCGAGCGCGGTCAGGACAATTCCGCCAGCCCGCTGCGACCGCTGCCGGTGAAGCGATTCGGATGATTCGATTCTTGCCGCAGTGGCCGCGAACAGGCAAACGCGCAGTAAAATGGAGCTTTTGCGCTGAAGCTTGCGCCACCCGTTGGGAAGGACGGGAAAGCTGATGCCCGCGTTTCGTCCAATGACCGTCGCCCGGAACAGACCGGGCTTAGCCCATCCGGTGCTTCCTAAGTGTTAGCCCGCATGCTCCATCTCGACTGGTTGCTGCTGCTGTGCGGTGCATGGCTCGTCGTGGGCGCACTCGGCATCCTCGCGCTGCGGCGCTTCCGCTTCGTTTCCCACGTGCTGTTCCCCCTCGGCGGGTTGATCTGCCTCGGTGTTTTTCTGGTCGCGCTGTCGGCGATATTCGAGTCGCCCGAGACGGCGATACTGCCGCTGGGTTTGCCCGGGCTGCCTTTTCATCTCCGGCTCGACGCACTTTCCGCCCTGTTCATTGCGGTGATCGGCAGCGTCGGCGCCGGGGTATCGATCTTTGCCGCCGGCTATTTCCGCAAGGGCGAAGGTACGCCGCCGGGTCTGCTCTGTCTGCAGTACCACATTTTCCTGGCGAGCATGGTGCTGGTGGTACTGGCCGACGACGCCTATGCCTTCATGGTGATGTGGGAAACCATGGCGCTGTCCTCGTTCTTCCTGGTCACCAGCAATCACCGCATTGCGGCGATCCGCAAGGCCGGCTATCTCTATCTGCTGGTGGCGCACATCGGCGCTATCGCCATCCTGCTCTGCTTCGGCGTGTTGCAGGCCAACACCGGCGACTATACCTTCGACAACATGCGTGCCCAGAACCTCTCGCCGTTCTGGGCCTCCGCCGCGTTTCTGCTGGCGGTGTTCGGTTTCGGCGCCAAGGCCGGCATCCTGCCTTTGCATGTCTGGCTGCCGGAAGCCCATCCGGCGGCGCCCTCGCCGGTGTCGGCGCTGATGAGCGGCGTGATGCTGAAGACGGCTATCTACGGCCTGCTGCGAGTGAGTTTCGATCTGCTGCAAATGCAGTTGTGGTGGTGGGGGTTGATCCTGCTCGCGCTGGGTCTCGTCACCGCCCTGTTCGGCGTCATGTTCAGCGCGGTGCAGACCGACATGAAACGCCTGCTGGCCTATTCCTCGATCGAGAACATCGGTTTGCTACTGGTCGGCATGGGGCTGGGCGTGCTGTTCAAGGCCTACCGCATGGATGCGCTGGCGGCGCTGGCGCTTACCGCCTGCCTCTACCACGTGGCCAGCCATGCCTTCTTCAAGAGCCTGTTGTTCCTCGGCACCGGCTCGGTGCTGCACGCCACCGGCGAGCGGAATCTTGGTCGCCTGGGGGGCTTGATGCGCTACATGCCCTGGGTGGCCTGGGTCACGCTGATCGGCGTACTGGCCAGCGCCGGATTGCCTCCGTTTGGCGGTTTCGTTTCCGAATGGCTGCTGTTGCAAAGCTTCCTGTTCACGCCGGGTCTGCCCGATCCCTTCCTCAACATGCTGATCCCGGTGGTGGCCGCCGCCGTGGCGCTGGTGGCGGCGCTGGCCGGTTTCGCCATGGTCAAGTTCTACGGCGTGATTTTCCTCGGCCAGCCGCGCGAGACGAAGCTGGCGCAGGCCCATGATGCCGGATGGCTGGAGCGCATCGGCCTGCTCTGGCTGGTAGCGGGATGTCTGGTGCTCGGCCTGTTCCCGGTACAGGTCATCGAGCCCATCGGTCGTGTCACGCTGCTGCTGATCGGACAGAATCTGGCCGATACCGTTCGCGTCAATGGCTGGTTCCTGCTGGCGCCCATGTCAGTCGATCGGGCCTCCTACGCGCCGCTGGTGTTCCTGGTGGTGGGCGCGGCCAGCTTCTACCTGGCTGTTATCCTGGTGCGGCTGCTGTATCGCGGCAAGTTGCGCCGTGCCGTGCCCTGGGACTGCGGCTACCCGGCCGGCAATGCGCGCATGCAGGACACCGCCGAAGGCTTCGGGCAGCCGATCCGCAGGATGTTCGATCCGTTCTTCCGCATGGATATCAAGCATCCCACGCCCTTTGACGAGAAGCCCACCTATAGCGTCAGCGTCGAGGACCATTTCTGGCACTGGATCTACCTGCCGATCGCCAGGGCGACGGAAGCGGTGGCCAAGCTCGTCGGGCGCTTGCAGCAGGGCCGCATCTCGGTTTATCTGATGTACAGCTTCGTCACCCTGATTGCCATGCTGGTAGTGGTGAGACTATGAACTGGTCGGGCCTTTTCTCCCAGTTGCTGGAAATCGTCGTCGCCCTGTTGCTGGCGCCGCTCCTGACCGGGTGGGTGAATCAGTGTCGCGCCTGGCTGCAGAACAAGTCGGCGCCGAGCCTGCTGCTGCCGTACCGGATGCTGCGCAAGCTGTTCCACAAGGAGTCGGTGGTTGCCGAGCACGCCTCGCAGTTGTTTCGCGTCGCGCCGTATATCGTCTTCGGCTGCATGGTCATGGCCAGCGCCATCATTCCCACCTTGTCCACCGATCTGCCGCTGTCGCCGGCGGCCGACGCCATCGCACTGGTCGGGCTGTTCGCCTTCGCCCGTGTGTTCATTTCCCTGGCGGCGATGGACATCGGCACCGCCTTTGGCAGCCTCGGCGCGCGCCGTGAAATGCTGATTGGTTTTCTCGCCGAGCCGGCACTGCTGATGGTGCTGTTTTCGGCTTCGCTGATCACGCAATCGACGTCGCTCACCAGCATCGTCGGCACTTTGGCGCACCGGGAGTTCGCCATCTACCCGAGCCTGGCTTTCGCCGGCATCGCCTTCACCATGGTGTCGCTGGCCGAAAACGCCCGGGTGCCGGTGGACAACCCGGCCACGCACCTGGAACTGACGATGATTCACGAGGCGCTGATCCTGGAATATTCGGGTCGCCATCTGGCCCTGATGGAGTGGGCGGCCAGCCTCAAGATGTTCGCCTACTCCTGCATCGGCTTGACGCTGTTCTTTCCCTGGGGCCTGGCCGAGGTCGGTTCGCCGGGTGAAATGGTTGTTGCTCTGCCGGTGCTGGTGCTCAAGCTCACCATCGGTGGCGCCCTGCTGGCGCTGATCGAGACCGCCAGCGCCAAGATGCGCATCTTCCGCGTCCCGGAATTCCTTGCCACCGCCTTCATGCTGGCCGTGATCGGCATGCTGGTGCACTTTCTTTTGGGCGCCTGACATGCACGCCTACCTGATCCAGTCGGTCAACCTGTTTGCCGCGGTGCTGCTGCTGCTGTCCTTCGCCATGCTGTCGCAACGGCGCATCCTGACGTTGATTCATCTGTTCACCCTGCAAGGGGCGACCCTGGTCGCGGCGACCGTGGTGGTGGCTTACCTGACCGACCAGCACCACCTGTACTACTCCGCCGCCATCACGCTGGTGACCAAGGTGATCGTCATCCCGACCCTGTTGCACCGCCTGATCGACAAGCTCAATGTCAAATGGGACGTGGAGACCCTGATCAACATTCCGACCACCATGCTGATAGGTATTTTGCTGGTGGTGTTCGCCTTCAACCTGGCGCTGCCGATCGCCAAACTGTCTTCATCCATCGTGCATAGCACGCTCGGCATTGCGCTGGCCTGCGTGCTGTTGTCCTTCATGATGATGATCACGCGGGCCAAGGCGGTGCCGCAGGTGATCGGTTTCCTGTCGATGGAAAACGGCCTGTTCTTTGCCGCCACGGCGGCTACCTACGGCATGCCGATGGTGGTCGAGTTCGGCATTGCCTTCGACGTGCTGGTCGGCATGTTCATTCTCGGCGTGTTCATGTTCCAGATCCGCGAGCAGTTCGACAGCCTCGACATCTCGCATCTGGAAAAGCTCAAGGAAGACTAGCCGGGATGGAAAACCTCCTGCTCGTTCTGGCCATTCCCCTGCTCGGCGGCTGCGTGCTCGCTCTGTGCGGGCATCGCGATTACGCCTCGGATGTGAATGTCGGCGTCAGCCTCGGCACCCTGATCGCCGCCGGCCTGTTGACGGCGCGTGTGATTGACGGCGGGCCGCTGCTGGTTCTCGATGACCAGTTCTTTGTCGATCCGCTCAACGTCTTTCTGATCGCGCTGACCGCCTTTGTCGGCTTCACCACCGCGGTCTTTTCCCGACCCTACATGCGCCTCGAGCGCGACCGCGGCAAGATGACGCCGGGACGGATGCGGCTGTATCACAGCATGTACCAGATGTTCAACTTCACCATGCTGGTGGCCCTGTCGACCAACAACATGGGGATACTCTGGGTGTCGATGGAGGCGGCGACATTGACCACCGTGCTGCTGGTCAGCGTCTATCGCACCGCGGCCAGCCTGGAAGCGGCATGGAAATATTTCATCCTCTGCGGGGTCGGCATCGCCCAGGCGCTGTTCGGCACCATCCTGCTCTACCTTGCCGCCGACAAGGTGATCGGCAGCGGCGGCGGCGCTCTGCTGTGGACTCACCTCGACGCGGTGAAGGGGCAACTCGAACCCAATGTCATGGCGCTGGCCTTTGTCTTTCTGCTGCTGGGTTACGGCACCAAGGTCGGTCTGGTGCCAGTGCACAACTGGCTGCCCGACGCTCACGCCGAAGGCCCGACGCCGATCTCGGCGGTGCTCTCCGGCCTGCTGCTCAACGTCGCCTTGTATGCCGTACTGCGCTGCAAGGTGCTTACCGACGGCGCGCTGGCCAGCCATCTCGCCGGCAACCTGATGATCGGCTTCGGCCTGCTCTCGGTGGTGGCCGCGGCATTTTTTCTTTCGCGGCAGAAGGACGTCAAGCGCATGTTCGCCTATTCCTCGATCGAACATATGGGCCTGATGACCTTTGCCTTCGGCCTCGGTGGGCCGATTGCCAACTTCGCCGGCCTGCTGCACATGACCGTCCATTCGCTGATCAAGTCGGCGATCTTCTTTGCCGTCGGCCATGCGACGCAGAGTGCCGGCACCCAACTGATGGACAAGATCCGCGGCCTGATCAAGGTCAACCCCATGGTCGGCTGGGGGTTGCTGCTGGGTACGCTGGCAATCCTCGGCATGCCGCCCTTTGGCGTCTTCGCCAGCGAGTTTCTGATCCTGACCACGGCGATGCGCGATCTGCCGTGGGCGACGCCCTTCCTGTTGCTGGCGCTGGGAGTGGCCTTCGCTTCGATCTTCAGCCGGGTGCAGGAAATGGTATTCGGCGACACCGATCTGAAGCCGCTGGAGCATCCGCCGGCCTTGCTGCCGGTGTTTGCCCATCTCGGTTTGGGCCTGATGCTGGGGCTCTACATCCCGCCCTATCTGGTGGATTGGTACCAGCAGGCAGCCAAGATGATCGGAGGATGAATTCAATGCCGTTGTCCTCGCTCGATTGCCGATTCCAGATGCTGGCCGCGCCGCTGCCGATGCAGCGCGCCGTGATGACCCGCGAACAATGGCAGGCGGCGCCGGCGGCGGTTGTCGAGGCCGGCGGTCGGCTGGTGTCCCTGTGGGGCTCCGACCGGCGCGGGCTGGAGGGCGGCTTCGCCGTACATGCCGCCTATGCCCTGGCCGAAGGACTGGTCTGGCTCAGCTTGCCGATACCCGCGGTGCAGCCTTCCTACCCCGACATTGCCCGTGTCTTTCCGGGCGCCGGGCGCATGCAGCGCGCCTGTCGCGACCTGATCGGGCTTGTCGCCGAGGAGGCGACCGACCAGCGCCCGTGGTTGCGGCACGGTTCCTGGCCGGAGAACTATTTTCCGCTGCGGCGCGAGAACACCGGGCTTGCATCGTTTGCCGCAACGCCGGAGAACTACCCATTCGTCATGGTCGAAGGCGACGGCGTGCACGAGATTGCGGTCGGCCCGGTGCATGCCGGGATCATCGAGCCGGGGCACTTCCGCTTTTCGGTGGTGGGCGAGCGCACCTTGCGCCTGGAGCAGCATCTGGGCTACAAGCACAAGGGCATCGAAAAGCTGTTCGAGCGCACGCCGCCGCTGGAAGGGTACCGTCTGGCCGGGCGCGTTTCGGGCGACACCACGGTTGCCTACGGCTGGGCCTACTGCATGGCGCTGGAGTCACTCGCCGGCTGCGAGATTTCGTGGCGCGCGCGCTGGTTGCGTGCCCTGCTGCTGGAGCGCGAGCGGGTCGCCAATCATCTCGGCGATCTCGGTGCGCTGGGCAACGACGCTGCGCTGGGCTTCGGCCTCGCCCAGTTCTCCCGCCTCAAGGAAGACTGGCTGCGCCTGAACCGCGAACTGTTCGGCCATCGCTTCATGATGGACCGGATTGTTCCCGGCGGAGTTGCTCTCGATCTCGATGCGGCCGGGGGCGAACGCGTCCGCCGCCAGTGCGACATGATCGAGGCCGAAGTGCGGATGCTGCAAGGTATCTACGAAGAGCACAGCGGACTGCAGGACCGCTTCCTCACCACCGGGCGGGTTTCGCCCAGGCTGGCGGGCCAACTGGGTCTGTGCGGCATGGCTGGCCGCGCCAGCGCACAGGCCAGCGATTTGCGAATGGATTTTGCGTGGGAGCCCTACGCGGCCTTGCAGGCCACCATGGTTACCCACCGCAACGGCGACGCGGCGGCACGGGTGACGGTACGCTTCGAGGAAATCTTCGAGTCGCTGCGCCTGATCCGCGAGACCATCGCGCGTCTGCCGCAGGGAGCAACACGCACCGAACTGAATCCCCTGCCGGCCGACGGCATCGGCGCCGGGTGGGTCGAGGGCTGGCGCGGCGACGTGCTGGTGACGCTGGAACTCGAGGCGGGCAGCATCCGCCGCTGCCACTGTCATGATCCCTCGTGGCAGAACTGGCCCCTGCTGGAACATGCGGTGATGGACAACATCGTTCCGGATTTTCCCATCATCAACAAATCCTTCAATCTCAGCTATTCGGGGCAGGACTTATGAGGGCCTTACGCTGATGTGGCGCATGCTCATCCAGATAGCGAAAAACGGCCTGCGCACCGAACCGGCGCCGCAGAGCAACGACGACTGGCGCGTGGAGAGGGCCGAGGGCGAACGTATTCACGCCGACATCCTCGCCATCCTCGGCCGCGCGCTGACCATCCGCGAGGTCGATGCCGGTTCCTGCAACGGCTGCGAACTGGAAATCCACGCCCTCAACAACCCCTACTACAACATCGAAGGGTTGGGCATCAAGTTCGTCGCCAGCCCGCGTCACGCCGACATGCTGCTGGTCACCGGACCGGTCTCGCGCAATATGGCGGTGGCGCTTCAGCGCACCTATGCGGCCACGCCGGCGCCCAAGCTGGTGGTCGCCGTCGGCGATTGCGGCTGCACCGGCGGCATCTTCGGCGAAAGCTATGCGAGTTGCGGCAAGGTGTCGAACGTGATTCCGGTCGATGTTGCGATTCCGGGTTGCCCGCCGCCGCCGCTGGACCTGCTGCGCGGCATTCTGACGGCGATTCGCAGCCGAGCTTAGATTTGTCGCAAGAGTCGGCGCTGGCTACACGGCGTCGAGCAGCATTTCACGATCCAGCGCGGCGACATCGGTGACACCGCACAGCGCCAGGGCGACGCCCATCTCGCTGCGCATGACCGACAGCATGTGGGCGACGCCGGTCTCGCCGCGGGCCGCCACGGCATAGCCCCAGGCGCGACCGAGCATGCAGGCCTTGGCGCCGAGCGCCAGCGCCTTGACGACATCCAGCCCGCTGCTCACGCCGCCGTCCATCAATACCTCGAGCCGGTCGCCGACGGCGTCGACAATTCGTGGCAAGGCATCAATACTGGCCTCCACGCTGTCCAACTGCCGGCCGCCGTGATTGGAGACCACCAATCCGTCGGCGCCCGCCGCCGCCGCCTGGCGCGCATCGTCCACGTCGAGGATTCCCTTGAGCAGGATCTTTCCCGGCCAGTTTTCACGCACCCAGGCCAGATCGTCCCAGGTCACGCGCGGATCGAACTGGCTATCCACCCAGGCCTTGAATTCCGGCAGGCTGCGCGCGTCGGGCACTGCCGTCGTCAGGTTGCCAAACGTCAGGGGCTTGCCGCGGATGCCAACGTCCAGCAGCCACCGCGGGTGCGAGAGCAGGTCCCAGGCCTTGGTCAGCTTCCCGCTCAGCGACAGGCTGCCCGCCACGCCGTTGCGTACATCGCGGTAGCGCGCGCCCATCACGGCCAGATCGACGGTCAGCACCAGCACCGGGCAGCCAGCGGCCCGGGCGCGCGCCATCAGTTCCTTCGCATAGCCGCGGTCGCGCATCACATAGAGCTGGTACCAGAACGGCGCCCTGGTTGCGGCGCGAACTTCCTCGATCGAACAGATGGACACGGTCGATTCGCAAAAAGCCACCCCCGCCTGTTCGGCGGCGCGTGCCGCCTGCACCTCGGCCCGCCGCGCCATGGCGCCGGCCAGACCGAGCGGGGCGAGGATGAGCGGGAGGGCGAGATCCTGGCCGAGCACGCGGGTAGACAAATTCAAACGAGAAACGTCGCGCATGAACGCTTCCCGATTGTCGGCCGCGGTCAGCTCTTCGTAGGCGGCGCCGTCAAGGTAGTCAAACAGGTGTCGAGGCAGACGTTTGCGTGCCAGTTCCCGGTAGTCGCCCGCCGTGGCGGGCGCAAGACCGAGTCCGCGAGTTTCATTATTCATGGAGTCCCCAGCCGAAGATTTGCCTGCATCTTACAGCGCGCGCGAGTCATCACGCCAGGCGGCAAAGGCGGCCACGGAACGCGCGGCGGGCCGGATGCCGCTGTTGCATAGTGCGCCGTCGTTTGCGGCGCCCGATGGTGCAAAACTCCGCTACCATGCACCTTATCCCCATCCGCCAACTGATTGGTACGGCACAAGGACAATGGCGTGACGCTCACCAACGACGAGGCCAGGACGCAACTGCTGCGCGAGCATCAGCTCATTTTTGATCGCACGCAGATTGGCATTCTTGTGCTGCGCGATCGCGTCATCCAGCGCTGCAATCCGCGCTTCGAGGAAATGCTCGGCTATGGACCGGGCGAACTGGTCGGCAAATCAACCCGGATCTTCTACTTCAGCGATGAGACGTGGCAGGAGACCGGGCGCCAGGTCTATTCGGCCGTGGCCGAAGCCGGAAGTTTCACCGGCGAGGATATCTATCGGCGGCGTGACGGCACGCGGGTCTGGGTTCACGTGACGGGCGTTTTTATCAATCCGGGCCACCCGGAGGAGGGCTTTCTCGGGCTGTTCGATGACGTCACCGAAAAGCGCCAGGCGGCAGACGCGCTGAAGGCGCTGCTGCGCGAGCATCAACTGGTCGTTGAACGCGCCCGGATGGGCATCGTTGTGCTGCGCGATCGTATCGTCCAGCGCTGCAATCCGCGCTTCGAGGAAATGCTCGGCTATGGACCGGGTGAGCTGATCGGCAAGTCAACCCGGGTCTACTACCCCGTCAGCGACGAGGAATGGAACGCCCTGGGCTGCCGCGCCTATGCGGCGATTGCCGAAACCGGAAGTTTCACCGGCGAGAGCCGCTACAAGCGACGCGACGGCAGCCTGATCTGGGTGCGCCTGACCGGCAGTTTGATCAACCAGGTCAATCCCGACGAAGGTTACGTCTGGCTCTACGAGGACATTACGGCGCGGCGAGCGACTGAAGAAGCTCTGTTGCAGAGCAATCGGGAGCAGCAGCTGATTTTCGACAACGCGATGATCGGCATTGCCTATCACCGCAACCGCATCATCATGCGCTGCAATCCGCGCTTCGAGGAAATTCTCGGCTATGGAGCCGGTGAACTGGTCGGCAAATCAACCCGGGTCTACTACGCCAGCGATAAGGACTGGGACGAGATGGGCTATCGCATCTTCGAGGCAGATGTCTACCGGCAGACCTTTGAGGACGAGATCTCCTTCTGCAGGCGTGACGGCGCGACTATCTGGGTTCATGTCATTGGCCGTAAGCTCGATGTTCCGGATCGCCAGACCTGGATCTGGGCCTACGAAGACATCACCCGTCGTCATCAGGCCGAGGAAGCCTTGCGCCAGAGTTACGGCGAGATGGAACAGCGTGTTGCCGAGCGCACGGCCGAGGTTTCCCAGCAACTGCACTTCATGGAGCAGTTGGTCGAGGCGATTCCCGGCCCGGTGTTCTACAAGGATCGACAAGGCCGCTACCTCGGTTTCAACCAGCGCTATCTCGACTTTATCGGCAAGCCACGCAGCGAGTTGATCGGCGCGACGGTTTATGACATCGCGCCGAGGGACCTGGCCGATCGCTATCAGGCGGCCGACGAGGAACTGTTCAATAACCCCGGTTCGCAAGTGTACGAGACCCAGGTTCAGCCCGCCAGTGGCGAAAGGCGCGACGTGCTGTTCCACAAGGCTACTTTCATGGACTCGGACGGACGAGTCGGCGGCATCATCGGCATCATGTTCGACATTACCGAGCGCAAGCGCATGGAAGCGCGCATGCAGCAGGCGGCGACGGTTTTCGACAGCAGCGCCGAGGGCATCACCATTACCGCGCCGGACGGCTCGATCATCGCGGTCAATCGCGCCTTCACGGAAATTACCGGCTACTCGGAGCAAGAGGTGCTTGGCCGCAACCCGCGGATCCTGCAGTCGGATCGCCAGGACAAGAATTTCTATCGCGAGATGTGGGACACCCTCGGCCACGGCGGCCGCTGGCAGGGCGAGCTGTGGAACAGGCGCAAGGATGGCAGCCTGTTTCCGGAATGGCTGACCATCAGTGCCGTGAGGAATGCCGCCGGCAGCGTCCTGCACTATGTCGGTGTCTTTGCCGATATCACCGAGATCAAACGGGTGAATGAGTTGCTCAACCATCAGGCCCATCACGATCACCTGACCGGCCTGCCGAACCGCCTGCTGCTTGAGGACCGGCTGCGCGGAGCCTTGCTGCGCGCGCAACGGGATCAGACGCAGGTTGCGGTTCTGTTCGTCGATCTCGATCGATTCAAGAACATCAACGACAGCCTTGGCCATCATGTTGGCGATCGGGTGCTGCGCGAGGTTGCGAAGCGCTTCTGTTTTCTCACGCGCGAGTCGGATACGGTTGCGCGGATGGGTGGCGACGAGTTCCTGATCATCATGGAGGGCATTCACGATTCCGGCGTGGCCTCGCGTATTGCCGACAAGATCATCGATGATTTGCGCGCCAATCCGGTGACGTTGGAGCAGGAGCAGGAATTTTTTGTCTGTGCCAGCATCGGCATCAGTCTTTTTCCCCAGGACGGTGCCGACTCGGTGACGCTGATCAAGCATGCCGATGCCGCCATGTATCGGGCCAAGGAGAGAGGCCGCAATACCTATGAATTCTTCAGTGACGACCTGACGCAGTTCTCGCTCGATCGCTTCAAGATGGAAACCGGCTTGCGGCGCGCCATTGAACGCGATGAATTGAGGGTCTACCTGCAGCCGCAGTTTTCGCTCAAGACCGGTGAACTGCTCGGCGCCGAAGCGCTGGTACGCTGGCAGCATCCGCAGCAGGGCCTGATGGCGCCCGAAAGATTCATTCAGCTGGCCGAGGAATCGGGTCTGATCGTGGCCCTCGGTGAATGGGTGCAGCGCGCCGCCTGCGGTCACTGGGCCGAATGGACGCTGGCCGGTCTCAATCCAGGCGTGCTTTCGATCAATGTGTCCGGGGTCGAATTCCGCCGTGGACAGATCGAGGACACGGTGCGCAAGGTGCTCGATGCGACCCGCTTGCCGCCGCAACTGCTTGAACTGGAAATCACCGAGGGCGCCATCATGAGCCATGCGGAGAACAGCATCCGGGTGCTGCACGGGCTGCGCGCGATGGGCATCGGCCTGGCGATAGATGATTTCGGTACCGGCTATTCGTCGCTGGCCCATCTGAAGCGCCTGCCGCTCAACAAGTTGAAAATTGACCAGAGCTTCGTCCTCGGTCTGCCGGGCGATGCGGAAGACTGCGCCATTGTCCGCGCGGTGATCGCCCTCGGCCACAGCCTGCAACTGAAAGTGATCGCCGAAGGCGTCGAAACGGAACAGCAGCGCGAATTTCTGACCCGGGAAGCGTGCGACGAAATGCAGGGCTACCTGCGCGGCAATCCGATGCCGGCCGATGAGTTCAAGCGCCACTTTCTGAAGTCTTGACCGCGGGTCGGAAAAGCCTTGCCGCGAGACGGGGTTTTGCTCGAAGAAGGGCCACAGAAATCAGCTTCAAGCGACCATAAGAAATTGAAATCGCCAGATGGCTTTGCTTCGCTATGCTTGCAACCATGTCGCAATGGCTGACCCTTTCCCGCGCCGCGCATCTGCTCGGCATTTCCCGCGTCGCTTTGCAGAAGCGCATTCGCGACGGCGAACTGCCGTCCTTCGACGGCATGGTGGCGGCCGATGATTTGCAGCGCGCCTGGCCGGAACTCGATCTGGACGCGTCGGGCAGCTTTGAAAAGACGCGCGCAATTCGCGAGGATGCTTTTGCCAGGCGCCTTCGCGAACGCGTCCTGCCGAGCCAGGAGGCGCTCGCCCAGCGCCTGTTTGCGCAAGGACAGGAACTCGCGGAATTGCAGCGGACCCTGACGCGCTACCACGCCTTGTTCGAGGCTCTTGAAGCGCGTCTGGCTGCGGCGCCTGCGCCTGCTGCGGACGAACTGCGGCGCTTGCTCGACGAGGGCCTGGCAAAGGCATTGTCGGCCCCGGCGCCGGGGGACGACATGGCCGCTCTCGATGCTATGCTGCGCGTCATGTCGGCGCACATTACGGTCAAGCCATCGGGTCACGAATTCTTTGTCGAGGGTTCGGAGACGCTGTTGAAAGCGGCGCTGAGCGCCGGGCTGACACCCAACTATGGTTGCGGCAACGGTGTGTGCGGTTTGTGCAAGGCGCGCGTGGTGGCTGGCGAAGTGCGCGCGGTGTCACCGTCCGATTACTGTTTTTCGGAAGCCGAGAAGGCCCAGAACCATGTGCTGATGTGCGTGTGCACGGCGCTCAGTTCCGACCTCGTGCTGGAAGTGCTGGAGGCCGGCGCGCCGGAGGACATTCCCGAGCAGCGGATTGTCGCCAAGGTGCGCCGCATCGATGCGCTGAGCGCCGACGTGATGCGGCTGCATCTGCAGACGCCGCGCAGCAACCGCCTGCGCTTTCTCGCCGGCCAGCGCGTGACCCTGGGCATCCGCGCCGGCGTCGCCGATGGCAGCGATGTGCATGGCGAATACCCGGTGGCGAGTTGTCCCTGCGACGAACGCAACCTGATCTTTCACGTCAGGCGCGGCGATCGCCGTGCCGCCAGCGCCGACTTTTCGCGCTGCGTCTTCGAAGACCGGATCAAGGTTGCCGACGATGTTTCGGTGTGGGGGCCGTGGGGCAGTTTCGTGCTGGAGAAGAACTCGGTTCGTCCTCTGGTGTTCATCGCCATCGACGAGGGTTTTGCGCCGGTGAACAGTTTGATCGAACATGCCATCGCGGTGGATGCCGCCGAGTCCATTTCGCTCTATTGGGCCAGTTCGCAGCCGGGCGGCCAGTATCTGCCCAACCAGTGCCGTGCATGGAACGAGGCGCTCGACGAGTTCAGCTACCTGCCGCTTGCGGTCGATGATCTGCCGGCTGTTCTTGCGGCGAATTCCGCTCTGGCGGCGAGCGATGTATACCTTGCCGGGGTGGTCGAAAGGGTGGAACCGCTGGCCGCCGAGCTGCTGGCGGCCGGCGTGCCGCCGCGACAATTGCACGTCGAGGCGTTCTGACACCGTGAGCGAGAACCCGAAACGCATAATTCCCATACTGCCGCAGGGCGGCAACGAGGAACTCGACGCCTGTTCATCCGCCGAGCCGTTTGCCCTGATGGTGCTGGGCGACAGCATGGAACCGGAGTTCGTCGAAGGCGACGTGATCCTGATCGAGCCGGAAGGGCTCGCCACGGACGGCTCGTTCGTGCTGGCTCAGATTGCCGGCGAGTGGACTTTCAGGCAACTGGCGAAACACCGTGAAGGGTGGCGATTGCAAGCCTTGAATCCCGCCTATCCCGCCGCGGATATTGTCGACCTCGGCGTGGTCAAAGGGGTCATCATCCAGAAATCGAAACCCGGCCGTCGTCGGGCCACCAAGAGATACGTGGATTAGGAGCTCTAACCAATGCCGTACTACATTTATCGTGTGACCTCCCTCGGGCCGGTTCCCCGGCTGGAGAAAATAACCCAGTTCGATGCTTTCAAGGAGGCCTCGCAGGAGGCCAAGCGCCTGCGTCGCGAAACCGATCTCGGCGCAGGTGAGACGATCAAGACCATCTTCGCCGAAACCGAGCTGCAGGCCGAAGATCTGCTCAGTCAGCCACCCAGGGAAGAGACGATGACGGGGGAGGATTACTAGTCCCGTGGTCGACGAAGCGGCGTTCCGCCATATCCGGGGCGAGATCAATCGTCTGCCCTGTATTTTTGAGCGCGCGTTGCTGGCCCGCCACGCCGTCTGCGAGTTGGCTGTGGGGCACCAGATCGCCGAGCGCGAGACGGTGGCCTGCAGCCAGCCGGCGGCTCACGCGGACTGTGCAAAGATGGAGGAACTGCTGCGGCAGAAGTCGGCTTTTGCGTTGGGCCTCACCGCGACCCAAGGCATTTTGCCGCACGCGATGATGATGAGGATTCAGTGCGGCGGGCTCGACGGCCTGAAGACCCTGCTTGACCCGGCGGCTCTGGCGCCCAATGCGCGGCGCCTGGTGCGCCTGGCACAGGAACGCTACGGCGATCTGGGTGAGTTGCCCTTTTCCGAGATCGTCAAGGGCATGGCGGCGTGGAAGGGCCGCCGCCATGGCGGGGAGCCGCGATGATTGCCGGCATGGCGGCGCTGGTGAATGCCGTACAGACCAACTGCGACATCGCCGATGCGCGGCATGCGCGCAACGTCAGCCTGTGCACCTACCTGCTCGGCATGCGCGAGTTCTTTCGCTGGGAACATGAACTGCCCTACGGCGTGTCGCCGCCGCGTGACGAGGTGGGGCGCTGGATTGCCGAGCGCGAGGAACGCTGGGAGCGGATCATTGACGAGGATTTCGTTGCCGTCCCGGTCGCCGGCCACGAGTTCGATCCCTTCGCTGCCGAGCAGGTCAACGCCGCGCTGGCCGGCAGCGGGCTGGTGTATGGCGCCGGCGTCGGACGTTTTCACAAGCCGCACTTCTTCCTCGGCCGGCTCGACCGCGAAGATCAGCGCGGCGAGGCGAGGCTGCTGGTCTGCGGTTGCGAATATGCGCGCGATGTGTCGGCCATCCCGGCGGCGTCGCAGGGCGCCACCGTGATCGTGCGCCGCGAGGCGCTGCGGCAATGGCTGTGGGAGAAGGCCGAAGGATGGAACGTCAAGCAGCAGGACGGCGCGCTCAAGGCCGCCTTGCTCGCCTACGGCTTCGATGTCGATCCGCAGGCCGCCATCGAGCGCATGGCCGATGGTGAAATTGAAACCCTGGTGTTGCACGAGGAAGGTGAAATCGCCGCCGGTCGCCTGCTGGGCAGCGGCTGGCCGGAAAAATTGGCGGGCTTCAGCGGCAAACGCGCCGAACTGCTGGCGCGGGCGGTGCGCGACAATCTTGCGGATTGCCTGGTGACCTTGCCGGGCCTGCTGCAACGAGGCGCCGAAGACTCGCTGCATTTCTGGTTCTCGACCTTCGACGGCATGCGGCGCGAGATGTTTCCATTACTTGTTGCCGCTTACGGATCAGCAGTCGGTGCTGGCGGCGCGCTCTGCGTACCTGGGATTCCGCTTCGCGGGCAGGTAACGGCGATTCTCATCGATGCCGCTGAAGCGGGTCGCGACCACTTCACCGCGCTCGGCCTGCGCCTGATGGACATGGAAGAAACAGCCATCGAAGCGCTTTCGCACGAACCGGCAGCGATCGCCCTCTAGGCCCCTCACGGCTGGCGTCGCGATGACTACTCCTTCATAGCTTCGACGGCGATGCTGAGGGTGACCTCGTCGCCGACGTAGGGCACGTTCTTGCCCATGTTGAAATCCGAGCGCTTGATCTTCGCTACTGCGTTGGCGCCGATCGCATCCTTCTTGGTCATCGGGTGCGGCATGGCGTGGAAGGACGTCACAGTCAGCGTCACCAGTTTGGTGACGCCCTTGATGGTCAACTCACCCTCGACGGCCACCGGTTTGTCGCCGTCGAACTTGACCGAGGTCGACTTGAACGTAATGGTCGGGTATTTCGCAGTGTCAAAAAAGTCCTCGCCTTGGAGGTGACCGTTGAATAGCGCCAGGCCCGTGTTGACCGACTTGGCATCGATCGTCACGTCCACCGATCCGCTATGGGCGGCGCGGTCGAGCACGATCTTGCCGCTGGTCTTGTCGAAGCGGTGCAACTGATTCGAATAGCCGAAGTGGCTGTATTCAAAGCGCGGCGCGGTATGGACGGGGTCGATGTTGAAGGTTTCGGGAGCGGCGAAGGCGACGGCAGAAAATGCGGAAAGGGCGATGACGATAGCGATATTTTTCATGGGGTTTCTCCTGGCTTGGGGTTAATCGATTATTTTGCGGCGGCCGCTGCTGCTGTGGCCACCAGACGGAACTTGACTTGCACGTCGTTGGCGACGGTGCCGAAATCGGCCCACATGCCTTCGCCAATGGCGTAGTCGGCGCGCTTGAGCACCAGACTGCCTTCGAAGGTGGCGCTGTTGCCTTCCTGACGCAAGGTGACCGGCGTCGTCAGGTCCAGCGTCCTGCCCTTGATGGTCATCTTGCCGGCGACTTCGTAGCGGTTGCCGCCCAGGGACTTGAACGACGTCGACACGAATTTCGCAACGGGGAAGGCCTTGGTATCAAACCAGGCCTTGCTCGCCACTTCGTCATTGGCGTCTTTCGAGCCGGCATCGATGCTCGCCAGGTCGATTTCCAGTTCGGCTTTGGCCGCCGCGGGCTTGGCCGGGTCAAACGCAAGCTTGCTGCGAAAGCTCTTGAACTGGCCCTCGACCGGCACATTCATCTGCTTCGAAACGAACGCGAGCGCGCTCTTGCCGGGTTGCAGTTGATTGAACTCGACGGCTTGTGCGCCGGACAGCGTGGCGGCCAGCACGCCAAAAGCAAGGCTGTGTCGCCAGTTCATTGCATGTCTCCAGTTTGTTTATTGCCGAGAAACGGCAGCATGCGCGTCAGCACGTCGTCGCGATCCATCAGGTGGTGCTTGATCGCGGCGCCGACGTGGGCGACTACCAAAGCCGCCATGCTCCAGTTGAGCAGTTCGTGAACCTCTTTCAGAAGGTTTCCCATGCTTTCGTCCTTCGCCAGCAAGTCCGGCAGTGGCAATACGCCGAACCAGACAGTCTGAAACCCCTTGGCCGAACTCATCAGCCAGCCGCTGAGCGGCACGACGATCATCAGCACATAAAGCAGCGTATGCGTCGCCACCGCTGCCTTGCTCTGCCAAACCGGCATGCCGGCGGGCAGTTCGGGCGGACGATGCGACAGGCGCCAGCCAAGGCGGATGACCACGAACAGAAAGATCGTGACGCCGGCCCATTTGTGCCACGAATAGAGCTTGAGTTTCTGCGGCGACAACGGCAAGTCGGCCATATATATGCCTAGCGCAAAGCTGCCGAAAATTGCGATGGCGATCAGCCAGTGCAGGGCGACGGCAAGGCCGGTATAGCCTGTGCTGGAAGCTGGCGTAGTGCTCGGGAGGGGACTCATCGTGGCTTTGTTTGTATAAGGCAATGTTAGGCAATGTTCGGGTGAAGTGTGCAGTTTATGTGTCTTGTCCATGATTACATAGATCGCCGCCCACAAATGATTGGTGCATGCCGGGCAACAATGCAGCAGGACGCACCATCCCCCTATAATCGCCCCATGCCACGCTTTGCCGCGAACCTTTCCTTCCTGTTCACCGAGCGTCCCTTTCTCGAACGCTTCGCTGCCGCGCGGGCGGCCGGCTTTGCCGCCGTCGAGTTTCATTTTCCCTACGAGTTCGACCGTGCGGCGCTGGCCGAGGTGGTGCTGACTTCGGGTCTCGAAGTCGTCCTGTTCAATCTGCCGCCAGGCGATTGGGCAGCGGGGGATCGCGGCATTGCCTGCCACCCGCGGCGCATAGCGGAGTTTCAGGATGGCGTCGGCCAGGCCATCGACTACGCACGGCTGATGGGTTGTGTCCGGCTCAATTG
>JAPLQZ010000216.1 GCA_026399415.1 Rhodocyclales bacterium | reverse complement strand
TCGCTGTACTCGGCATGCTGGCCGGCGAAACCGAGCATGTAGTGCTCGATGAACACCAGGTCCGTGACATCTTCCATCATCTGCGTATCGGGGTTGACCTTGAGCCCGCGCTTGCCCACGGCGGCCTTGACCTTATCGATCATGGCGTCATCGTAGCCGGCCTGCCGCATCAATTCGCCAGCCGTCTCGGCGTGGAATTTGTAGAGCCCGGTGCGCCAGGCGAAATAGCCTTCCTTGGTCATCGCATAGCTGCTGCGCGGCACCGTCCAGCGCTTGATGTGCTGGGCGCGCACGGCTAGCTGGGCGACTTCGCTCGCGTCCGGCGCATAGCGGCCGATCATCTCCGTCATGCGTCGGGCATAGAGCAATTCCTTCGGCTGACCTTCGTCCAGATTCGGGTCTGCGGCGTTGGCAGCGTCAAAAAGCGCAATGGCGCGCTCGAATCGTTCCTGATGATCACTCATGGTCCGGCTTTCCTCTGGCTAAGTAGCGGGAACCGGCGGCATGGAAACCCGCATCGCCGGCGATACCGCTGAGACCGGTATCTTAGCCGAGATGAAAGTTGCCTGAATATTGCGATAGGGCAGTTCAACCTTCGAAAAACAAATGGGCGCAAAAAAGTGACTGGCGGTCTTTATCCGACAAGGTTGAAGTGGGTCATGCGGTTCAGTAGAATCCCGGCCATGCCTACTTCAGATGCATGGGAAGAAGCCCCGCCAGGTTCACGAAGGGAAGCCAAGCGATACAGCGCCCGCTGGAAGGTATCGCTGGTGTTCGACGGGACGCCCGGCAAACCGATTTTTCAAACATTGACGCACGACCTGTCGATGAACGGAACATCGCTGCAAAACGATGCGGATGAAAAGATTCATAGCGTCCTGACCCTGTTGTTACTTCTCCCGCCGATCGACGGCACCCCGCAAAGAATCATCAGGCTGAAGTCGGTTGTTATGTCATCAATGCCATTCCGGGGTGGTTTTCGTCTTGGACTGAGTTTCATCCAGGATCCCGAACTCGACAAGCTGCGCGCACTCATCGGGAAGCTTGATCTTTCCGGCAACAGCCTGCCCTCTGACCCTGAAGAAGACGCGCTACCGAAGCTGCTTAGCGTCTGGCTGCAAGGAGCCGTTCGGTTTTGGGACTCGTTGCGGGCGCCGACACGTTGCTTGCAGTGGGCAATGGGCGCATAGTTCAGCAACCAAATCAACCTTTCTCGAAGGGGAGCCGAATGCTGATCCGCGCGTTTGTGATTATTGCGAGTGTCATGGTCATGTCGTCCTGCGCAAGCCTGGACGCAACTAAAGCGGAAAACTCACCCAATCGGGTTGTTACATCCAGCCCGACACTAGTGGGTGCATGGGAAGTAACGGTCAGCAGAGCGAAAGGCGTCGGCAAGAATCTGCTGACATTTTCGTCCGACGGCACGTTCTTCCGCAGTGGAGACACGCATCCGGTTGTCAGCGGTGGGCATGGTGCATGGAAGCTCGTCGGGCCAAACCAATACAACGCAAGTTATGTCTCCTTTTCGTTTGACCAGACCGGAAAATGGACCGGGATCAACAGGAACAACCTTCAGCTAAGCCTTGGCCCGGACGGCAATGAGTTCACGGGCACAGTCAAGACCAGCAACAGGGATCTTCAGGACAACATACTCAGCACGGGCACTTCCCCCTTGGCGGGAAAACGAATTCAAGTGCAGCCTTATTGATTCGGGACTCTTGCACGGTCCGTGGCGACGGGACAACGCTCTACTTCGATGCCGCTGCCCGCAGAGACTGTGCCCGACGAATGATCCCGTTGTAGGTTTTCCCCGGATAGGGCGGCGTCTCGTGCAACTTGTCGAAGCCGGGAATCGATTCCATGTGACGCAGCATGCGCTTGCGCATTTCCTGATCCGGCAGCGGCCCCTTCAATGCGCCAATGTTTTCCGACTGATGATCCGGGTTGCTGGTGGCGGGAATGGCACAGGTAATCGCCGGATGCGAGATCACCCACTTCAGGAAATATTGTGCCCAGTTGGCAATGCCAAGTTCCCTGGCGAAATCCGGCAGCGCCCGGCCTTCGACCAGCTTGAACAGGCGGGCCTTCTCGAAGGGCATATTGACCTGCACCGCGGTGCCCTTGTCGAGGGCGGCGGGAAGAATGCGTTCCTCGGCCAATCGCGTTTGTATCGAGTAGTGGACCTGCACGAAGTCGAGGCTGCCGCGCTCGACCACCTGGGCCAAGGCCGGGAAATAGGGCACTTCGTGGTGGGTGGCGCCGAAGTAGCGGATGCGACCTTCCTTCTTCCAGTTCTGTAGCACCGGCAGGATCTGATCGACGTTGACCAGGCTATGCACCTGCATGACGTCGATTTTCTCCCGCCACAGGCGCTGCATCGATTGCTCCAGGCTGCGCCGGGCATGGCTGTCATCGCCCAGGAATTCCCCGGTCGACCAGATCTTGTTGGTGATGAACAGCTTGTCGGTGATGCCGAGCGCGGTAGCGAAGTCGCCGACGCTGATCTCGCCCGTGCCGTAGAGCGGCGACGTGTCGATGACGCGCCCGCCGCCGTCCCAGAAGCGCTTCATGACTTCGCGAATGTTGTCGCGCGGCTGTCCGGGAAGCACGTCAAAGGCCAGGTAGGTGCCCAGTCCGATAGCCGGCAGCACCTCGCCGGTACGGGGAATCTTGCGCGTGATCAGTTCCGTTCCCTGGGCGTGGGCGCTGCCCGCCGCGAACGGCATCGCCGGAAGCGTCAAGGCAGCGGCGCCCAGCCCGACCGATTTGATGAAGTCGCGCCGGGCGGAAGAGAAATGCAGGGGGGCGGGCAGATTCATGGCGGCTCCTTTGAAGGAAAGGGTTGGGGCAATTTACGACCGGTAATCGGCGTTGATTCTGACGTAGTCGTAGGAAAGATCGCAGGTCCAAATAGTAGCCTGGGCAACACCGCGTCCGAGGTCGACGCGGACCGTAATCTCCGCCGCCTGCATGATGCGCGAGCCGTCGTCTTCGCGGTAACTGACGGCCCGCCCACCGTTTTCGGAAACCAGCACTTCCTCACCGCCACTGCCCAACCAGACGCGCACGCCGGCCGCATCCAGATCGGCGATGCCGGCGTAGCCGATGGCGGCGAGGATGCGGCCCAGATTCGGGTCGGAAGCAAAGAAGGCCGTCTTCACCAGAGGCGAATGGCCGATGGCATACGCCACCAGGCGGCACTCCTCGACACTCTTGCCGCCTTCGACAGCGACCGTGATGAACTTGGTGGCGCCCTCGCCGTCGCGCACGATGGCCTGCGCCAGTTCCCGCGCCACACCGATCACTGCATCGCGCACCGCCGGCCAGTTCGGCGACGATTCGCTGGCTATCGTGCAACCCGAGGCGCCCGTCGCAATGACGACGAAGGAATCGTTGGTCGAGGTGTCGCCATCCACCGTGATGCAATTGAACGAGGCATCGGCGGCGTCTTTCGCCAGCTTCTTCAAGAGCGATGGAGCAATGCCGGCATCGGTGGCGACAAAGCCGAGCATGGTTGCCATGTTGGGGCGGATCATGCCGGCGCCCTTGCTGATGCCGGTGACGGTCACTGAAGAGTCGGCGCTGGCAACACGGCGACTGGCGGCCTTGGCCACGGTATCAGTGGTCATGATGGCGTGGGCGGCGGCATGCCAATGGTCTGGCGCAAGATCGGTCTGCGCCGCCGGCAAGCCGGCGATCAGACGTTCCACCGGCAGATGTTCGAGGATCACGCCGGTCGAAAACGGCAGCACTTCATGCGCCTCGCAACCGAGCATCGCCGCCACCGCGTCGCAGGTATCGCGCGCCGCCCGCATGCCCTGCTCGCCGGTGGCGGCGTTGGCAATGCCGGTGTTGATCACCAGCGCGCGAATGCTGCTGTCGCTCGCAAGATGCGCGCGGCATACGGTAACGGGTGCCGCGCAACAGCGATTTTGCGTGAACACGCCGGCGGCGCGGCTGCCGGGCGCAAACTCGATCAGCGTCAGGTCGCGCCGGTCCTTCTTGCGGATGCCCGCCTCCGCCGTGCCAAGGCGGACACCGGCGACGGGAAACAGGGCTTCAGGGGCGGGGGTGGCGTAATTGACGGGCATGGTTGTCCTTGATGCGGGAATGATGCTGGTGAGAATGAGCGAGATTTTACCCGGCCAGCGAGAAGAGCCGGCGCGGGCGACACGGCGGTATTCGACAGCGGTTGCCGGCGCGGTAGGCTTCAATGAGAGAGTCCGGTAACATGATCGGTATTGAAAGGCGCGGATCGCCCGATATAAGGAACCAACTCATGACAACTTTGGACTTGAAGCTGAATCTACCGGACCAGGTGGCGCTGGAAGCACAACGGGCAGGACTTCTCTCCGACCAGGCCATCGGCCGCCTGATCGAGGAGGCGGTGCGACGCGAGGCCGGCAAGCGTCTGCTCGACGCGATGGCTCGGCTGCGCGAGGCGAATGTACCGCCGCTCACCGAAGAGGAAATCGCCGAGGAAGTAGCCGCGGTGCGCGCGGCACGAAAGGCGTCGGGTGCGGCTGGTCACTGACACCAATGTAGTGGTGTCGGGTCTGTTGTGGATGGGCAATCCCGGACGTTTGCTGGAGGCCGCCGCACTCGGGCGGGTGACGCTCTATACCAGCCCGGCGCTGCTGGCCGAGCTGACAGCCACTTTGAACACGCCGAAGCTCGCCCGCCCCATCGTCCGCAGCGGCATGACACTGGACGACCTGCTCGCACGGTATCTGAACGTGGCCATCGTGGTGCAGCCGGTAGCCGTGCCGCGCGTAGTGCCCAATGACGCCGACGATGACCAAGTGCTCGCCTGTGCCTTGGCGGCCAATGCCGAGTTGATCGTCTCCGGCGACCAGCATCTGCTCGGTTTGGGCGGCGAGTATCAGGGCATTCGAATCGTCGCGCCGGCCGAGGCTGTCCAGTTGATTGGCGGATAGACGACGGAAGAAGAAAAGCGGCTTTATGGGTTGTTCGGGAGTCTTCCCCGGAACGCCTGCGATCTTAATGACATATTGCCGCAAAAAGTCGGCGCTGGCGATACGGCGATTCTTCGGGGTTCCGCGCCAGCGGGACGGTCGCAGCGCCGGCCCCGGTTCGCCGGCCTGCGGCTTCCCTCACTGCGGGGCCGCGCCAGGCCGCTGGCTAAACTAGCCGATGCCGATGATGCCGGCATCGTCGTCGGACAACGCCTGCGGACTTCCCCTGTCACGGCTCCTCGTTTCGGCGGCTCTCAAGGGCCACCGCCCCGACCATCCCGCCGACGCTAGCCCTGCAAGTAAATCCAAACGCATCGAGGTATCAGTCACGGAGCTACGCAGCATTGCTGCTCGACATCGCCCAAATAACCGCGACCCTGGCCCCTTTTCGTTTTGCAATTAAATTAGTGCGGACCGAGAAACCTGTCGCCGTTGAAATGAATCAAATGATCGGGGTCGGACGCGACCCAAACCTCAGTCTCCCATGCGATTTCGCTCAAAAACTTCTTCATCAGCGTTCTGTCTGGAAAAGATGTCACGTATACCAGTCCGGCCTTCGACGCTCCAAACAATTTTGCCAATTCCGCGTGGCGTTTTCCATCCATCGGACCAACACTTGTTACCGCCTCGACGAGCAAGAGCCAGTTCCTTGCCTCATGGTGAATTACGACGTCTGGCATCTTTCCGCGCTCATGAACGATGACGCCAAGCGCAGCAAGATTTGGTTCATCGAAGGCAACTCCTTTGTTGCCCGTGTCGCCGATATAAACCACTCGGCCACCTGGTGCGAAGCGCGGCGCGAACTGTTCAATGATGTTTCTTATGAGGACACTGTGTTCGCCAGGTGAAAGGGCGAGCTTTGATCCATCGGGTAGCATGCAGGAAACCATATGCATATCTCTGACCATGCGGTAGCGCTCACCAAGGGCCTTAACACCCGCGTGCCAAACCCTCAACTCAGACTTCCAGCTCTCGGTTCCGTAGGTGGATAGAAGTCTCAGTGCTTCGGGAGATACTTGGTAACACCACTTCGGGCTGTTGGGCGCACGATCTGGGTCGTCCGGATTCTGAAGCGCAACACCCGCTGCGACGAATTGATGCATGGTTTCCTTGCGAAAAGACTCGCGTGAATTCTCGGCATAAGGCTTACCGAAATCGTTTCGACAGAAGTCGAGGATGGCTCTAATTCCTAGCAAAGGTTCGGATAGGGCTTGCCACGAGCCGCGCTTTCGCAGTTGAACCAAAGCCAGTAGCGACAATGCTGAACGCTCGTTTTGTTGCCCGTCTGGCAGCCCCATTTGGGTCAAGGCATCAACTGCTTGGACAATTTTTCTGTTCAACACAAATCACCCTTCGACCATGGCGTCGATCGCCATCTGCAATGGAAGTCTGTCGCCGACATTCCTTCCCCATGATTCCAACGTGGCCCGACTTGGGTATCGCAGTGCGCGCAAGTCTCCGGCGTTTACCTGGGTGTGCCCACTGAACCTGCGGAACCACTTGTCGGCGAACGTCGACCCTAAATACACGGCGAGCCCCCTAGCAATGAATGGTGGTAGTCCTTGTTTGCCCTCGTGAAAAACATTCAGGTGATTCTCGAATCCGATGTTTCGTCCTGGAACTCGGGTCGGATCGAACACCGCTGGCACAAGCCTTCGCTTTTCCTCTTTAGAGGACAGCCTTCGGACCAAAACATAATGCCCAGATGGCATAAGCCATTTTGCTGTCTCTTCGTTCGCCGTGAGCGCACACTGCTTTTTGCTTGGCTTTGGGTATGAGACAAACCCATCCGTGAAATTCAAACAATAGATCAGCGGTACGGAACCCTCGCTAACAGAATCTCGGAGATGGGCTTTCATTCTGAAATCGACGACGGGGCCGGTAGATACCCCAATACCCAAATCCGCAAGGAAGAACGGAAACCGTAGCATCAGATCATCAAGCCCGGATTCCTCGCTTTCGGTCGGAAGGTGGATGATGCGATCTTCGTCATCCACACCAACTATGTTGGCAAATGAAACCATCTTTTCGGTTAAATCAGAGAAACTGGCATCACTGCTGCTCGATAGAACGATCTCGCCCTGTCGCGCCCCCTTCACTAAATGGAAGATGATGTTTTCCTGAAGTACTTCATCACCCCGAAATGCGTGATCTCGCGACTCAAAGACGTGCACCCTACGCAACGCAGCAAGTTGAAAAAGCATCTTACGGAAGGGTTTGAAATACGTGCCATTGCAAAAGCTACGGGGCGTAATAGCAACAAGCTCTCCTCCGCTTTCCAACATCAACATCGACAGTGCGACGAACGCCGTGTAGAAATTTGATGTTTCGATATCGACGGTGCGTAGCATTCTCCGATGCGTCGAGTTGCTGCTTAACTTGCGATATGGCGGATTGAGGACAGCATGTGAGAATCGCGGTGGCTGCATATGGCCGACGTGCCGACATGCATCAAGGATGAAGTCCTCTGGATGGATTTCCACTATCGCTTGTGTGCCAGATTTCTCCAACAGTTGGCGACATCCGTCCAAAGTTTCTAACAGATGCCCACGCATTAATGGATCGATTTCCCATGCGGACAGGGACAGTGATGCAGGGCGATCCTCGGCGGCTCTTTGAACAAAGGCTGCCGTAAGCGACCCTATGCCCGCGCCCGCGTCCAGCAATCGGATATTCCTTCCCTGCAAATTGCTAAACATACCAGCCATGAACCCTGCAATACGCGAAGACGTCATGAACTGGCCGAGCTCTGACTTCCGCGTGGGCGAAATGAGGGCCGCAACGTTTTGTCGGCGCTCGTCTATGGACTGAACGGTATGCATGTAGCCATTATCCCTGAATCAGCTCAGAGTCTCGTCATTAATCCGCTTAGGCTAGCCGACATCGAAGGTTGGGTTTGATTCTCATCTGTTCCGCCGAGCGCGGAAGGTTCGCCGGGGGTCGTCCGGTGGCGTTGTCTGACGCCGGCCCACGAAGCGGAATTCAAGGCATGCAGAGCCGCGGGATTGACGGAATCTCAAAAGTCGGTGCTGGTGGCACGGCGACAACAGGAGAGACCAATCACCCTTGCGCTAACTTCCATCATCATCCCAGACCCGTTCCTGATCACCTTCGTTGCCGAACTCCGGCCACGCCAGCACATCGTCGCCCGCCTCGGCAATGCGCTGACTATCCCTGGCCCAGTCTTCACGGGGATTGCGCTTGATCGGCCAAATCTCGATCACTTCGTTCATCATCGTTGCCCGGCATCGAACACGACACGCCACAACGCGCGCACCGCATCCACCCGCTGCTGCACCAACTCGGGCGCAACCCGGGGGCGGGCGCCGTTGAGGCGCAGCGCGTGCTGCATGCGGCGGTAGTCGCGATAGGCATTGCGCACTTCCTCGGCGAGACCCTCCGGGATCAGGCCGAGACCGGCGGCGATTTTCAGCAGCGCGATGTTGCCCAGATTGCCGGTGAGTTCGGCGTGCCGATGTGAATATCCGAGCACCAGATACTGGACGACGAACTCGACATCGACCAGCCCGCCGGGATCATGCTTGAGATCGAATACGCGCTCGCGCTGGTCGCCTTTGGTGCCGTGCGCATCGACCATCTTCTGCCGCATGGCCAGCACTTCCTCGCGCAGCTTGGCGAGATCGCGCTGTTGCCGCAGCACTTCGCAGCGGATGCGCTCGAAGGCATCGCCCACCGCCCGGTCGCCGGCCGAAAAGCGGGCGCGAGTCAAGGCCTGGTGCTCCCAGACCCAGGCCGATTCGAGCTGGTACTGGCGGAAGGCTTCGATCGAACTCACCACCAGGCCGGAGTCGCCGTTGGGACGCAGCCGCAGGTCGGTCTCGAACAACTGCCCGGCCGAGGTTTGCAGCGAAAGCCAGGTATTGAGCCGCGTCCCCGCTGATGACAGCGAATCTGGGCGTCTCGATGTGGCGCTTCGGCATTTTCTTCCATGCCCGACTGATTGCGGCATCAAGCAGAACATCGGCGAGTTCCGACAGGTGATCGGCCAGCTTTTCGACGGTCAGCAGGCCGGCGATATCCTGCGTCAGCAAGCGGAAAACCTGGGCGTGATGCACTTCGCGCAGGGTGTCCATCTGTTGTTCGGTATCGGGCTCGAGTTCCTCGAGCCGCGCCGACAGTTGAGCGCGGAAGGCCGGCCAGTCGGGCACGGCATCGAGCAGGCGCGGATCGAGCAGTTCATCGAGCAGGATCGGATGACGCTGCAGGTAGCTTGCGGCCCAACTCGAACTGCTGACTAGTTGCGCAACCTTCTGCAGGGTCTGCGGATACTGCTGCAGCAAGGCCAGGTAGGCGGCGCGCCGTGAAATGGATTCGAGCAGATCGACGCCGCGCGAGAGCGTTTCATCCGGGTTCGGCAAAGCGGCCGCTGCCTCGATCAGTCGCGGCACGAGAACATCGAAACGGCCGCGAATGTCCTGTGACATCTGCTGGTAGAGCGGCCCCGCACGCAGCGCGGCCATGCGTTGCGCGGCCGCCGGCGGATTGCGGTAACCGAGGCGCTCGAAGCTTTCTTCCTGCGCCTCGCCGCCGGCATCATGCCAAAGTCCGGCGAGGGCGTGCTGGCCATGATTCGGGTCGGCGAACACTTGCTCGAAGTGGCGCGACACCGTAGCGCGATGGTCGTCGAGTTCCTCGAGCAAGGCCCCGAAACTGGCGAAACCCATGGCCTTCGCCACGAGTTGGCGATCGCCGGCAACCGTTGGCAGGCTGTGCGTCTGGGCGTCATCGAGATATTGCAGACGATGTTCGAGGCGGCGCAGGAAAATGTAGGCAGACGCAAGCTCCTTGGCAGCATCCGGACTCAGAATCCCGCGCTCGGCCAGCAGTTTCAGCACCGTCTGCGTCGGCTTGATCTGCAAGGGCGTATCGCGTCCGCCGCGAATCAACTGGAACACCTGGGCGATGAACTCGATTTCGCGAATTCCTCCGGGACCGAGCTTGACGTTGTCGGCCATGTCCTTCTTGGCCACTTCGCGGCGAATCTGCGCATGGAGGTCGCGCATCGCATTGATGGCGCCGAAATCGAAATACTTGCGAAAGACGAAGGGCAGGCGGATGCTTTCCAGCTCATTGTGGCGAGTTCCCGTCAGGGGTCGCGCCTTGATCCAGGCATAGCGTTCCCATTCACGGCCCTGGGTGATCAAGTAGTTCTCCAGCATATCGAAGGAGCACACCAGCGGTCCCGATTCGCCGTTGGGCCGCAAACGCATATCGACGCGAAACACCCGACCGTCTTCCGTCGCCTCGGCAATGGCATTGATCAGGCTGCGTCCGAGGCGCGTGAAAAATTCGAAGTTGGATATCGACCGCGAAGTTGCGTTAACTGCGTCAGTCTCGCCATCCTCGGGATAAACAAAGATCAGATCGATGTCGGAAGACACGTTC
>JAPLQZ010000030.1 GCA_026399415.1 Rhodocyclales bacterium | reverse complement strand
GTGACCGACTATCTGAGTCAGTAAGTCTGCCGCCCTGCCAGGGCGAAATGCAGTTTGCAGCGGGCGTCCTGACCGGGGCGCCCGTTGTTTTTTATGTCTCGCCCGGAACGGGCGAGACGGTATCCCCTGGCGGGATATGTTCCCGGAGGAATGCCGGTGATCGAGTGCGCTTCCGTCGCGGTCATTCCGCCCGCAATGCCGCGAGCCTATACTGAGGCCTGTGCAATACGACTTGCGGGCAGGCAAAGCCCGGGTTTTTATTCCAAGACGAAAACAGGAGCTATTGATCATGTCGCTGAAGAACTTGATGGTCCATCTGGACCAGGGTGAACGCACCGCAGCCCGGCTTGAACTGGCGGTATGGCTGGCACGCCGGCACCAGGCGCGGCTGGTAGGAGTGTTCGGACAGCGAGGCCAGCCACAACAAGTCGGCGTGGTTGCCTCCTGGCCCAGCCAGGATTACGTCGCAGCGCGCGAGGCCAGCCAGGCCGCGTTCGAGAAAGCCACTGCCGGCTTGCCCCGCGCCGAATGGCACGACATCAACCGCGGCAGCGATGTCGAAGTGCTGCGTCAATTTACCGACCGCGCCCGCCATGCCGACCTGGTCGTGCTCGGCCAGCATGACCACCGGGCCACCGCCCACGTGCCGGAGGACTTCGCCAGGGAGGTGATCATCGGTTGCGGCCGGCCGGTGCTCGTTGTTCCTTACGCCGGCAACTTCACCGAAGTCGGCAAGCGTGTGCTGATCGCATGGAACGACTCGCGCGAGGCCGCCCACGCCCTCAACGACGCCCTGCCGCTGATCGAGGACTGCGATGACGCCATGGTCCTGTCTTTTGCCGCCCGCCGCGAAGATGGCGATGCATCCTGCGCCGAGGTCGCGCTCCATCTTGCGACCCACGGCATCAAGGCCAAAACCGAAGTGCTGCTGGTGCAGGATTTCGACATCATGGACATGCTGCTCAACCGGATTACCGACCGTGGCGCCGACCTGCTGGTAATGGGCGCCCACGGCCAGATCGGCTTTCCGTATCTCAGCCGGGGTGCCGGCACCCGCTACATACTGCAGCACATGACCGCGCCGGTGCTGATGTCCAACTGACCTGCCCGCGAACATTCCGAAGTCAACTCAGGGGCCGATGGCGCAGGCGCGTTCGCTGTCGTCCAGCGGCTCGAACCAGATCTGCTGCTTTTCGAGCACCGCCACGGTTGCCTCCGATGCGTCACCGACGCGCGCCATCAGGCGGCGGTGCAGTTCTGCGGCGGGGGCCGCGGTGGCGAGGATGCCGAAGCCGGCGCCAAGTTCGTTTGCCAGAGTGCGGAAGGCGGTGCGTTCCTCACGCCGCAGGAAGGCGGCATCGACAATCACCGGCCAGCCGGCGACGAGGAGAGCGCGGGCCAGTGCGTGCAGCCGGTCATAGGTGCGCGCCGTCGCCTCTGCCGTGTAGATTCCACCGTCCGGCGTCGAGCCGCTCTTGTCCTGCGGCGCCAGTCCGAACAGGCGTTTGCGTTCGACGTCCGAGCGCAGACGCACGATGCTGCCGGCCACTGCTTGCGTCGGATCGAGCAGCCGCGCCGTGCTGGCGGTGGTCTTGCCTGAACCCGACACACCGCAGGTGATGACAAGAGTCGGCGCTGGCGGTACGGCGATCTGCCGGCCCAGT
>JAPLQZ010000190.1 GCA_026399415.1 Rhodocyclales bacterium | reverse complement strand
TGCCTATGCGTCGGCGAAGGAAAGGCTGTTTCTCGCCCCCGGTCTTGCTGCCGCCGTGCTCAATCTCGACGACCCGGTCGGGCTGGACCTCGCCGCAAAGCTCAAGGGCCGCGTGCGCACCATCGGCTATACGCTGCTTGATGCTGACAAACACAGTGCCGATGAAATCCTGCGCGCAGAAAATCTGATCATGAGCACCGCCGGCATCGAGTTCGATCTGCGTGGTGTGTATTTCACGGCACCGGTGGTGGGTCGCTTCAACGTCTCCAACCTGCTCGCCGTAATCGGCGTCCTGCTGACACGCAACGAATGTCTTGAGGATATCGCTGCAGCGTTGCGCAGCATCCACCCGCCGCCGGGCCGCATGCAGGCGCTGGGCGGACGGGATGAGCCGCTGATCGTGGTCGACTATGCCCACACGCCGGACGCGCTGGAAAAGGCGCTGACCGTCTTGCGTGAAACCGCGGTTGCGCGTGGCGGTAGTCTGATTTGTGTTTTCGGTTGCGGCGGCGAGCGCGATACCGGCAAGCGGCCGCAAATGGGCGCGATCGCCGAGCGTCTGGCCGATAGCGTCGTAGTCACCAGCGACAATCCGCGCAGCGAAGACCCGCAAGCCATCATCGCCGACATACTTGCAGGTCTCAAGCGACCTCCCCTGGTCCAGTCCGACCGCGGGCGTGCCATCGCCGATGCGGTGGCTGAAGCAGGTGTGCGCGACGTGATCCTGCTCGCCGGCAAGGGGCACGAGCCCTATCAGGAAATTGCCGGCGTGCGGCATCCCTTCTCCGACATCGAGGCGGCACAGTCGGCGCTCGCGGGACGGCGATCATGATGATGCGCATACATGAGGCCGCCAAAGCCATTGGCGCCAGCGCGCAAGGCGCCGACGCCGGCTTCAGCGGCGTGTCTACCGACTCGCGCAGCATTGTCGCCGGCGAACTGTTCGTCGCCCTGAAGGGTGAAAACTTCGATGGCCACGCCTATGTCAGCGACGTCCTGGCGCGCGGCGCCACGGGCGCAATGGTTGATCAGGAATTCGCCGCCGCCCATCCCGATCTGCCGCTGATCTGCGTCACCGACACGCGCCTGGCTCTCGGCGCGCTGGCGGCGCAGTGGCGCGGCCGCTTCACCATTCCGCTGATCGGTGTCACCGGCAGCAACGGCAAGACCACGGTCAAGGAAATGTGCGCGGCGATTCTGCGTGCGCATTTCGACAACGCAGCCGATGCGGTTCTGGCCACGGTCGGCAACCTTAACAACGAAATCGGCCTGCCGCTGACCCTGCTCAAGTTGCGTGAGTCACACCGCGCGGCGATCATCGAGATGGGTATGAATCACGCAGGAGAGATCGACTATCTGGCGCGCCTCGCGCAACCTTCCGTGGCACTGGTAAATAACGCCCAGCGCGCACATCTGGAAGGCCTTGGATCGGTGCAGGATGTCGCGCTGGCCAAGGGTGAAATTTTCGTCGGGCTACCTGCCGACGGCGTCGCCGTGTTCAACGCCGACGATGCGCAGGTGGGCATCTGGCGTGAACTGTCGAGAGATCGCCGTCAGTTGAGCTTCGGTCTTGACCAGCCGGCTGACATACGCGGCGAGTTCACCAGTCATGGTCTGGGCGGACAACTGCACCTGGCGACGTCCTGGGGAGAAATTGATGTGATGCTAGCGGTGCCCGGATGTCACAACGCCCGCAATGCCTGCGCCGCAGCGGCAGCGACACTGTTGGCAGGAGCGTCGCTTGAGGCAGTCAGACAGGGGCTGGCAGGGTTCGCCGGAATCAAGGGCCGTTTGCAGCGGCGTTCCGGGCGCAAGGGTGCGCTGGTGGTGGATGACAGCTACAACGCCAATCCGGATTCGATGCGTGCTGCTGTCGATGTGCTGGCCTCCGTGCCCGGCAAACGCATTCTGGTCATGGGCGACATGGGCGAGGCAGGCGCTGCCGCCGGCCAGTTTCACGACGAGATCGGCGGCTACGCCAAGAGCCACGGCATCGACCGCCTGCTCTGCCTGGGTGAGATGTCGGTGGCCGCGGCGCACAACTTTGGCGAAGGCGGCCAGCACTTTCTGCGCCTCGACGATCTGGTCAAAACGCTGTTGGCCGAACTTGACCCGCAGACCACGGTATTGGTCAAGGGTTCGCGCTTCATGCGCATGGAGCGCGTCGTCGGCGCGATCGTAGACGAAGGAGTTTCGAATGCTGCTTGAACTCTTCCAATGGCTGGCCAGGGATGTTCGCGGCTTCAATGTCTTCGGCTACATCACCTTGCGCGCGGTGCTGGCCACCATGACCGCGCTGACCATCTCCTTCGTTTTCGGTCCGGCGGTGATCCGCTGGCTGGCAGCGAAGAAGATCGGCCAGTCGGTGCGCAGCGACGGGCCGCAGACGCATCTGGTCAAGGCCGGCACGCCGACCATGGGTGGCGCGCTGATCCTGATTTCGCTCGGTGTGTCCACGCTGCTGTGGGCCGATCTTTCCAACCGCTTCATCTGGATCGTGCTGATCGTCACCCTCGGCTTCGGCGCGGTGGGCTGGGTGGATGACTGGCGCAAGGTGGTCTATCGCAATCCCGACGGGCTGTCGGCCAGGGCAAAGTTTTTCTGGCAGTCGGTGATAGGCCTGATCGCCGCGATCTATCTGGCATTTTCGATATCGGCGCCCAACAACGAAAAAGTGGTCCAACTGTTTTTCCAGTGGGTGTCGAGCGGCTTCACGCTGGAACTGCCGACGCAGACGGCGCTGATCGTGCCCTTCTTCAAGAGCGTGACCTATCCGCTGGGCATGTTCGGCTTCATTCTGCTGACCTATCTGGTGATTGTCGGCAGCAGCAATGCGGTGAACCTGACCGACGGTCTCGATGGCCTGGCCATCATGCCGACGGTACTGGTCGGCGCGGCGCTGGGCATCTTCACCTATGTCGCCGGCAACTCGGTGTTCTCGAAATACCTGCTGATGCCCTACATCCCCGGCGCCGGTGAACTGACGGTTTTCTGCGGGGCGCTGGCGGGCGCCGGACTCGGTTTCCTGTGGTTCAACGCCTACCCCGCCGAGGTGTTCATGGGCGACGTCGGTGCGCTGGCTCTCGGTGCGGCGCTCGGCGCGGTGGCGGTGGTGGCGCGGCAGGAGATCGTTCTGTTCATCATGGGTGGCGTGTTCGTCGCCGAGACCCTGTCGGTGATGCTCCAGGTCGGCTACTTCAAATACACCAGGAAGCGCTATGGCGAAGGCCGGCGGATTCTGCTCATGGCGCCGCTGCATCATCACTTCGAGCAGACCGGATGGAAGGAGACGCAGGTCGTCGTGCGCTTCTGGATCATCACCATCCTGCTGGTGCTGTTCGGGCTATCGACCTTGAAGATTCGCTAATGGAATTGAACGGCAAACACGTACTCGTGCTCGGCCTCGGCGAATCAGGCCTGGCCGCGGCGTGCTGGTGCGCGCGCCAGGGTGCGCGGCTGCGCGTGGCCGATACGCGCGCGGCGCCGCCGTATCTGGACGAATTGCGGCGCCGTGTCACCAGCGCCGACTTTCGATTCGGCGAATTCGACAAGGCGCTGCTCGATGGCATCGACCTGCTGGTTCTGTCGCCGGGACTGTCGGGTGGCCTGATGGTGGTGACCCATGCGCGCGCCGCCGGAATTCCGGTGCTGGGCGAGATCGAATTGTTTGCGCAGGGCTTGCGCAGCCTGGGCGTGCCCCCCCCGGTGCTGGCCATTACCGGCACCAACGGCAAGACCACCGTCACGGCTCTGACCGGACACCTGCTGCGCGCCACGGGCAAGACGGTGGGCGTCGCCGGCAATATTTCACCGGCGGCCCTGAGTGCCTTGATGGATGCGCAGGATGCGGATGCGCTGCCGCAGATCTGGGTCCTTGAACTATCGAGTTTCCAGCTGGAAACGACCGAGACACTGAATCCCGCCGCGGCGACCGTGCTCAATATCTCCGATGACCATCTCGATCGCTACATCGATCTGGACGAATACGCATCGGCCAAGGCCAGGATCTTTCAGAGCGCCGACGGGGCGCCTGGTGTCCAGGTGCTCAATCGCGCCGATCCGCGCGTGTGCCGGATGGCGCTGGCTGATCGCCACATCATCAGCTTCGGCCTCGATGCACCGGCTGGCGACGAGGACTTCGGCCTGCGCCTGCAGCGGGGCGAGGCCTGGCTGGCGCAGGGTCAGCGCCTGTTGCTGCCGGTCTCCGAGTTGCCACTGGCCGGCTTGCACAATGCGGCCAACGCGATGGCCGCGCTGGCGCTGTGCAGCGCGCTCGGCTTCGATGCCGAGGACTTGCTGCCGGCCTTGCACAGTTTCCGCGGCCTGCCGCATCGGGTCGAGAAGATTGCGGAGTTGGACGGTGTGATCTGGTACGACGATTCCAAGGGCACCAACGTCGGCGCCACGGTCGCGGCGCTCGCGGGTTTGGGTGGTGGCGTCGGCTGCAAGTCCGTTGTCATCGCTGGGGGCGACGGCAAACAACAGGATTTTTCGCCGCTGCGCGAGGCCGTGGCGAAGCACGCCCGTGCAGTGATCCTGATCGGCCGCGACGGTCCGCTGATCGGCAAGGCCATCGAAGCGGCCGGAGTCCCGGTCGAAACCGCCGCCGATATGGACGATGCCGTGCGGCGTGCCCGCGCGCTGGCCCAGGCCGGCGATGCCGTGCTGCTGTCGCCGGCGTGTGCCAGCTTTGACATGTTCCGCAACTACGAACATCGGGCACAGGTATTTGTCGCCGCGGTGCGCGCGCTGGAGAAAGCCCCGTGAGTCGTGCCTACGCTACGCCCGCTCATCATGCGCCAGCCGAACTCGACGGGCTGTTGCTGTGGCCGGCCGTGGGATTGCTCCTGCTGGGGCTGGTGATGGTGTATTCGTCGTCCATCGCAATGGCCGAGGGCAGCCGCTTCACCGGCAACCAGTCGGCCTATTTCCTGCTTCGTCACGCGGTCTTTCTCACGGTCGGACTGGTGGCGGGCCTGATGGCTTTCCAGATTCCGCTGCGGCTGTGGCAGCAGGCGGCACCCTGGCTGTTTCTGACCGGAGTTGCTTTGCTATTGCTGGTGCTGATTCCCCATGTCGGCCGTTCCGTCAATGGCGCCCAGCGCTGGATCGGCCTGGGTCCGATCAACCTGCAGCCGTCCGAGTTGATGAAGCTGTTCGTCGTGCTTTACGCTGCCGACTACACCACGCGCAAGCTGGACGACATGGGCAGTTTCCTGCGCGGCTTCGGGCCGATGGCGCTGGTCATGGTGCTGGTGGGAGCCCTGCTGCTGAGAGAGCCGGATTTCGGTGCGCTGGTGGTGATCCTCTGCATTGCCACCGGCATCCTGTTTCTCGGCGGCATCAACGCGCGGGTGTTCGGCGTGCTGGTGGTGGTCCTGACGGTCAGCTTCGTCGTCATGATCTGGGTTTCGCCCTATCGCCGCGAGCGCATCTTCGGTTTCATGGATCCCTGGCAGGATGCCTTCGGCAAAGGCTACCAACTCTCGCACGCGCTGATCGCCTTCGGCCGCGGCGAGTGGTTCGGCGTCGGTCTCGGGGCCAGCGTCGAGAAGCTGTTCTATCTGCCGGAGGCGCACACCGACTTTCTCTTGGCGGTGATCGCCGAGGAACTCGGTTTTGCCGGCGTCTGCGTCGTGGTCGGGCTCTTTGCTTTGCTGGTGCAACGCGCCTTTACCATCGGCCGTCAGGCGCTGGTGCTGGGCCGCGTACATTCCGGCCTGGTCGCGCAAGGCATCGGCATCTGGCTCGGCGTGCAGGGCTTCATCAACATGGGCGTGAACATGGGCCTGCTGCCGACCAAGGGACTGACCCTGCCGCTGATGAGCTTCGGCGGCTCGGGCATCGTCGCCAACTGCCTGGCACTTGGCATATTGTTGAGGGTGGACTGGGAGAATAGACAGTTGATGCGGGGCCAGCAAGTATGAGCAGGAAATTGCTCGTCATGGCCGGAGGCACGGGCGGGCACATCATGCCGGGGCTGGCGGTGGCTGACTATTTGCAGGCCGAAGGATGGAAGATTGCCTGGATGGGAAATCCGGGTGGCATGGAAGCAAAACTGACCGCAGGTCGCGGTTACGAGATGGTCTGGGTGCGCTTTTCTGCCCTACGCGGCAAGGGCCTGCTGCGCAAGCTGCTGCTGCCCTTCAATCTGCTGCGCGGCTTCGGCCAGGCATGGTCGCAGCTCAAGCGCATCAAGCCCGATGTAGTGCTGGGCATGGGCGGCTATGTCAGCTTTCCCGGTGGCATGATGGCGTCGCTGCGGGGTATTCCGCTGCTGCTGCATGAGCAGAATTCGGTGGCCGGCCTCGCCAACAGGGTGCTGGCGAAGGTCGCCGACCGCATTCTGACCGGCTTTCCTGACGCGCTGACGCATGGCTGCTGGGTGGGGAATCCGGTGCGCCCCGAAATCGCCGTATTGCCAGCGCCGACTGTTCGTTATGCGCACTCTACATTTCGGCGGGTGTCAAGGCCGACTGCGTGGCCTTCATCAATGACATGGCCGGGGCCTATGACTGGGCCGACTTGGTGATCTGTCGCGCCGGCGCATTGACCGTGGCCGAACTGGCGGCGGCGGGTGTCGCCAGCTTGCTGGTGCCTTTTCCGCACGCGGTGGATGACCACCAGACTTCGAACGCGCGCTTCCTCAGCACCGCCGGGGCGGCGATCCTGCTGCCGCAGGACCAACTGACGCCGGAGCATCTGGCCGAGATGAGAAATCTGTCGCGTCAGCAACTCACCCAAATGGCCGAAAAGGCGCGCGCGCTGGCGCGGCCGGAAGCCACGGCAGCGGTGGCGCAGGCTTGTGCGGAGTTGGTCAAATGACAAGCAGGATCTCGCCGCAAAGGACTTCTCCATGAAACACAAAGTCAAACGCATTCACTTTGTCGGCATCGGCGGTTCGGGCATGTCGGGCATCGCCGAGGTGCTGGCGAATCAGGGCTACGAGGTCAGCGGTTCCGATCTCAGCGAGAGTGCGACGACGCGGCGCCTGGCGGCGCAGGGCATACGCATAGCTATTGGCCATAGCGCGCGGAACGTCTCGGCGGCCGATGCGGTAGTGGTGTCGACTGCCGTGGGCGAAGACAACCCGGAAGTGATCACGGCGCGCGAGCGGCGCGTGCCGGTGGTGCCGCGCGCGCAGATGCTGGCCGAGCTGATGCGCATCAAGCAGGGCATCGCGATTGCCGGGACGCATGGCAAGACCACGACCACCAGCCTGGTCGCCAGTTGCCTGGCCGAGGGTGGCTTCGATCCAACCTTCGTCATCGGCGGCCGGCTGAACTCGGCGGGGGCCAACGCGAAGCTGGGCAGCGGCGAATTCCTGGTGGCCGAGGCCGACGAGTCGGACGCCTCCTTCCTGTTCCTGTCGCCCGTGGTTTCGGTGGTGACCAACATCGATGCCGACCACATGGAAACCTACGGCCACGATTTCGGTCGGCTGAAGCAGGCCTTTGTCGATTTTCTCCACCGCCTGCCGTTCTATGGTGTCGCCGTGGTGTGCGGCGACGATCCCAATGTGCGCGAGATCATCCCTCGCGTGGCAAAGCAGATCGTCACCTACGGCATAGACCTCGACGCCAATTTCCGCGCCGAAGACGTGGTGGCAGAGGGCGGCGCCATGCGCTTTACCTGCGTGCGCACCAATGGCGGTGTCAGCCGTATACCCATCGTACTCAATCTGCCGGGACGCCACAACGTCCTGAATGCGCTGGCAGCGATTGCGGTGGCGACAGAAGTCGGCGTTGGCGACACGGCGATCATCAAGGCGCTGGCTGAATTCAGAGGTGTCGGCCGGCGCTTCCAGCGGTACGGCGAGATTGGCTGTCCCGCTGGCGGAACCTTCACCCTTGTCGACGATTACGGCCATCATCCGGCGGAGATGGCGGCCACCCTCGCCGCGGCGCGCGGCGCCTTCCCCGGCCGGCGGCTGGTGCTGGCTTTTCAGCCGCATCGCTACACGCGCACGCGGGACTGCTTCGAGGATTTCGTCAAAGTGCTGTGCGGGGTTGACGCCCTGGTGCTCGGCGAAGTGTATGCCGCCGGCGAGGCGCCGATCATCGCCGCCGACAGCCGCACGCTGGTGCGCGCCTTGCGCATTGCCGGCCAGGTCGAGCCGATCTTCGTCGAAGACATCGCGGCCATGCCGGCCGCCATTCTGGCAACGGTGCGCGACGGCGACGTGGTGATCACCATGGGTGCCGGTTCCATCGGCGGCGTGCCGGGGAAGTTAGTCGATGGCTGAAGCCCTGCGCGGCATCCTGAAGGAAAACGAACCAATGGCGGGCCATGTCTCGTGGCGCGCCGGAGGGACGGTGGCGCGCGCATTTTTCCCGGCCGATCTCGCCGATCTCGCCATTTTTTTGCATCGCCTGCGCCTCGATGAGCCCCTGCTGATGGTGGGCCTCGGCAGCAACCTGCTGGTGCGCGATGGCGGCTTCGACGGCACCGCGATCTTCACCCATGGCGTACTGGATATCCTGCGCCGCGAAGCGGATGGCAGCTTTTACGCCGAAGCCGGGGTCGCCTCGCCGAAGCTGGCACGCTTCGTCGGCAAACAGGCCTGCGCCGAGGCCGAGTTTCTGGCGGGCATTCCCGGGACCGTGGGCGGTGCGCTGGCGATGAACGCCGGTTGCCATGGCGGTGAGACCTGGCGCTATGTGGACCGGGTGCTGATGCTGAATCGCAATGGCGAGCAGATCATCCGCAGCCCGCAAGATTTTGCCATCGGCTATCGCCACGTCGGCCTCAAGGAGGCCAGCGATGAAATTTTTGCCGGCGCCTGGTTTCGCTTTCCGGCGGGTGATGCCGAGGTGGCGCGGGCGCGTTTGCGCGAACTGCTGGAGCGGCGCATTGCCACCCAGCCGCTGCAGTTGCCGAATGCCGGTTCGGTGTTCAGGAACCCGCCGGGCGACCATGCCGCACGCCTGATCGAAGCTGCGGGTCTCAAGGGCACACAGATCGGTGGCGCGCAGGTTTCCGAAAAGCATGCGAATTTCATCGTTAATCCCAAGGGCAATGCAACGGCGAGTGCGATAGAAATGCTAATCGGCCGGATTCAGGCGGAGGTCGAGGAAAAGTTTGGCGTATCCCTGGTTCGCGAGGTGCGCATTCTGGGCGAGATTGACAGGCAGTCCGGGCAGGATTGAGAAGGGGTTCGATGGATTTCGGCAAGGTGGCGGTGATGATGGGCGGCAAGTCGGCCGAGCGCGAGGTGTCGCTGAAAAGCGGTGCTGCGGTGCTGGCCGCACTGCGTTCGTCCGGCGTCGATGCCCACAGCTTCGATCCGCGAGACAAGGCGCTCGAGGCGCTGCATGCCGAGGGCTTCAAGCGCGTCTTCATCGCCCTGCATGGCCGTGGCGGTGAGGATGGCACGTTGCAGGGCGCGCTTGATCTGATGGCGATTCCCTACACCGGCAGCGGCGTGCTGGCTTCCGCCCTGGCCATGGACAAGTGGCGTTCCAAGCTGGTCTGGCAGGCCACGGGCCTGCCGGTGCCGGATTACGTGGTGCTCGATGCCGCCAGCGATTTCTCCGCGGTTGAGGCGCGTCTCGGTCTGCCGCTTTTCGTCAAGCCGTCCAACGAGGGCTCCAGCATCGGCATCAGCAAGGTCAACCGGGCGGGCGGATTGCGCGCCGCCCATGAACTGGCCTCTCGCTTCGATTCCTGCGTGATCGCCGAGCAGTATCTGGCCGGCGGCGAGTATACCGTCGGCATTGTGACGGGCCAGGCTCTGCCGGTGATCCGCATCGTGCCGGCGACCGAGTTCTACGACTACGAGGCCAAGTATCTGCGCGATGACACCGAGTACCGCATCCCCAGCGGCCTCGGTGAGCAGCGCGAAGCCGAGATGCGCGACCTGGCGCTGCGTGCCTTCGCCGTGCTCGGCGGGCGCGGCTGGGGACGCATGGACCTGATGCTGGATGACGAGGGACGCAGCTATTGCCTGGAGGCGAATACGTCGCCCGGCATGACCGATCACTCGCTGGTGCCGATGGCGGCGCGGGCGGCC
>JAPLQZ010000283.1 GCA_026399415.1 Rhodocyclales bacterium | reverse complement strand
GCGCCCGACGGCGTGGTGGTGCCGCTGTCCGGCGGCGAATACCGGCTGCTGCGCATCCTGCTCGAACATCCCAATCGCGTACTCAACCGCGACCAGTTGGTGGAGCTGATCCACGGCCGCGAGGCGGAGCCGTATGACCGCGCCATCGACGTCCAGGTGAGCCGGCTGCGGCAGCGGCTGCGCGACGAACAGCGCGAACCGCAATTGATCCAGACCGTACGCGGCGAGGGCTATGTGCTGGCAACCAGCGTCGAGGGCAGACCATCATGCGACTAATGCCCGCTTCACTGTTCGGCCGCCTGACGCTGATCCTCGTCGTCGGTCTGCTGGCGGCCCAGTTCGCCAGCATGTGGCTGCACATGGGCGAGCGGGCGATGATGATGCAGCAAAGCCACCTGCCCGACCTGCCGAGCCGCTTCGGTACTCACCTGCTGATCACGCTGGCGGCGGTGATCGCGGTTTCCCTCGTCGCCGTGCGCCTGGTAACGCGGCCCCTGCAGCGCCTGGCCGAGGCGGCAGACGCCTTCGGCAGCGATCTGGAATCACCGCCGCTGGCGGAGACCGGGCCGACCGAAACGCGCCGCGCCGCGGAGGCCTTCAACCGCATGCAGGAGCGCCTGCGAAGCCTGATCGCCGAGCGCGGCCGCGCGCTGGCCGCCGTTTCCCACGATCTGCGCACGCCGCTGACCCGCATGCGGCTGCGCGCCGAACTGGTGGATGACGAAGCGCTGCGCGCACAGATCAACGCCGACATCAACGACATGCAGGCCATGGTGGAATCGACGCTGGATTACCTGCGCGGGCTGCGCGAGAACGAAGCTCTCCAGTCGATCGACATCGAGGCGCTGCTGCACAGTCTGGTGGCCGACGAACAGGCGCTGGAGCATCCGGTGACACTGACCGGCAGCGTCGTCGCGCCCTACGTCGGCCGGCTGTCGAGCCTGAAGCGCGCGCTGGGCAACCTGATCGACAACGCGGTGAAGTATGGCCAGTCGGCCCGCATCGTCATCGAGGACAAGCCCACGGAATTGCGGCTCATTATCGAGGATAGCGGCCCCGGTATTGCGGAGGCCGATCTGGCGCGCGTGGTCGAGCCCTATGTGCGGCTGGAGACCTCGCGCAGCAGGGAGACGGGCGGTGTCGGCCTGGGGCTGACCATAGCCCGCGATGCAGCGCGGCTGCACGGTGGCCAATTGCGGCTTGAGAATTGCCCCACGGGCGGCCTGCGCGCAACGTTGATCCTTCCTCGCCGTCCCGCCGGCGCCGACTCCTGACCTGAGCAGAAAGCTACGGCAACAATCCGCCAACCAGGCGGTCGGCCTGCTTGATCGGCATATCCGCACACCACGCATAGAGCGCATCGTAGATCACCATGCCGTGTTTGAGCATCTCGTGGTCGTCGCTGAAATTGAGCGACAAACCCTTCGAGATCGCCAGCAGGCCCGCGGCTTCCTTTGCCAGTTGCGGTGCGCCACAGTCGGCGGCGCGAACGATGAGCGCCAGTTTGTCGAGCGCCGCGTCGCGCAGTTCGTACTTGGCGATGAAGGCGTCGAAACTGCACCGGTCGCCATGGTGGCCGAGTTCGACATCCGGCACGTCGTAGGGGATCGCACCGGTCTCGGCGGCGATATTCATCACGTCCCTACCCGGTACGTAGAGGAACTCCGGGCTTTCGTCAATGAAACGCGCCACCAGCCAGGGGCAGGCAATGCGATCGATCTTCGGCCGTTCGCGGGTGATCCATTTCATGGTTTTCTCCTTAGCGGACGAAAGACAGAGCCAAGCCCAGCAAGGCACAGACGCCGATCACCTTCATGATGTCGGCCTTGTACTTCCACAGCGCAACAAACGAAACGACAGCGATGACGACCGGGATCGCGTCGAACGGGCCGGCGAAAGGCGCGGCGTCCGTCGCCTTGGGCCAGAAGGTGTGCCAGGCGAAGAAGGTGGCAAGGTTGAGGATGACACCGACCACGGCGGCCGTGATTGCTGTCAGCGGCGCGGTGAATTTCAGCTCGCCGCGGGTCGCCTCGATCAACGGCCCGCCGGCAAGGATGAACAGGAAGGACGGCAGGAAGGTGAAGAAGGTCGCCACCGCCGCGCCGGCAATGCCCGCCGTCACCGGATTGCCCGCCACCGCCTTGGTGACGCCGCCCAGATAGCCGACCCAGGTGACGATCATGATCAGCGGCCCCGGCGTGGTCTCGCCCAGCGCCAGGCCGTCCATCATCTGCGGGCCGGTGAGCCAGCCGAAATGTTCCACGGCACCCTGATAGACATAGGGCAGCACGGCATAGGCGCCGCCGATGGTGAGAAAGGCCGCCTTGGTGAAGAACTCGCCCAGGTGGTAGAGATCTTTGCTGCCGCTGATCGCCAGCATCGACGCCGCCCAGATCGCGACGAAGGCGAAAACGGTGGTGGCAAGCTTGACCCAGGTGAACTTCGCATGCGCCGGTGGCGGCGTGTCATCGTCGATGATCGCCGGGCCATAGGCGGCATTGCTGGCGCCATGGCCTCCGCCCGCCTTGAACTTGGTCGGCATCAGTTTGCCGCCAATGGCGCCAAGAATGCCCGCCGCCAGCACGATCCACGGAAAGTCGATCCTGAAGAAGAAGATGCCGACGAAGGCCAGTGCGGCAATGCCCAGCAGCACCTCGTTCTTGATCGACCGCGAACCGATGCGCCAGGCGGCGAACAGCACCACGGCGACCACGGCCGGCTTGATCCCGTAGAAAATGCCCTGCACCGCCGGTACGTCGCCGAAGGAAAGATAGATCCAGGCGAGCAGCGAAAGCAGCACGAAGGCCGGCAGGAAGAACAGCACGCCGGCCATCACCGCGCCCCTGACGCCGTGCATCAGCCAACTGATGTAAATGGCGAGTTGGATCGCCTCCGGACCCGGCAACAGCATGCAGTAGTTGAGCGCGTGCAGGTAGCGGTGCTCGGAGATCCAGCGCCGACGCTCGACCAGTTCCTGATGCATCATCGCGATCTGCCCGGCCGGGCCACCGAAGCTGATGAAGCCGAGTTTCAGCCAGTACTTGAAGGCTTCGCCGAGTGTCGGTACGGGCGGCGTGGTGGTGGGGATGGCGGCGTCACTCATGCGAGTTCTCCTGTTGGTAGTTCTTGTAAAGATTGTCGAATACGCGGCTCGCCTCGGTCAGCAATTTATCGTCGTTGGGCGCGGCGGCGCGTGCGCCAGCCAGCACAACCTCGATGCCCGCCGCTTCGGCCACTGGTACGCCGCCGACGTCGAGGCAATGCACGATGGCGGCGATGCGGGCAATAGCGGAATCGCTATCCAGACCGAAACTTGCCGCCAGCACCTCGAACGTGACCCGGCCATCAACGTGGGTGAAGGGAGCATTGTCGAAATCGAAGCCCAGCGCGGCTTTCGGACATTTCTTCGGATTGTCGAGCCAGAGAAATTTGGCTTTTTTGTCGATGAAACGGCGGATCAGCCAGGCAGACGCCATGCGATCCACCCAGAGATCTTTTCGCGTCGCCCAGGTCCGGCCAGAATAGTCGGCGCTGGCGAGACGGCGAATCCGGCCCGATGTCGCCGAGGGCTCGCCGTTACTCGCCGATTCGAGCGCCGCAAAAGCCTCCTGGGCCTGACGCTGCGCCTCGCCAGGGAAATAGTCGATGGCGATGAGAGCGGTCAGATCCCGGCGCAGGCCGCGCAGCATCTTGGCATCCCCTGCGTCGGCGTCGGCCATCGCCGCCAGCAGGCCGACGTAGTCCGGACTGCGATCAAACAGCGCGACGATTTCGATTTCCTGCGCCTCATCGCGTCCGCCCAGACGGTACAGATCGGCCGTGCCCTGCGTTGCACGAACGTCTTCGGCGATCTGCGCCAGCGCCGCCGCATGCTCCACTGACTCCGGCAGCAGATAAACCCCGTCGCGCAAGGTCGCGCAACCCAAGGCGCGCAACGCGCGCCAGATACGCATGCGACCGGCGGATTGCCGGGTCGGCAGGCTGACAAAAAGGGCGAGAAACTCCATGAGTACTTATATCGCAGTATTGATGTTATTAGTATAACAATAATTATTACTATATAACAACAATACTTGCCCCGCATCTTTCCGAGGCCGGGCAACTGACACGCATCGTCCTGACCTGTCTCCGCCAGCGTCAATGAGTATGCCGGTGGTGAGCCTCGGGAAAATGCTGATGGGTGTGTCTCTGCGGCGGGTGCTGGTGCGGGTGGTGGTGCCGGGTGCCGGGCATTACTGGAACGTCATGCTCGTGCTGGTGGTGCTCGTCATGGATATGTTCATGATCGTGCCTCACAGCTTCGTGGGCATGTTCATGTTCATGGTGCTCGGTCACATGCAACCAGGTGCCCAGTGCCATCAAGGCGCCGGCGATGAGCAACGGCATCGTTACCGGCTCGCCCATGAGCACAGCCAGCAAGGCGCCGAAGAAAGGCGCGACCGAGAAGTAGGCGCCGGTGCGTGCAGTACCCAGGTGGCGCAAGCCAAGCACGAATAGCGCCAAACTAACGCCATAGGCAAGAAAACCCAGCACCATCGCACCGGCCAGATTCGGCAGTGCTGGCATGGCAGCGCCTAGCGAGAAGGCAAGGATCAAATTTACGACGCCGGACACCAGACCTTTCACCGACGCGATCCAGGTGGCATCTGCAAGCGAAATCTTGCGCGTCAGGTTGTTATCGATACCCCAGGCAAAGCAGGCGCCGAGGACGGCCAGAGTCGGCCACCACCCGACTAACCGGGCTTCTCCCTGCCAGCTAAGGACGACCGCACCCGCCACGATGGCCACCATACCCAGGGCAATGCGGCGGTCGAAGTTCTCCTTGAATGCAAACCACGCCAGCAGCGCGGTGAATACGCCTTCGGCATTCAACAACAGCGAAGCGCCAGAGGCGGGCATGCCGGTCAGGCCGACCATCAGCAGCACAGGACCAACGATGCCGCCCGCCAATATGGCCCCCGCAAACCAGGACACCTCGCTCTGCGGAAGACGCATGGCAGGCGCGCGGATCAGGCGCCGATACAGCGTCAGACCAAGCCCTGAGCCAAGATAGAGCAGACCCGCCAACAACCACGGGCTTACGCCATCGAGCAACCATTTTGCGAGCGGTGTTCCGGCGCCGAACAACAGCGCCGCTCCGAGTGCCGCAGGGACGCCTGTTTGGCGAAAGCCTTTCTTCCAGTTCATGTGTTCAGCCGTCGATCAGCTAGCTTCTCGATGACTCATGGATCGCTCAACCGCCGTCAGCCAATCCCTTGCGCAGAAGCTCATCGACCAGTTCGTTCAGGCCCAACTGGCGTGACTCGGCCAGGGATCGGATTTCTCCGGCTAATTGCTCGTCGAGCTTTACGGCAAATGGAATCAGGCCCCTGGCCTGATCCAGCTTGCGTTGCTCCTTGCGGTCGGGCATGGCGCCACCGGCGAAACGACCCGGCGTCCCGGCGCGTTTCATGCGTTCGTCGAGCTTGAGGGCCATGTTCTTTGCGATGTCGGTTCTTTTCATCGTGAGCCCCTAGGTGAGTGGCTGAAACAATACATCAAGATCGTTGGCGGTAATCAGATGGCCGCCGCCCTCGCCGCCCGGTCCGCCTGTCTTCAGCAACTGATCGGCCAGGCCGCGCTTGCGATTCTGCAGGGCAAGAATCTTTTCTTCCACCGTGCCCTGCGTCATCAGTTTGTAGACGAACACCGGCTTGTCCTGCCCTATCCGGTGGGCGCGGGCCGTGGCCTGCTCTTCCACCGCCGGATTCCACCAGGGATCGTAATGAATCACGGTATCGGCGGCGGTCAGATTCAGGCCCGTGCCGCCGGCCTTGAGGCTGATCAGGAACAGCGGCACGCGGCCTTCCTGAAAATCCTTGATCGGCGTTTCGCGGTCGCGGGTCTGGCCGGTGAGCTTTGAATACCGGATACCACGCTTTTCGAGTTCCGGTTCGATCAGCGCCAGCATTGAGGTGAATTGCGAAAACAGCAGCACCTTGCGGCCCTCGTCGAGCAACTCATCGAGCATTTCCATCAGGGTCGCCAGCTTGGCCGAATGAGCGTGACCTTTTTTCACCAGCGCTTCGGCAGCCGGCAGCTTCACCAGGCGCGGGTCGCAGCAGACTTGCCGCAACTTCAGCAGCGCGTCGAAGATCATGATCTGGCTGCGGCCTATCCCCTGTTCCGTCAGTACCAGACGCAGCTTCCGGTCGAAGGCCACGCGCAGCGATTCATACAGATCGCGCTGGCCGCCCTCGATCTCCACCCAGCGCACCATCTCGGTACGCGGCGGCAGATCCTTGAGCACCTGCTCCTTGGTTCGCCGCAGCAGGAAAGGCCGTACCCGGTCGGCAAGGCGAATGCGCATTTCATCGTCACCCAGCTTCTCGATGGGCGTGCGAAACACCTGGGTAAAGCGCTTGGCGTTGCTGAGCAGTCCCGGCATCAGGAAATCGAACTGCGCCCACAGTTCGCCCAGATGATTCTCCAGCGGCGTACCGGTGAGCGACAGCCGATGACGCGCCTTGAGGCTGCGCGCCACCTGGTGCGACTGCGCCTTGGGATTCTTGATGAACTGAGCCTCATCCATCACCAGCAGATGCCAGTCATGCGCCAGCAGGGTTTCGCGGTCGCGCACCAGCAGCGGGTAGGTAGTCAGCACCAGGTCGACCTGCGCAATCTTGTCGAAATTCCGGGCGCGATCCTTGCCATGCAGGATGAGTACTTTGAGTCCGGGGGCGAACTGCGCTGCCTCGTCGCGCCAGTTGGCCATCAGGCTGGTGGTGGCGACCACCAGGCTGGGCCGATCGGCTCGGCCCGAAGCCTTTTCCAGATGCAGGTGCGCCAGGGTCTGCACGGTCTTGCCGAGGCCCATGTCGTCGGCAAGAATCCCTGCCAGGCCGTACTCACGCAGGAATTGGAGCCAGTCCAGGCCGATCTGCTGGTAAGGGCGCAGCGTAGCGGTGAAGCCGGGCGCCTGCTCGCAATGGGTCATGCCCGAGAAATCGCGCAGGCGGCGGCCCAGCGCACGCAGTTCTTCGCCGCCGATCCATTGCGTCGGCAAATCATCCAGCCCGGCCAGTGCCGCCGCATTGTGGCGCGACAAACGCGGTCGGTCCTCGTCGAGAAACTCCAGCAAGGGCAGCAACCATGCCTTCAGGCGGCCCGCCGGCACCGGCAGGATGCGCCGCGCATCCAGTGCCACGGGAAATGTCTGGTTGTCCTCCAGGCCGCGCACCACGCCAAGCAAGTCCGGCTGCTCGCGCAGCAAACGCAGCAACGGCGGCACCAGGCTCACACGCTCGCCGGCTACGCGCACGCCGAGATCCAGATCGAACCAGTCGTTGCCGACCGACTCTTCGACCGCCACGAACCAGTCTTCGGCCTGGGCGATGCAATACGGGAAATCATCGGCAAGGATTACCGAGACGCCCTGGCGTTCCAGCTCGGGCACGCCGTCGTTGAGGAAGGACAACCAGCCGACTGCGTCGCTGCGCCGAGGCATCAGTCCATCCTCGGTTCCCTCGAGGCGCTGATAGCTTCCCAGGCTGCGCTGCCAGTCCTCGAGTCCTGCGGCGCGCAGCAGTTGCCACACTTCGGTTTCTGCTTCCAGATCGCGCTGCAAGGTCTGCCACTGTCCGCCGGCGCGTTGTCGCATGAAGGGCGAAGGACGCTCGACGCCGACCACGGTCAGCCCGTGCGGATAGTCGAAATACAGCACGGCGAGCGCCAGATCATCGTGCAGACGGCTCATCGCCATGTGGCGGAAGCGTCCCTGGGTCAGCAGCAGGCGCGCGACAGGCTTGCCGGCGGCCACGGCTTCCGGCGCATCGGGCAGAGGCAGTACCACCTGCTGTTCACGCGCCAGTTCAGTCAACCGCTGGCGCACCAGAGGCGCATCGGCTTCATTCAGCGGCGGCGCCGTCACGAGTTGCTGCAGCAGATGAGCGGACAGGTCCGACTCCAATTCACCGACCACCCGGCCCGCAATGTCCAGATAAAACGGCGGCCAGGTCGGGATCATCTGCAGCGATGCCGGCAGGTCGAAGACCAATTGCTGCAGGCCGGCCGGAGTGTGTGTCCACGACAGATTGAGCGACTTCGGCGCGCCCGGCTCCAATGGCAGTTCGACCAACCCGTCGAGATGCAGCCTTCCCGTGCGCAGCGCCAGGCGCAGCAGCAGAGCACCGGTCTCGCCGCTCAGGTCGACGGCTTCATTGTAGAAATAGCTGCCACCGGCCTGCAGCGCAAGAAACAGCCGCAGAGCCGGAATATCATCGTCAAGAATGAACTCCCGATGACTCCGCGCGCTGCCCAGGTCATAGGGCTGCGGGCGGTAAACCGCCGGCTTGCCGAAGCCGCCTTTCTTCAGCGGCCGGCTCTTCCCCAACGAAAGGCTGGGCGGACTGCCCGGCCGTAGCAGATAGACCACGCGAGGCTGGGAAACCTTGGCAGGCAGCCTGCTCGCCGCCGGTTCATCCAGCGATCCCAGCCAGTCAAGTGTCGCCGCACTCGGTTCGGGATACTCGCCGTCATGCCGCTGGGGCGCATCCGCGCGCCCGGCAAAACTGCCGATGTCCGTCGTCTGCGCCAGAGTCAGCAGTACCGACACCACATGTTTGCAATTCTCCTGCAGCGGGCACATGCAGACGCTATCGACGTCGACTACCGCGCCACTCTGATCGACTTCCAGCCAGAGGTCGACCTCGTATGGACGCGTTCGCGTGCCCTGAACTTCCGCTTCGACATGGATTTCACCCGGGGCCCGTTCCACGCGTTTCATCCGCACGCGACGTTCGACGGCATAAGCCCGACCGCGTTGCAGTGTTCCGCCGTCAAACTGCGCGGCAAACTTGCCCAGAACATCGGTATCGGGAAACGGATTGGCAGCCATTCAATGGAGGGAGGATCAGAAAGACAGGGGCGGCGACCATAGCACATACGGACGGCCATGAAACTATTGATTTCCGGGCAGTTCGCCTGTCGCCAACGCCGCGAGGCGAAGATTCTCCAGCGTCAGGTCTTGGGCTTCAGATGCACATGACCATGCGCGCGCCCGGCAGGCGTGTAGCCGTGATGATGCTCACGGCCTGAATCGACCTCGACATCGATCAGGTTGAGCTGGCCGTGACGCACACCGCGCTCGGCGATCAAGGCGTCGGAAAAGCTGCGCACCGCCGCCGTCGGTCCGCGCAGGATGACGCTTTCCAGACAATTTTCGTGATCGAGATGGGCGTGGAGGGTGGCCACCGTGAGGTCGTGCTGGCCGTGCTGCAAGGCCGTCAGCCGCTCGGCCAGATCACGCTCGTGATGGTTATAGACGTAGGAGAGGTTGGCGACGCAATGAGTCGCCTCGCCGCGCTTCTGGCGCGCCTGTTCAAGATGTGCCCGCAGCAGATCGCGCACCGCCTCTGAGCGGTTCCGGTAGCCGCGTTCGGCGATCAGCCGGTCGAATTCGGCGGCCAGGTCGGCGTCAAGAGAAATCGTTATGCGCTCCATCTCAGCCCCCGTCCTTGATTGCCAGCACTTCTTCGACGACGCCACCGCGCTTGAAACAGTCCAGCCGACGCTGCCGCTCTACCTTTACCACGTGTTGCAGATAATCGAGATTGCGGTCTATCGATTCCGCGTAGAAATTCCGGTCGGCGCCCTGCTGCTGGCTGAAATGCTGAATCAGATGGATGGAAAGGCCATTCAGATCCTGGTCAAGCCGCGCCTTTGTCATGCGATAAAAAGCCGTGGTCTTCTCCAGCAAGTCATGGATATCGGCAAAGCCGCCCAACTGCGCTTCCTGGAATTCGAAGTACAGGAACAACAGCCGTTCCAGATATTCCCGGTTGGCCATCTGGCCGATCAGATCGGCGGTGGCGGTGGCGTAGGCGGCACGTTGCTGTTGCAGGTTGTCGAATTTGACCCAGTCGGGGGGTTTGCGGTGGTCGGTGAGCAGAATCACCTTGATGGTGGTATCGAGCACATCCGGCGGCAAAGCGGGCAGATGCCGGCGGGCAAACTCCACTCCGCGCAGCACATGGCTATCGGTGAACTGCGCGCCGGTGCCGCTGGCCTCCTCGTCGTTCATCAGATAGCCGACATCATGCAACAGGGCGCCCATCAGCGCCGCATCGATGTGATCGCCATCCAGTCCCTGACCGGCCAGATGCAAGCCATGCAGCATGCGCGCGGCACACAGCACGACTTCATTGGTATGGGTGCGGTTGTGATACAGCGTCTTCAGCTTCTGATAGCCCGGCAGATTGCCGTCAATTGCGCGATCCAGCAGGCTGAAGGTGTCGGCAATCCGCGTCAGATCATGACCTGGGGCAAAAGCGCGGACGATCTCCCCCACCTGCGCCTCCACCTCTCCGGTGTCGCGAGTATTGCCCAGCGCGGCAAAGGGGTCACCGTAAGTCATAACTTGCGTTTGGCAAGGCCAAGGCGGCCAAGACTAAATCGTAGCAGAGCGGCATCAGAAAAACTGCTGGCGCGATAAAAACGCCCCAGCTTTTCACGTGACAGTCGCCGGACTCATGTACAGGAGGACGCATGGAAGGTTGACCCAGATTAAATCGCGGCAGCACCAGAGGGCTATGCTGCATCGCAGTAGCAGCGTACGGAGCATCCCTTTTTGAGGTTCATGCCATGTCCGATACCGATATGATCGACGCCGTTGTTGAGCGCCACCACCGCGACGGCGCGCGCCTGATGCAGATTTTACGCGAGACCCAGGAACAGCTTGGCTGGCTCTCGCCTTCGACCCTGACCGCCATCGCCGAAGCAATCGCCTGGCCGCGCGCCATGGTGGAAGGCACCGCCGACTTCTACAGCTTTTTCCACACCCGACCGATGGGTCGCTACCGGGTCTTGTGGAGCGACAACATCACCGATCGCATGCTGGGCAATACCGATCTGATGCAAGCCATGTGCAAGAAACTCTGGCTGGAACCGGGGCGCGTTTCGGAAGACGGCCTGGTCAGCGTCGATACCACGTCGTGCACCGGCATGTGCGACCAGGGCCCGGCAGTATTGGTGAACTACCGGGCCATCACGCGCATGACACCGGCACGCGTCGGCGAGATGGTCGGCCTGATCCGCAGCGAAATGCCGGTCGCCGAATGGCCTGCCGAATGGTTTTCGGTCGACGACAACATCCGCCGCAAGGACATGCTTCTCGCTCACGATCTGGTCCCCGGTCAAGCCCTTGCCGCAGCGCTGGAGCGCGGCCCGGAAAAGATGCTGGCCGAGATCAGGGACGCCAGACTGCGCGGGCGCGGCGGTGCGGGTTTCAGTACCGGCCAGAAATGGGAAACCTGCCGCAATGCAGAGGGAAATGGAAGCAACGCCGCCCACTATGTCGTCTGCAATGCCGATGAAGGCGAGCCGGGCACCTTCAAGGATCGCGTGCTGCTGACTTCCCATGCCGATCTGGTATTCGAGGGCATGAGCATCGCCGGTCTGGTGGTGGGTGCGAAAAAAGGCCTGCTCTACCTGCGCGGCGAGTACCGCTATCTGCTCGAAGCCCTGGAGTCGGCGCTGGCGACACGGCGCGCAGCCAAACTGCTGGGGAAAAACATCCTCGACACGGATTTCGAATTCGATATCGAGATCCATCTCGGTGCCGGCGCCTACATCTGCGGCGAAGAATCTGCCCTGATCGAATCACTGGAGGGCAAACCCGGGCGACCGCGCATCCGGCCTCCCTTCCCCGTCACCCACGGCTACCTCGACCAGCCGACGACAGTGAACAACGTCGAGACGCTCGCCGCCTCCTGCCTGATCGCCGCCCACGGCAGCGCCTGGTATGCGCAGCACGGCACGGAGAAATCGACAGGCAGCAAGATCCTTTCGGTCAGCGGCGACTGCGAGCGGTCGGGCATTTACGAATATCCCTATGGCGTCACCGTGCGCCAGGTACTGGAGGACTGCGGCGCTTCGGATTGCCAGGCGGTGCAGATTTCCGGCCCGTCCGGTATCTGCGTGGCAGAAGGCGAGTTCGACCGCAGGATCGCCTTCGAGGACATTCCGACCGCGGGCGCCTTCATGGTCTTCGACGAAACCCGCGACATGTTCGAGGTAGCGCGCAACTTCGCCCACTTCTTCGCCCACGAATCCTGCGGTTTCTGCACGCCCTGCCGGGTCGGCACGACGCTGGTCAGGAATCTGATGGACAAGATCGCGCGCCAGCATGGCTCGCCCTACGACATTGACGAACTGTTCAAGCTGCATCGCCTGATGCAGGGCGCCAGCCATTGCGGGCTGGGCAACAGCGCCTGCAATCCGATCTTCGACACCCTCAACAAATTTCGCCCGGCTTACGAGCACCGGCTCATGTCGCTCGACTACGAGCCGGCCTTCGATCTCGACGCGGCCCTGTCGCAGGCCAGACAGATGACCGGCCGCGATGACGCCGCCGCGCACTTGCAAAACGAGGCTGAAGCATGAAAACGAGCAACAGCGAAGTTTCGGTGCAGGCTAACGCGCGCGAAGCGCGGGTTAAGGCCGACAGGCCGGCCGAAACCAAGGCCAACAACATCTTCCAGCTCGACGGCGAAGACATCCCCTTCCGCCCGGGGCAAACCATCATGCAGGCGGCCACCCACCATGGCACCTACATTCCCCATCTGTGCTGGCATCCGGATTTCAGCGCGCACGGCTCATGCAAATTGTGTACGGTAAAGGTCAACGGCCGCTTCGGCTCCTCCTGCACCATCGCAGCGCAGCCTGGCTTGGATGTCGAGAACCGCACGGCGGAACTCGACGACAAGCGCCGCACGCTGTTGCAGATGCTGTTCGTCGAAGGCAACCACTTCTGCCCCTCCTGCGAGAAAAGCGGCAACTGCGCTTTGCAGGCGACGGCCTACGAACTGAACATGATGTCGCCGCACTTCGACATGTTCTATCCCGACCGTCCCGTCGATGCCTCGCATCCAGATATCCTGCTCGACTTCAACCGCTGCATCATGTGCGCGCTGTGCGTCGCGGCATCACGCGACGTCGACGGCAAGAACATCTTCTACATGGGCGGGCGCGGCCTGCTCGGCCGGCGGGTGCACATCAGCAGCGAGAGCGGAAAACTCGCCGATACCGATTTTGCCGTTACCGACCGCGCCGCCAGCATCTGCCCGGTGGGCGTCATATTGCCCAAGCGCAAGGGCTTCGCCGTGCCCATCGGCCAGCGCACCTATGACCTGGCGCCGATCAGCAAGCAGGTCAGGGATACAACGCCATGAACGCCCTGATCAACGCCACCCTGTTCCCACCCAAAAAGCTGCGCGTCGCCACCACCAGCCTCGCCGGCTGTTTCGGCTGCCACATGTCCTTTCTCGATATCGACGAGCGGATTCTGAAACTGATCGAGTTGATCGAATTCGACCGCTCGCCACTGACCGACATCAAACACTGCGGCCCCTGCGACCTGGGTCTCATCGAGGGCGGTCTGTGCAATGCCGAGAACGTGCATGTGTTGCGCGAATTCCGCACCCACTGCAAGATCCTGGTGGCCGTCGGCGCCTGCGCGATCAACGGCGGCCTGCCGGCGCAACGCAACCACCTCGACCTGCGCGACGTGCTCGAAGAGGTCTACCAGACCGAACCCGGATTGTCCCACGGCGGCGTGCCCAACGATCCGGAACTGCCCCTGCCACTCAACAAGGTGCATCCGATCCATGAAGTGGTGAAGGTGGACTACTTCCTGCCCGGTTGTCCGCCTCCGGCCGATGCGATCTGGAAGTTCCTCACCGACCTGCTGGCGGGTCGCACGCCCACTCTGGGCCACGGCCTGCTGCATTACGACTAAGTTACCGCCGAGACCGCCATGAGCTTCGAACTCGAAACTGCCATCTCTCCCGAAAGACTCCGGCGCGTCGCCATCGATCCGGTATCGCGGGTCGAGGGCCACGGCAAGGTCACGATCCTGCTCGACGATGACAACCAGGTGCATCAGGTGCGCCTGCACATCGTCGAGTTCCGCGGCTTCGAGAAGTTCATCCAGGGTCGCCCCTACTGGGAAGTGCCGGTGATGGTGCAGCGCCTGTGCGGCATCTGCCCGGTCTCGCACCATCTGGCGGCATCGAAGGCTATGGACATGATGCTCGGCGTGAAGCAACTGACGCCGACCGCCGAGAAGATTCGCCGTCTGATGCACGCCGGCCAGATCCTGCAATCGCACGCCCTGCACTTCTTCCATCTCGCCTCGCCGGACCTGCTGTTCGGCTTCGGTTCCGACGTCGCCGCACGCAACATCGTGGGGATCATCGCCGCCCATCCGGAAATCGCCAAAAAGGGCGTCCTGCTCAGAAAGTTCGGCCAGGAAGTGATCCGCATGACAGCCGGCAAGCGGGTGCATGGCACCGGCTCGATTCCCGGCGGAGTGAACAAGTCCCTCTCGGCCGACGAACGCGCGGAACTGCTCAAGGACATCTACCAGATGGTGGCCTGGAGCCGTGATGCGGTCGGCATGATCCGCCAGTTGTTCGAACACAACCTCGCCGAATACAACGACTTCGGACGCTTCCGTTCCAGCGGCATGTGCCTGGTGCGCGCCGACGGCGCAATGGACCTCTACCACGGCGGTTTGCGCGCACGCGACGCCGACGGCCATACGCTGTTCGACCATTTCGACTATGCGCGCTACTGGGAGGTCATCGCCGAAGACGTGAAGCCATGGTCCTACATGAAATTTCCCTTCTTCAAGTCGATGGGACCGGACGATGGCTCCTATCGGGTCGGGCCGCTGACCCGCGTCACGCACTGCGACAGCATCCCGACTCCGCTGGCCGACAAGGCGCGCGAAGAATTCATCGCCTTCGACGGCGGCAGCGTCGCCGGAGCGACACTGGGCTACCACTGGGCGCGCATGATCGAGATGCTGCATGCGGCGGAGAGCATCAAGGACCTGCTGCACGACGACGACATCATCGGCGGCGACCTGATGGCCACCGGCCAGCGCCAGGAACGCGGCGTCGGCGTCATCGAGGCGCCGCGCGGCACGCTGATCCACCATTACCGTGTCGACGAGAGCGACCAGGTGATCCGCGCCAACCTGATCGTGTCCACCACGCACAACAACCAGGCGATGAACACGGCGGTGCGCGAGGTTGCGAAGAAGTACCTCAACGGTCGCGAAATCACCGAAGGGCTGCTCAACCACATCGAAGTCGCGATCCGCGCCTTCGATCCCTGCCTCTCCTGCGCCACACATGCGCTGGGGCAGATGCCGCTGGAAGTGGCCATAGTCGGCGCTGACGGTACGGTGATCGACGAGGCCACGCGCGACCATCGCGGCCTGATTCGGGCCCTTGCTTGATCGCGCCGACGCTGGTCTTCGGCTGGGGCAATCCAAGTCGCGGCGACGATGCGCTGGGGCCGCTGTTTATTGACCGCATCGCTGCAATGAGGCTGCCTGGCGTCGAGTGCCTGACCGATTTTCAGCTTCAGGTCGAGCACGCGCTCGATCTTGAAAACCGCCGCCGCGTTCTGTTCGTCGACGCCAGCCTGGACGCCGCGCCGCCCTTCACCGTCAAGCTGCTCGCAGCGGTGCGCGATGCGAGCTTCACCACCCACGCGATGACGCCCGAGGCGGTGATGCAGGTCTATGTCGAACTCCACGACGAGGCGCCGCCGCCGTGCACCCTGCTGGCGATCCGCGGCGAGCGCTTCGAGCTCGGCGAGGAGGTTTCATCCGCGGCAGCCAGCCATCTCGACGCCGCGCTGGCCTGGGCAAGAACCTGGCTTGCCGGCTGATCGACGATCAGGGCTTGCGGGCAACGAGGCCGATCAGCGCCGAGCGCCCCTTGTGTCCCATTCCCTCGGCAATCTCGTCCTCGTAGTCGACAAGTTCTTCGATCTCCCAGTCGGCAAACGCATCGAGCAGGATTTCGCGGGTGTAGAGATTTTCCAGAGTGGGCGGCCCGCCGGTCCGGTAGTCGAGTTGCTTCGGCGTGTAACCGTGCAACAGGATTCGTCCTCCCGGCCGCGCCAGCTGTTTCATGGCCGCGAATTGCCGCGCCCGCTCCTCGGCGCCGACGAACTGGATGAACACGCCGATCACCCAGTCGAATGCGTTGTGCATGTCTGCCGGCGGCCAATCCGGCGCCAGCATGTCGGCCAGCAGAAAGCGGATCGCCAGCTTGCGGCCGGCAACCAGCCGACGTGCCTTTTCGATGGCGACCGGAGAAATCTCGACGGCAGTCACCTCCAGGCCCTGCTCGGCCAGCCAGACCGAGTTGCGCCCCTCGCCATCGGCGACGGACACCGCGGTGCGTCCATTGCGCAGGAGTTCGGCCCGATGCGCAAGGAACCGGTTGGGTTCCGTGCCGAACAGATACTCGTCGCCGGCATCCGTGTAACGCGCGTTCCAGCGGATCTCCTGGCTCATCGACACACTCCTTCTTCGGGTTGGCGCAACATCAAGGCTCGCGCTGGATTGACCGGCGAAGCAGGAGTATATTAGATAAAACTAATGCACTGGAGATTGTCATGAGCAACGACCGGCAAGACCTCGGCGAACAAGCCTACGAGAAAGCCCAGAAGTACGAACTCGACTATGGTTGCTGCCCGCAATGCGTGCTTGCCACCGTGCAGGAAACCATCGGCATCATCGACGACCAGACCATCAAGGCCAGCCACGGTCTCTCTGGCGGCGGCGGCCTGCTAGGCGAAGGGGTATGCGGCGCGCTCAGCGGCGGCCTGATGGCACTGAGCGCAAAGTATGGTCGCGACCGCGACAAGCTCGACAAGGGTCGCTACATCAACAATTTCAAGAAGGCCCGGGAGCTGACCGAACGCTTCCGCGATGAATTCGGCGGCGTCACCTGCCGGCAACTGCAGCAGCAATTCACCGGCCGCACGTACGACATGTGGGACGCCGGGGAATACAAAGCCTTCGACGACGCCCGCGGCCAGCAATGTGCCCACGCCACCGGTACGGTGACAAAATGGGTGGTCGGGATCCTCCAGGCGTAGTGTTTCAATAACCGTTCAGCATGTTCGACCACGCCGGCACCCCGCCACTGGCCTTCTGGCTGCTGGCGGCGGGGACGAAGCTGGTTTATGACGGACTTGCGGGGTAGCAGGATGAACCTTCTTGCCTGTCGCTTAATCGGCCTTCCTCTCACGGTGATGCTGTTGAGCGGCTGCGTCTATCTGCCCGAAACCACCGTCCGCTATGACCCGAAGTGCGGGATCTATGAGCGGAAAATGACCATGCAGCCTTACCAGGTGGGGTCCTTGATGGGCTGTCGCGACGAAGGCTGCGTCACGGGCCTGGTAGCTGCCGGCGTGGTATCGGCGGCGTCGGCCGTCGTGACAGGCAGCGTGGTGGTCATCGGCAACGTGGTTAACTGGCTTGAAAAGCAGGGGCAGTGCCTGAATCCGGCGCCTGGAGCCGAAGACCCCCAAGCACCGCCCGCGAAGTAGCGGACAGCGCGGTCGATACCGGCGACCAGCGCATTGACGGGTACTATCCGCTTTCGCCCACCCGAGAGAAGCAATCCCCGAATGCGAAAAGAAGTCAAAGAGAAGCCCAAATACGCCGTCGTGGCGGCCGTGCAACTGCCGAACGTCAGCGACGTCGAGTTCGAGGCGTCGCTGGCCGAGCTGCGCGATCTGGCCAAGACACTGGGTTACCAGATCACCGCCACCTTCACCCAGAAGCGCTCCAGCTTCGACGCGACGGCCTACCTGGGCAAGGGAAAGCGGGAGGAGATACGCGCCTTCGTCGATAGCGAACCCGCGCCCGGCGCCTTCGAGAAACCCCAACACGCCGCCGCCGATCCCGACGCCGGCAAGATCGACGCCATTTTCGTCGACCACGAAATCTCGCCCTCGCAGGCGCGCGACCTCGAAAAGGAAGTGGGCTGCGAGGTGATGGACCGCACCATGGTCATCCTCGAAATCTTCCACCGCCACGCCACGTCCCGCGCCGCCCGCGCGCAGGTCGAGATCGCGCGCCTGGGCTACATGGCGCCGCGCCTGCGCGAAGCGGCCAAGCTCGCCGGGCCACAAGGGCGGCAGCGCAGCGGCACCGGCGGCCGCGGCGCCGGCGAATCGCACACCGAACTGGACAAACGCAAGATTCGCGACCACATCGCCGAACTGCAGAAAGAGATCGCCGCGATGGACGTCGAGCGCAAGACCCAGCGCTCGCGCCGACAGGAGCGCCAGGGGCTCGCCACCGTGGCGCTGGTCGGCTACACCAACGCCGGCAAGTCCACCCTGATGCGCGCCCTCACGGGAAGCGAAGTGCTGGTCGAAGACAAGCTCTTCGCCACCCTCGACACCACCGTGCGCGCCCTGCAGCCCGAGAGCCGGCCGCGCGTGCTGGTCAGCGACACGGTCGGCTTCATCAAGAACCTGCCGCACGGACTCGTCGCCTCGTTCAAGTCAACCCTCGAAGAGGCGCTCGATGCGGCGCTGCTGCTCCACGTTATCGACGCCAGCGACCCCGGCTTCGAACGTCAGCTCGCGGTCACCGACAAGGTGCTCAAGGAAATCGGCGCCAAGGACGTGCCGCGCATCCGCGTCTTCAACAAGATCGATCACGTCGGCGACGCCGCGGCGCAAAATGACCGCGAAGCCGCGTTGCGCGAGCAGTATCCCGATTGCATCGTAATGAGCGCGCGCCGCGCCGGCGACATCGCCTTGCTGCGCGAGACGGTAGTCGGCTTCTTCCGCGAGGGTCTGGTCGAGGCCGAGCTATTCCTGCCCTGGTCGGCACAGCAGCAGCGCAGCGAAATCTTCGCGCGCTGCGAGGTGCTGGAAGAGCGCGCCGACGGTGAAGGCGCGTTCCTGCGCGTTCGCGGCGAGCGCGAGGCGGTGAAGGGTTTGTGCGAAAAGTTCGGCCAGGCGTGAAGAGTCGGCGCTTGCCGGCCCGCGAAGCGGAATTCCCGGCAGACAGAGTCCGACACGGCGATTCGAGGTGTCCGAGAAGCAAATCAGGCTGACCTATACCGCTGGGATAAAAATGGCATCGCCTCGGCTCCACCCAATCCGTGACAGTCAAATCACTCTGACCCCTGAACCCTTGTGATGCAAGCGCGTATCGGACTTGCGCTATGTAGGCGACCGGTGTTCGCCCAGCAACGCCCCGCGCGTGACCGGGCTTTTCAGTTGCGCCAGCCACCATTGCAGCGCCCGACCCTGGCCGGGCTTGCCGCTCTTGCGCCAGGCATAACTGACCTGGATCTGCCGTTCAGAGCGCTCCACGCGCCGGGCCACCAGCCGACCTGAGTCAAGGTAGGGCTGGGCCAGGCAGCTTGGCAGGAAGCCGACGCCCAGGCCCCTGATCTCGGCATCCAGCTTGGCCGGCATGCCCGACACCGTGAACACGTCCTGGCCGGCCAGCAGCCCGATGGTGAGGCCGCTGCCGCGCTGCACGGAATCGGCCACCGCCACGGCCCGGTGCTGGCGAATGACTTCGTCGCTCAGTGGCTCGGGCATTTTCGCCAGCGGGTGGTGGGGCGCCATCGCAAAGACAAACTGCACGGCGCCGAGCGATTCATGATGCAGGCCGGCCATCGTGGTCGCGCCCATCATCACGCCGAGCGCCAGATCGGCCTGCCCGGACGTCAGCGCCTCCAGCGTGCCGGAAAGGGTTTCGTCGCGCAGCTTGAGCCGCGTCGGCGGGCTCAGGGAATAGAACGCCTCGCAGAGTTCCATCACCGTAGCCCGGTTGATGATGCTGTCCACCGCGATCGTGAGCTGCGATTCCCAGCCGGTGGCGACGCGCCTGACGCGGTTGGCCACGGCGTCGATGTCCGCCAGCAGGCGCGCGCCCTCGCGCAGCAGTTCGGCGCCGGCTTCGGTCAGGCGGGCCTGGCGTGAGCTGCGGTCGAACAGCAGCACGTCCAGCGCGTCTTCCATCTGCCGCACGCGATAGGTGAGGGCGCTGGGCACCATGTTGCTGGCGCGGGCCGCCGCGGCAAAGCTGCCGCTCCTGGCAATGGTCTGCAGCATGGCCAGGGCATCGGGTGTCAATACATCGCGCGGCGCGGTCATAGGGTCCCCGTCAATTCAATTTATTTGAATGATGCCATCAAAACGGCTGGCTCTCAAGGACAGTGGCAGTTCCTACAATTCACCTCATCGTCATCAACAAGGAGTTCAACCATGTTTACCCTGCGCAAATCGCAAGAACGCGGCTATGCGGACCATGGCTGGCTCAAGAGCTACCACTCGTTCTCGTTTGCCGGCTATTACGACGCGGCCCACATGGGCTGGGGCAATCTGCGCGTGATCAACGAAGACCGCATCGCGCCGGACACCGGCTTCGGCAAGCACGGCCACCGCGACATGGAGATCATCAGCTACGTGCTGTCGGGGGAGCTGGCCCATCAGGACAGCATGGGCAACGTCGTCGGCATTCCGCCGGGTGACGTGCAGCGCATGAGCGCCGGCACCGGCGTGATGCACAGCGAGTTCAACCACGCCAAGGACCAGACCACGCATTTCCTGCAGATATGGATTCAACCGAAGGTGACCGGCATTGCGCCAGGCTATGAGCAGAAGACCGTTCCGGCCGAACAGAAGCGGGGCGCCTTGCGCCTGGTGGCCTCGCCCGACGGCGCGCAGGGTTCGGTCACCATCCATGCCGATGCGGCGCTCTACGCCGGGCTGTTCGACGGCGCCG
>JAPLQZ010000069.1 GCA_026399415.1 Rhodocyclales bacterium | reverse complement strand
GAGTTCGGCGTAAGTGATCGCCTTGTCCATGTTGATGTAGGCCTTGCGCGGCCCGTAAAGCTTTACGCTCTTGGCGAACAGGTCGCCGATCGAGCGGAATTCATCGAGATCGATTTCGGCGGGCACGTTTGCCTGATAATTTTTGAGCCAGATCTTTTCCATGACATGTTCCTCCTCAAAGTTTTCTGCATTGTAGTCGCAACAAAAAGCCGATGCTCGGCCTGCGGGCCTTCCACTGAGAGCTCAGCAAAGCCATTTGCGCAACTGCTCGCATACCTCGGCGCTATCGAGTAGATCCATGTGATTCATGCCGCAGCCGACCCATCGCTGCGATTCGGGGAAAATCAGGCTCTGCTGCGCATCCTTTTGTTGACCGAGCGCGCTGCGCAAAGGCACCAGCCCGTCGCCAAGCAGCGATTCATCAGGCTCGCCCGCCGCTTTCGCAATCGTGACGCCTGCCGCGTAGCACTTCACCGTCTCCGGCAGCGCGACGAACTTCCGTTTCCTTGAGTGCGCAAAGCGGTCGCCATGTTGCCAGTCCGCATCAAGGATGCTGCCGTGGTGAAGATCGGTAATGCCTGCGCTGCGAATCTTCGCCAGGCGGGCCAGCGCGGCGGTGTAGGGACTGACCTCGAGAATGAAGTTCACCCAGTTGCCGCCGCGTTCCAGCGGGGCGCCGTGATGCGGAGTGCCGAGGAATACCATTTGCCGCAAATGCTTCAGCCATGTCTGCCCGGCAAGTTCACCGTAGTGGCACGCGCTGCGTGCGACCAGCCCGCCCATGCTGTGCCCGATGATCGCCAGTTTCTCCACGGGAACGGGCCAGGCTTGCAGCAGTGCTTCCATGATGTCGGCAAAGGCGCGGCCATTGCTGGAAACATGCTCGCCGCTGTTGTAGTGCAGATAGAGCGGAGTGAAACCGGCCGCGTTTGCCAGCGCCTCGCCATGGTCGTGCCCGTTGCGGCGCCACTGCAGATCGTTCATGCAGAGCCCGTGCACCAGCAGCAGAATCTTGCCGCCGGGCTTTGGAATGCTTGCCGCCAGATCCTGCGACGTCAGGGTCAATGGATGCCCGTTGCGGCGCAAATGCATCGGAATCGCCAACGGGTTTGCGCTGGCGGCAAGGTGATCGCCCAATACGCCGTTGAGAGCGGCAAGGACTGCTTCGCGCTGGTTTGATGACGAAGCCGGTTGTCGGTCGAGAAGCGGAGTCAACTGGGCGAGCAGTGCATCGATACCGCTACCGACCAGCCGTGTCGTGCCCTGTATGGTGCGATAGACCAGCCCGGTAATTCCCCGGGTCGGTTCCTGGGTATGCTTCCCGATTATTCCGGGGGTGCGCGAGATGTTGTGGTGCATGGTCTCGACCAGGCGGGTCAGGCCGAGCGTTGCGTCGATGGCGAGGCGGCTGTAGCCGCGGACGTCGGCAGGTCGGATATGGGATTGTTTCGTCAAGGCAGATTTACCGGTCCGCTGATCGTTAAAATGCTGCGTGTTCCATCGAATGATTATCCCATGTTCCACCTTGTCACTCCCCGGCGCTGCCGAGCGCAGGACGGCAATTGAGAGTCACCCGCGGGCCATGGGGAACCTGATCCGGCGCCTGTGCCAGGCAGCGCTGTCGGCGCTCGCGTGCCAGCCGGCATGTGCCGGGATTGTCGTGACCGATGTCAGCGGCATCACTATCAAACTCGCTGCGCCGGCAAGGCGTATCGTCAGCCTGGCGCCGAACATTACGGAACTGCTGTTTGCCGCCGGTGCGGGAGATCGGGTGGTGGGGAATATCGACTACGGAAACTATCCGCCGGCGGCGAAAGCCCTGCCCAAGGTGGGTGGAGCTTCCAGCCTCGACCTGGAAGCCATCGTTGCGCTCAAACCCGATCTGGTAATGGCGTGGGAAAGTGGCAACTCGCCGGCGTCGCTTTCCCGCCTGCGAACCATGGGTTTGAACGTTTACGTTTTCGAGCCGAAGCGGATTCAGGACATTGCCGGCGACCTGGAGCGCATCGGCGAACTTGCCGGAACCGGGGTGAAGGCCGGCGCCGCGGCGAAGGCGTTTCGTGAGCGCCACGCAAGCCTGGCGGCTCGCTATAGCCAGCGGCCGCCGGTTGATGTGTTCTATCAGATATGGAAGCAGCCCCTGATGACGGTCAACGGCAAGCAGATCATCAGCGATGCCATACGTCTGTGCGGTGGGCGCAACGTATTCTCGCAACTGCAGACGCTGGCGCCGACAGTCACCGTGGAAGCCGTCATCGCCGCCAATCCCGAGGTCATCGTTGCCAGCGGCATGGGCGATGCGCGACCGGAATGGCTGGACGACTGGAAGCGCTGGAGTACGCTGGCCGCGGTGGAGCGGAACAACTTGTATTTCGTTCCGCCGGACCTGATCCAGCGCCACACGCCGCGCGTATTGGATGGCGCAGAAAAGCTCTGCATGCATCTCGAAGCAGCGCGCGGCAAGCGTACCAGGTAGGGATACAGAGAGGCCGGACTCAGCGGGAGTTGAATGTCTCGACCAGCTTGAGGAGTTTCTGTTGATGCTCTTGCGCCTGAAGTTCGGTCTTGCGCCGCTCGGCCTGTTTCCTGAAGCGCTCGCGCAGACTGTCGAGAGCCTGCTTTTGCTGTTCGGGAGTCACGATCCCGGCGGCGATGCTGTCGAGGTCGAAGCGGGTTGTTCCCTGTGACAGGGCTTTGAGATAACGGGTAGATGCGGTGTGGGTTTTGAGGGCATGATGCAACTGGCCGGCGCCGATGCCTGGCAGGCGCTCGCGGATGGTCTTGTGAACTCCAATAGCGAGGGGCTGGCAATCGCGAAAGACCGCGAACGTCGCGATCAGGGTTTCCAGAGCGGTGTTCTTTGGACGACGGGGAGGCAAGGGGGCGGTATCGGTCATGCGGACGAAGCGATGCGGATAACAAGATGTCTACGGTATCAGAGGTAACAGCGGGAGCGGGGAATTGTTGAGCAGAGTCTTCCGGCTTCTAGTGGCGCAGCTTGGCGTAAGCCGCCAGAAGCCGCTGGTGCAGATCGCAGCCCTTGAGACCCATGCCCGGTGTCTCGATGCCAAAGAAGCGTTGATCCTGCCGCAGCATGGCTTCAGCCGTGGCCACGGTGTCGCTGCCGTAGAGATGTTCCAGTGCATTGCGGTGCCGGTCGGCGCCGCCCATATCCAGCAGGGTTTCGATGCAGCGATAGACGCGACGCCGCCCGGCGTCCAGCTGTTCGAAGTGGCGCACCCATTCGCAACCTTCGCGGATCGCTTCCTCGTCGCCGACTGCCAGCGCCAGCAGGGTTTTCAACTCGCCCACCCGCAGGTCGCTCCATAGCGAGCCTTCATCGGCGGCCAGCCCGATCAGTGCAGCCACGGGTCGCTGGTCCTGCACATCGAGCTCGTTCAGCGTATCCAGCAGATCGGCGCATTCGTCGTCGTCCAGTTCCGGCAGGTGCAGGATGGCCTCGCGGATCGTGTTGCCGACGCTGTTGTTCTCCCATTCCAGGTCATCCAGCGGGTAGATTTCCGACATGCCCGGCACCAGGATGCGGCAGGCATAGACGCCGAGGTGTTTGAAGTCGGCAATGTAGATGTCATGGCCGGAGCGATGCACACGGTCCACCAGCCACCGGTAATCCTCTGCGGTGGTGTCGCTGAAGTTCCAGTCGCGGAATTCGAAGTCTGGCCTGTCGCCGAGGAAGTTCCAGCTGATGATGCCGCTGGAATCGACGAAGTGAATTTCGATATTGGGCGAGGCGGCGATTTCGTCGAGATCGAAGCCGGGCGCGGGGAAGCCGGCGAGGGCATCGAGGCCGCGGCCCTGCAGCAGTTCGGTCAGAGCGCGTTCGAGGGCGATCTCGAAACGCGGGTGGGCGCCGAAGCTGGAGAAGCAGCCCTGATCGTCGGGGTGGAGCAGGGTGACGTTCATCACCGGATATTCGCCGCCGAGCGAAGCATCCTTGACCAGGATGCCGAAGCCCGCCTCGCGCAAGCCGCGGATGCCGGCCGCGATGCGCGGATAGCGGGCGATCACCTGCTGCGGCACATCCGGCAGGCAAAGCCCTTCACTGATGATGCGAAACTTGATGTGGCGCTCAAAAATTTCCGACAGGGCCTGGGTGCGGGCCTCGACCTCCGTGTTGCCGGCCGACATGCCGTTGCTGACATACAGGTTGCCGATGATATTCACCGGAAACCAGACAGTCGCGCCATCGCGCTGGCGGACGTAGGGCAGGGCGCAGATGCCGCGCCCGGCATCGCCCGAATTCAGGTCAATCAGGGCATCGGCATCGATGGAACCGTCGGGGTTGTATAGCTCGCGCAGCTCGGGGGTCAGCAGTTGTCCCGGCCATTCGCCGTTTTCGCCGGGCTGGAACCATTTTTCGCGCGGGTAGTGGGCAAAGCTGCGGCTGGCGAATTGATCGCCCAGGTAATAGTGCGTCCAGAAATAGTTGCAGGAAAGGCGCTCGAAGAACTCGCCCAGAGCGCTCGCCAGCGCGGCCAGGCGGGAAGCGCCCTTGCCGTTAGTGAACAGCAGGGCGCAGTCCCGGTCACGCACATGCACCGACCAGACGCCGTCCACCGGGTTCAGCCAGGAGCGCTCCTCGACATGGAATCCAAGGTTTTCGAGCTTGCCCTGCATGGTGGCAATCGACGATTCGAGGGAGGCATCTTTGCCCGGGATGAAGCTTTCTGTTTGCATGGGGTGTTCCTCTAAGCGTCTTGTAACAACTCGGTGAAATCGTGTATCAGGTCATCCAGCTTGTGCTCGGCATGCGCGCGTTGCGCCGCTGTGGTCATGGCGTGGATGGCCACGGCGATTTCAGCCGAGGCGCGACGCAGGGCGACGGCCTCGGCCAGTCGCACGGGATCAGCCGGCAGGTCGAAACGTGCCGCATAGTCGCGCAGCAACTGAATGATCCGCTCACGCGGCGGGCGCTCGCGCTGCACCTGGCGCACCAGGGCCAGCCAGTCGCGCTGGCGCCGCAATCGCTCCTCGTACCAGAACTGGCTGCCTGCGCTTTGACCGTCTATCAGCTTTTGCAGCGTCGCCTTCTGCTCGCCGCTGAAGTTGTCGAACCAGTACTCGACCCGCTCCAGCAGGCGCTTGTAGCGCGCCTTGCGCTGTCCGCCTTCGCCATCCGCGAGCTGCACATCCTTGGCGTAGTCGGCATTCTTTTCCGCCAGGCGGGTGGCCATGCGCTCGATCTGTTCGGCGCTGACGGTAAGCAGGAAGTCGGCGATGTCCGGCGTTGCCTGCTCGGCCATTGTCCGGCTGCGGCGGATGATGCCATCGCCGAGTGACAGCGCATCGGCGGCCGTGGGCTGGCCGCCGACAAACTTCTGGCCCTGGCGCAGGAAGGAAATGTAATCCGGCAACTGGGTCTTGCGGTGCCATGCATGAAAGCGGGCCAGACGCTCTCGCGCCAGTGCGTCCTGCTCCGGCGACATGTCGAGGTAGGGGTCAATCCACCAGCGGACCAGGCTGTCGGCATTGCCATAGCCGAGGCGCACGCCGCTGCAGCCCTGAAGGAGCAGGCCGGCGACGAGGATGGGCAGCAGGTGACGGATGAAACGGCGCATGGAGGATGGGAAATTCAAGGGCGCCGCGGCGATGGTCTGCAGTACTTCACTTGATGCGCTTGGTGCTCCGCCTGCGAAACGCCAGGGCCATTTCAAATGCCGCGCGCGTGAATGTCAGAACCTCGGCGAACTCCTTGTCTGTCAGGCTCCGTGCCTCGTCGTCGCCGCGGTAGATATTGGCGAACTCGCGTTCGCGCGCCGACTGGATCAGCAGCTTGCCGACACCGAGTCCTTCGAGACTGTGCCACAGGTCCGGATTGGAACCGCGGGTGAACTTCATGACGAAGCCGACCGGATCGTTGCGGCCAAGCACGGCCGCCAGACGCAGAATGAGTTCGAAGGGAACGGCGATGCGGCCGTTTTCCCAGGCTTCAATCAACGACGGGTCCTTCAGGTTGATCGCCGCCCCCACTTCGGTGATGGTCAGGCCCGCGGCTTCGCGTATGCGGCGCAGAGTCGCTCCCGTCCTGGTCCAGACACCGGGTTCGGACAAACCCGGCAGTAGCGCCTTGGCGATCTCGGTCGCCGTGTGCAAGGTTCTTGCGGCGCCAACCGTGGTGGCGCCCATGTCGAGTACCTTGCCGGCCATGACGCGCATCTGGTCGACCAGGCCGGGCTCGACGGGTTCGGGCGCGGGTGTTTTTGGCGCAGGCGTTGCCGCCTGGCGCTTTCTCGCGGGCGTCTTGCGCTTGGGAGTCGTGGTGCCGACCATGACGTCTGCTTTGCGGAAGCGATGCGTGCTTGACTATTTGCCTTGTATCCGCTGGCGCGACTCGTGGCGCTCCTGCGCTTCGATCGAAAACGAGGTCGTCGGGCGCGCCAGAAGGCGACGCAAGCCGATCGGATCGCCGGTCTCCTCGCAGAAACCGAATTGCCCGTTGTCGATGCGCTTCAGTGCCGCTTCGACACGCGGCAGCATCTTGCGCTCGCGATCGCGGATGCGCAGCTCGATGGAGTTTTCCTCTTCGATGGTGGCGCGGTCGTTGGGGTCCGCTTCCGCCTCTCCGTCACGCAGGTGATCGATGGTCATGGTGGCGTTGTCGAGAAGATCCTGGCGCTGCTTGCGCAACAGATCACGGAAAAAGTCGAGCTGTGCCGCGTTCATGTAGGAACGAACGGGCATCGCCAGCAGGGCCTTTTCGCTCAGTGTTTTGGTTGTGTTGGGCATCGGGTGTTTTCCTGGGGCTCTGTTCGGTAGCGGGTGGCAAGGCGGTCATTCGACTGGCGGTGAATATGCCGTTCGTGGTAGAGGCAAGGGGGCACTCCATATGCTGCCCTCTGGAAGTCGATACTCGCTACTCTATCGAAAGTCCGGGCGGACGTCAGAGGAATCTGTTCAATTGTATTGGCCAGGCCGGTCACCGCGTCACGCCCGGCGCAGGTCGTGGTGCTTGAGCGGCAGCGAACGGATACGCTTGCCGGTGGCGGCGAAGAGGGCGTTGCACACTGCCGGGGCCAGCGGCAGGATGGCCGGCTCGCCGTGCCCACCCCAGAAGCCTCCCGTTGGCACCAGCACGGTTTCAACCTTGGGCATCTCGGCCATCTGCGGCAGGCGGAAGTCGTGAAAGTTCGATTCCACAATGCGCCCGTTCCTGACGTTGTTCTCCTGGTAGAGAATGGCGCCGAGACCATAGATCACGTTGCCCTCAGCCTGCGCGCGGCAGGTATCGGGGTTAACGACGTGACCCGAATCGATGGCGACGACAATGCGCTGTACCTTGACTTCCCCCTTGGCGCTGACCGATACCTCCGCGACCATTGCAGAGAAACTGCCGAAGCCGTCGGCGAGCGCAAGACCGCGATGAACGCCCGGCGCCAGTGGCGTTCCCCAGCCCGCCGCCTTGGCCACGGCTTCGAGGACGAGACGGTTCTTGTCTTCCGGCTTCAGCATCGCCAGCCGGTACTCGAGCGGATCCCTCGCCGCAGCGACTGCCAGTTCATCGATGAAGCACTCGCGGTAGAAGGCGTTCTGCTGACCCGGCGCACGCCAGAAGCCGACCGGAACGTGACCGTTGCGCATGGCGTAGTCGACCTGCTGGTTCGGCACCGCATAGGGCATGTCGGTGAAAGAGCGTACCGCCGTAAAGTCGATGCCCTCCTTGTTGAGCGCCCCCGGCATCAGGACCTTGAGGATCGACGGACAGGCGATCCTGGCGTGCATCGCGATGAGATTGCCGGTTGCATCGAGGCCGGCCTTCATCCTCACCACGCTTGCCGGACGGTAGTAGCCGTGTTGCATGTCCTCGGCGCGCGACCACATCGTCTTCACCGGCGTTCCCGGCATCGCCTTGGCGATCATCACGCCCAGCTTGACAAAATCCTGCGGCCCGCCGCGGCGACCGAAGCCGCCGCCGAGCATCATCTTGTGTACCTCGACCTTCTCCAGCGGCAGGCCGGAGGTCTCCGCGGCGGTGGCCATCGAGGCTTCGCCGTTCTGGGTCGAGGTCCACACCTCGAGGAATCCTTCCGGCTTCAGCCAAGCCGTGCAGGTTTGCGGCTCCATGGTGGCGTGATTGAGGTAGGGCGAGGAATATTCGGCCTCGATCACCTTCGCCGCTGCGGCCAGCGCCGTATCACCAGCGCCGACTCTTCTGGCCTGCGGCAAGTTCGGATCGGCCAAGCCCTCGCGCAGCATGGCCATGATGCTCGCGGTCGACGCGTCGCCGTTGGCGCCGACATCCCATTCGATCTTGAGCGCCTTCAGTGCCTGGTCGGCACGCCACCAGCTGTCGGCAATGACGGCGACGAAATCGGCCTCGCGCACCACCTTCTTCACGCCGCGCATCTTTTGCGCTGGCGAGGCATCGAGACTCTTCAGCTTGCCGCCGAATACCGGGCACTGCGCCACCGAGGCGTGCAGCATGCCGGGCAGGACCACGTCGACGCCGAACACCGGCTTGCCCATGACCTTGTCCGGAATGTCGAAGCGATGCATCGACTTGCCGGCGATCTTCCAGTCCTTCGGATCGCGCAGGACGATGTCTTTCGGCGGCTCCAGCCTGGCTGCCTCGGCCGCCACTTCGCCGTAGCGCAGCGTGCGCTTGCTCGGGCCGTGAGTGATGACGCCGCGCTCGACGGAGCATTCGGCCACCGATACCTTCCAGCGCGCAGCGGCGGCGTTGATCAGCATTACGCGCGCGGCGGCACCGGCTTTGCGCACGTAATCGTGGGAACTGCGTACGCCCTGACTGCCGCCGGTGGACATCGAACCCCAGATGCGCTTGCGGCGGATGTGCTCATTCGGCGAAGCAAACTCGGAACTGACCTTGCCCCAGTCGCAATCCAGTTCCTCGGCTACCAGTTGGGCCAGCGCCGTGTAGGTTCCCTGTCCCATTTCCGAGCGGGCGATGCGCACCACCACCCGGTCATCAGGATGGATCACCACCCAGGCATTGACTTCGGTGACGGGTGCCCTCGGGGAAATCGATGCCCTGGCAAGCAGCGGGAAGGAAAACTCGAGCGAGAGCCCGCCGCCCAGCGCAACGGATGCCTTGAGAAATTCGCGACGATTGATTTTCATGGCGTCCTCCCTAAGCTTTCTTCGCCGCAACCGGCGATGCCGGACTGGCAGCGACGGCATGGATCGCCTCGCGTACCCGGGTGTAGGTTCCGCAGCGGCACAGGTTGCTCATCGCCTGGTCGATCTCGGCGTCGGAGGGCTTGGGCTTCTCTGTCAGCAGCGCCGCCGCCGACATGATCATGCCGGTCTGGCAATAACCGCACTGCGGCACTTCGTGCTGGATCCACGCCTCTTGTAAACGGTGCAGGCCACTCTTGGCGAGGCCCTCGATGGTCACCACTTTTTTCCCCGCGGCGGCAGACGCCGGCACCACGCAGGAGCGTACCGCCACGCCGTCGACATGCACCGTGCAGGCGCCGCACAGCGCAACGCCGCAGCCGTACTTGGCGCCGAGCAGGCCGAGGTGGTCGCGCAACACCCACAGCAGCGGCATCTCCGGCTCGACATCGACCTGGTGCGGCTTGCCGTTTACGTTCAGCTTGAGCATGGGACCTCCCGTGGAGATGTGACGCTGCCATTGGCGCAGGAGCTGGGAACAACAGATCCGACGACGCCAAGAGAAGTATTTCCCGATTGACCACGACGGTCAAGCGCCGGCAATGGAAGCCTCAGCCGGGCACGAACCAGCGGTTGCCGTCGGCACAGAGTTCGCGCAGCGGATGACCGTAAAGCCGGGTCATATTTGTCGCGGTAATCACCTCGTCGGCCGGACCGGCCAGCCACTCGCCGTTGCCGAACAGCAGCAGGGTCTGCCGGCAGTAGCGGGCGGCGAAGCCGGGGTCGTGCAATACGGCGACGATGGCGGCACCCTCGGTCGCGCGACGGGTGAACAGTTCCATCACCGCCACCTGATGCGACAGATCGAGATGGGTCAGCGGTTCGTCGAGCAGGAACAGTTGCGGCTCCTGGCCCAGCAGTTGCGCGACGGCCAGGCGCTGGCGCTCCCCGCCTGAAAGCGTTTGTACTTCACGTTCGGCAAAGCCGCCGAGATCAACCTCATTCAACGCGGCGCCGGCGATGCGTCGGTCCTCGGCCGATTCCCAATCCCAGCGGCCCAGATGCGGGTGGCGACCGACCAGCACGGTTTCCATCACGGTGGAGGCAAAGGGGTCGATCTGGTGTTGCGACAGATAGCCGCGGACGCGGGCCATTGCCCGCGCTCCCGCGCCCTGGCTGGCCAGGGGCAAGGCATGGCCGGCGATGCTCAGGCGGCCGCGGTCCTGTGCCCGCAAACCGGCCAGGGTGGCGAGCAGCGTCGATTTGCCGGCGCCGTTGCGACCGAGAATGGCCCACGACTCGCCGGCTTCAACGCGCCAATTGAGGTCATGGCAGACCCGATGGCCACCGATGTTGACCGCAAGCTGTGCGGCTTCCAGCAAAGGCGCGTTCATCGCGGGTTTACTGGCGGTCATTCGGCTGGCGTCCGAGCAGGAAAAGAAACACCGGTACGCCCAGCAGTGCGGTCAGCACGCCGACGGGCAACTGCTGCGGGGCGATCACGGTGCGCGCCAGCGTGTCGGCGAGGACCAGCAGGCTGCCGCCGGCGAGCGCGGATGCAGGCAGCAGCAGGCGCTGGTCGTTGCCCCAGCCCAGCCGGATCATCGCCAGCCGGACCAGGTGCGGTACCACCAGGCCGATGAAGCCGATGCTGCCCGCCGTCGTCACGGCAACCGCGGTGAGCATCGACGCCACCAGATAGATGCCGTGCTTGACGGAACCCACCGACACGCCCAGCGCCTGGGCCAGTGTGTCGCCACGCGCCAGCAGGTTGAGTTCGCGGGCGAAGGGCAGCGTCACCAGCAGACCCAGCGCCAGCACCACCAGGGCCGGCCAGGGACTGATGGCCTGCCCCAGATCGCCCATGAGCCAGAACAGCATGCCGCGCAATCCGTCGTCCGGCGAAATCGACAGGATCAGTGCGACCACCGCACCGCAGCCGGCGGCGACGATGACGCCGGTGAGCAGCAGGCGCGAGCGGGTCCAGCTGCTGTCGCCGTGCGCCAGGCCGAATACCAATAGCATGGCCGCCAGCGCACCGGCGAAGGCGGCGAGGTTCATCAAGGCCAGTGTCAGGCCCGCCAGCATGGCCGACAGCGCGCCCACGGCGGCGCCACCCGAGATGCCGAGGACATAAGGATCGGCCAGCGGATTGCGCAGCAGCACCTGCATCAGCGCACCGGCCAGCGCCAGCAGGCCGCCGCAGGCAAATGCCGCGAGCGCGCGCGGCAGACGCAGGCCGCGGATCACGTCGACCGCCAGCCCGCCTTTTTCCCCGCTCAGCGCGCACAGGACATCGCCGGCCGAGACCGGCAGGCTGCCCGCAGCCAGTGCTACAAGCAGGCTAAGCAGCGCCAGGCCGACCAGAACGGCAAGGACCAGCAGGGCACGGCGGCGGGTCGGCATGGGCGATTACGCAAGCATTGCGGCAGGGCACATGACTATTACTCGAAGGCGTATGCGGCGGAAACGAACAGCGCCCGTTCAGGCAGCGGGTAAGCGTTGTAGCGGGTGGCGTTGAACTGGCTTTTCACGGCGTAGCTGAAGTATTTCTGATTGGTCAGGTTGTTTGTCGCGAGCGCCAGGGTCCACCTGTCCACCTGCCGTTCCAGCTTGAGGTTGACTAGTGTATAGGCCGGAATCATGACACCAAGATCATTGGCCTCGTCGTTGTCCATGTACTGTTTGCCGACGTAGGCAAGGTTGGCCTTGAGGTGGGTTTTCGCCAGGAACTCCCAGTCGCCGCCGATGTTGAACTTCTGTCGCGGTACCAGGGGCACATTCTTGCCGGCGATCACATTGTTCATCAGCCCCCATGTCCCTGGCAGAACGCCCGAGAGGAAGCGCGCATCGGTCCACGTGGCGGAAGCGTTCAGACGCAGCGTATCGACGGGTCGCCAGCCAGTTTCCAGTTCGATTCCTTTTCGGCGCGATGGCGGCAGATTGGTGTTGCCGATGCCGGCAGTAAATGCGTCGAGATGGATTTCGTTCTGCACGTCGTTCTGGAATACGCTTCCCTTCAGGGACCCCCTGGCTGTCTGCCACTGCAGACCCAGTTCGGTGAGGCGGTTGGTTTGCGGACGGAGGAACTGGAACTGGTTGTTGCCGGCAGCGTCGGTTTCGTAGATTTCATCTACATTGTTGAAACGAAAAGCCCGGGCGACTTTGGCGAAGGCCGCCAGATTCATGTCCAGACGGTAGCGTCCGCCCAACTCCCATGCCGATTGCCACTGGTTGCCTGCGTCGGCTGGCGCCACGGTAGGGCACCAGAAGAAAGGACAGACGGCGCCTGCATCGACGGTATTGATCGCGGACAGCTTCTGCCGCTCTCTGCGGGCGCCCGCGAGCAGGCTCAGCCGATCCGTCAGATCCAGGGATTCCTGGATGTAGATGCCCACGTTGTTCTGTCTTGCATCCACTTTGCTGTAGGGCTGCCCCATGAGGCGGAGTGCCACCGCGTCTTTGGCCAGGTAGTCCCATCCCTGCCAATCGACCCCGGCGACGAAACTGCCCTTGCTGCCAAATAAGGTGTGCGGCAGTCGCAGGCGAGGTGACAACGAGTCCAGCGTCATGTCGGTGAGACGGGCGAATTGCCGTGCATCCGAGTAGATCCATTGCTCTCGCGTCCGGTGCGCGTAGTCGACGGCGAACTCTCCTACGCCGAGTCGATGGCGCCAGCCGAGCGAGAACTGGTTGCCGCGCCGGGCCGAGTCGTCGTTCGGTGTCGGCGTGCCGCGCCGGTCGGTTGCCAGATCGTCTCGATTGACTGCCGGTTCGACCTGGCGGAAGCCCGGCATCCTCATCGTCATCCAGTTGGCATCGATTCCCGCTTGCACCGATCCTTGCGCATAGTCGAACTGCAGTTTCATCCCGGCATTGGTTTGCCGGGCACGGTTGTTGGCTCGGTACCCGTCGCTCTCGTAGTGGCTTCCGTTCAGGGCAAAACCAAAGCCGTCAAGGCCTCGCGCCAGAAAAGCCTGGGCTTCGCGCGTGTTGTACGTTCCCGACCTGACATTCACCACGGTCTGATCGCCGCTCCCGGGAGATTTGGTAATGATGTTGATGACACCGCTACTGGCCCCGTCTCCAAATTGAACCGCCCCGGAACCCCGAAGAATCTCGATGCGTTCAATGGAACTCATCGGGATCGAGGACCAATTGACGTTCGCCTGATCCATGTCGGTAAGGCGCCGGCCATCCAGCAGGATCAATGTATTTTGTCCTGCAGTGGCGCCAAATCCGCGAATATCGACCGTTGCGCTGATGCCGCCGTTGCCGTTCACCTCTTGCATATGGATTCCCGCCTGCTGGGCGAGCAGCTCGGGCAGCAGGGTGGCTGCGCTGGCGCGGATGTCTTCGGCGGTGATGATCGTTACCGACAACGGTTTGGACAAGGAACTGTCGGCAAATCGTGTTGCTGATACGACTACGGTCGCTTCATCGGCGGCAGCCATGGAAAATCCGGGAGAAAGCAGGATTGCCGCGCAGGCGGCGATGACGAAACGGTTGTGCATGGAAAATACTCCCAAAACCCGGCGAGCGTCCCCGCAGCCGGTAGGTGGCGATTGAATGCCTGAGAGGTGAGGGTGTTGGTCGGGGTTGGCACAAACCCCCGGCACGCCGCAACCCCGCAACGCATTCGCTGGTTTGTCCCTGGCCGGTCTCCGGGCTTGGAAGTCTTGGTTCATCGCCTTCCCGGGTTGGTCCCAGTGGCTTCTTGATGAACCCGCACTTCCTTACCGTTGCGGGGGCAGCGCCGGAATCGAGTTGTTGACTCTCACCGGCTTCCCGTTTCACCCGGCACGGAAAACCATGCACGGGCACCACGAACAGGCGTCAGTATAGCAAGACGACCTTCCTTCCCGGCAGGTTTTGTTGTGTGGCAGCCGGCACCTGTGTGCTTCGATGATGCAAGTCCTTGACTTGCATCGATCGCGAGCAATAATTGAACTTGATCCGTGTCAAGGAGTTTGACAGTATGTAAGCGCACTCTTGCGACCATTGCGCTACTAGGGTCTTGATTGCCGGCGCGGCGCGGGACCACTCAGGGATCACTTAAAAAAGGAGAGCAGGATGAAACGGACGTTACTTGGATTATTTGCTGTTTCTGCCATGGCCGGCGCCATGGGCAGCGCGTTTGCGCAGGAAGCCGCACCGACCTTGACCGCCGCCGAAAAGGAGCAGGCCAAGAAGATTTACTTCGAGCGTTGCGCGGGTTGCCACGGCGTGCTGCGCAAGGGCGCCACCGGCAAGAACCTCGAGCCGCACTGGACCAAGACGGCCAAGGACGGCGCCAAGACCGAAGGCGGCACGCTTAAACTCGGCCAGAATCGTCTGGAAAAGATCATCGGCTACGGTACTGATGGCGGCATGGTGAACTTCGACGACATCCTGACCAAGGAAGAAATCGGCCTGATGGCCAAGTACATCCAGAACACCCCGGACGTACCACCCGAGTACAGCTTCAAGGAAATGTCGGAGTCGTGGAAGGTCATCGTCCCGGTCAAGGATCGTCCGACCAAGCAGATGAACAAGTTCAACCTGAAGAACTTCTTCTCCGTGACGCTGCGCGACACCGGCGAAGTGGCCTTGATCGACGGCGATACCAAGGAAATTCGCAGCATCGTCAAGACCGGCTACGCAGTGCACATTTCGCGTATGTCGAAGTCCGGCCGTTATATTTATGTGATCGGCCGCGACGGCCGCCTGTCGCTGATCGACCTGTGGATGGAGAAGCCTGCCGTGGTGGCCGAACTGAAAATCGGTTTCGATGCCCGCTCGGTGGATACCTCCAAGTTCAAGGGCTACGACGACAAGTACGCGATTGCCGGTTCCTACTGGCCGCCCCAGTACGTGATCATGGATGGCGACACGCTGAAGCCGTTGAAGGTGGTGTCGACCCGCGGCATGACGGTGGACGGCGAATATCACCCCGAGCCGCGCGTGGCCTCGATCGTCTCCTCCGAGATCAAGCCCGAGTGGGTTGTCAACATCAAGGAAACCGGCCAGATCCTGCTGGTGGACTACAGCGACATCAAGAACCTGAAGACCACCACCATCGCTTCCGCCAAGTTCCTGCATGACGGCGGCTGGGATGCCTCCAAGCGCTACTTCCTGGTCGCGGCGAATGCCTCGAACAAGATCGCCGCCGTGGATACCAAGCTGGGCAAGCTGGCTGCCCTGATCGACACGGCCAAGATTCCGCATCCGGGTCGCGGTGCCAACTTCATGCATCCGAAGTTCGGTCCGGTCTGGGCTACGGGCCACCTCGGCGCCGATGTCGTGACCTTGATCAGCACGCCGTCCGACGAAAAGAAGAACGCCAAGTTCAAGGAGTTCAACTGGAAGGTGGTGCAGGAAGTCAAGCACGTGCCGGGCAACCTGTTCGTCAAGACCCATCCGAAGTCGAAGAATCTGTGGGCCGACGCGCCGCAGAATCCGGACAAGGAACTCGCCGAGTCCGTCGCGGTGTGGGATATGGCCGACCTGTCGAAGCCGAAGAAGATCATCAACGTGGCCAAGGATTCCGGCCTGCCGGTGACCAAGGCAACCCGTCGTGCCGTGCATCCGGAATACAGCGCCGATGGTTCCGAGGTGTGGATCTCGTTGTGGGGCGGCAAGACCGACCAGTCCGCCATCGTCGTCTATGACGACAAGACCCTGGCCATGAAGAAGGTGATTACCGATCCGAAGATGATCACCCCGACCGGCAAGTTCAACGTCTACAACACGCAGCACGACATTTATTGATCTTGGGGTGAAGTTTCAGCGGGGATTGACGCCGGTCCAGTGACGTCGAGCCTGTCGGCTGTAAGCAAAGCTTGATTGGCAGCAAGGACAAAGGGGCGCAAGCCCCTTTATCCTATTTATATCCAGATGTCACGGACAGGAACCGAAGTTTCAGTGGAGGCTGGTCTTGAAACGAGCGATGGCATTGCTGGCGATGATTTCTCTTGGCGCGGCGGCCCAGCAAACGGTGGAGGTGACGATCAGGGACTATCGCTTTTCTCCGCAGGAAATTCGCATCAAGGCAGGCGATACGGTAAGTTGGGTCAACCGCGAGAAGCGGACCAGTCACTCGGTACTTTTTCCCGCCGAGAACGGACTCGAATCGGACCGCCTGTTTCCGGACGAGCATTGGCAACGCAGCTTCGCGCAGCCCGGGTCCTACAGCTACCGCTGTGGTCCGCACGAGGAAATGAAGGGAGTCATCGTTGTCGAGTAGTCGCTTCCTTTACGCACTGACGGCAATCCTGCTTGGCAGCCTGGCCATGCCGGGCATGGCCGAATTGACGGCGGCTCGCCAGAAGGAACTGGTCCACCTGGTGCGGCAGGATTGCGGTTCCTGTCATGGCATGACCTTGCGCGGCGGACTGGGGCCGGCGCTGCTGCCGGCAACGCTCGCCGATAAACCGGCAGAGGGCCTGGTGGCAACCATCATCGGCGGCCGCCCGGGGACGCCGATGCCGCCGTGGCACCGATTCTTGGCGGAAGATGAAGCACAGTGGATTGTTGAGCGGTTAATGGCGGGGTTTCCTGAATGAGACGGATCATGCAACTGTTCTTCTCCGGCCTTCTGGCCGTCCTGCTGAGTGCATGCAGCGGGATGCCGCTGCGCGGCACGGGCGACCTCGGCTTGGTCGTCGAGCGCGCCAGCAGCCATGTCACGCTGGTGAATACCAGCAGCCGGGAGGCCTATGCCCGCATCGGCGGTCTCGGTGACCTCTCGCATGCGTCCGTCGTCTATTCGCGCGACGCCCGTTACGCGTTCATCTTTGGTCGCGATGGCGGACTGACCAAAGTCGATCTGCTCGAAGCCCGCATCGTCAAGCGCATCATGCAGTCGGGTAACGCCATCGGCGGCTCGATCTCGCAGGACGGACGCATTGTCGTGGCGCAGAACTACACGCCGGGTGGAATCAAGGCCTTCGATGCGGAAACGCTTGAGTTGCTCTCTGAAGTCCCGGCCGAGTACGCGCCGGGAAGTTTCTCCAAGGTGGTCGGTCTGGCCGACGTGCCGGGCAACAAGTTTGCCTACGCGCTGTTCGATGGCGGCGAGATATGGGTCAGCGATTTTTCCGATTCGAAGCGGCCCGTGACCAAGCGCTATCCGGCCGGCCTGCAGCCTTATGACGGTCTGGTCACGCCCGACGGACGCTACTACCTTGCCGGTCTGTTTGGCGAGGACGGCATCGCGTTGCTCGATCTGTGGCAGCCGGAGCAGGGTTCGCGCAAGATCCTGGAAAAATACGGCCGTGGCGAGGAAAAATTGCCGGTATTCAAGATGCCGCATCTGCGTGGCTGGTCAGTGGCGGCAGGTCGTGCCTGGCTGCCCGCCATCGGCCGCCATGAGGTACTGATAGCCGACGCGGCAAGCTGGAAGGAAACCGGCAGGGTGGCGGTCAAGGGCCAGCCGGTGTTCGTCATGGCCAGCCCGGACGGCCGCCAGGTCTGGGTTAACTTCGCGTTTCCGGACAACGGCTGGGTACAGGTGATCGACACGCTGACGGGGAAAATAGTGCAAACCCTGCAGCCGGGCAAGGCCGTGCTGCACATGGAGTTCACGCCGCGCGGCGAGGCCGTCTGGCTGTCGGCGCGCGATGACAACCGCGTCGTCATTTACGACACGAAGACCTTCCGGAATCTGGGCAGCCTTGCCGCCGATGCTCCTTCCGGCATCTTTTTCACCAGCCGCGCCGCACGCATCGGATTCTGATCGTGGATTCGCCCTACAGCCCACTTGAATTTGCCCTGCTGAATGGTTGGCAGCGCGACTTTCCAATTACGACGCAGCCATTCGCGCAGCTTGGCGCAGGAGTCGGCGCTGACGACACGGCGACTTTGGCGACACTCAGGCGATTGCAGGCGCGCGGCGCCATCAGTCGCGTCGGGGCAGTGTTTGCGCCGCGGCGCGTGGGCGCCTCGACGCTGGCGGCGCTCGCTGCTCCGGCTGAAAGGCTGGAGCAGATCGCGGCACAGGTCAGCGCCAGGCCGGAAGTGAATCACAACTACCAGCGCGAGCATCACTACAACCTGTGGTTCGTTGCCACGGCCGCCGACCAGGCCACGCTGGCGGCCGCGCTCGCCGCGATCGAGAACGAGACGGGCTGTGCAGTCATCTCCCTGCCGCTGGAGCAGGAATATCACATCGACCTCGGTTTCGATCTGAAGTCGCCGCACAAGCATCACGCCGAAACCCCGAACACACCGGTGCGCGCGCCGGATGCCGCCGAGAAGCAATTGATTGCGGCGCTGCAGCCCGGCCTTGAACTGGTGTCGCGCCCCTTCGCGCGTCTCGGCGAGCGCGTCGGCATGAGCGAGAGTGAAGTCCTGACGCGGATAAGCGGCTGGCTCGAAGAGGGTCTGATCAAGCGTTTCGGCGTCATCGTGCGCCACCACGAACTGGGCTACCGCGCCAACGCAATGGTGGTGTTCGACGCACCCGACGCGGACGTCGACCGCATCGGCCGGCTGTTCGCCGCCGAAGCCGGCGTGACGCTGTGCTACCGGCGCGGTCGCAGCCTGCCGCACTGGCGCTACAACCTCTATTGCATGGTGCATGGCCGTTCGCGCGAGGAAGTACAACCGGTAATCGAACACTTGAGCCGGTTGGCAGGCCTGCCCGCGCAGGCACTGTTCTCGACGCGGCGCTTCAAGCAATGCGGGGCGCGCTATTTTGCCGAATCCTCCCTGCCGGCAGCGAACGGATCGATCCGTGCATGACGCAGCAGCGTCCACGGCGCCGCCGGACGAGACCGATAGAAGGCTGATCAACGCCCTCCAGGGCGATTTCCCGCTGGTTGCCGAACCCTATCGCCAGGTCGCGGAAGCCCTCGACATGAGCGAGACGGAACTGCTGCGGCGTCTTGATTCGATGCTCGAACGTCGCGTGCTGACGCGCTTCGGCCCCATGTTTCAGATCGAACGGGCCGGCGGCGCGTTTGTGCTGGCGGCGATGAGCGTGCCGGAAGAAAGCTTCGAGCGGGTCGTGGCGCAGGTGAACGCCTTCCCCGAAGTGGCGCACAACTACCGCCGCGAGCACGCTCTGAACATGTGGTTTGTCCTCGCCACGGCGACACCGCAGGGCATTGCCGAAACCATTGCCGCGATCGAAGCGGCAACAGGCTTGCAGGTATTCGCGTTTCCCAAAGAACGCGAATATTTTGTGGAGATGAAGCTGCATGCCTGACACGAGGCAGAAGCCCGAACTCGACGCCACCGACCGGCGCCTGATGGTCGCCGCCCAATCACTATGCCATCGGCTACACGGCCAATGGCATGTCGGTGTGGGATGTCGATGATGCCCGTGTCGACGACTTGGGTGTGCAGGTCGGCGCACTGGAATTCGTCACGCATTGCTACCGCCGCCCGCGCCGTCTGCCAGACTGGCCCTACAACCTGTTCGCCATGGTGCATGGGCGGAACCGGGAGGAGGTTGCGGCTCGCGTGGCGGAGATAGAGGCGCTGCTGGATGATGCCTGCAGATCGCACGACATTCTCTACAGCACCGCCATCCTGAAAAAAACCGGCCTGCGCATTGCCGGGTAATACCAGTCCTTACTGACGTTCCTGAATCGATGTCAGGTAGGCGAGGATGTCCTGCAGGTCTTCTTCCCTGAGCGTGTTGAGCACGCCGCCGACCCCTTCCTCGTCATGCGGGCGCTCGCTCTTGATGTATTTCTCCATCTGCCGCATCAGATAGCTGGTGTATTGCCCGACCAGCATGGGGAACATGCCGCGCCCCATGCCGGTGGGCGCGTGGCAAGCGAAACACTTCTTCTGATAGATGGCTTCACCGTTGGCGAGGTTGCCCGCTACGCGGGGAATGATCATCACGCGCTCGGTCAGGGTGAGTCGGGTCAAAGCGTCGTCGCTGTCCTTGAACACCGGCCACTTGGTGGGCAACTCGATGGATGCCAGGTAGGCGGCAACGTCCTTGATGTCCTCGTCGGGAAGCTCGCGCTCCTGGGTATAGGGGTACATCGGAATATTCACGCGTTTGCGGGCGCGAAATGATTTGAGCTGATCAACGATATAAGCCGGTCGTTGACCGCTGATGCGCGGGTATTCGCCGCGCGAGCCTCCCTGTCCGAGTTCGCCGTGGCAGCCGGCGCAGGTGCTGTTTATTTCTTTGCCTTTTTCGAGATTTTGGGCGTGCCCCGGGCCGTTGACGCACAGCGCAAGCAGCACAAAATAAAAGTGGTTTCGCATTGCAATAATCTAAGAGTCGGATGATGTGACGCATTGTCGCAGACCCGGAACGAGCATTTCCTTGATCTGTATCCAGTGGTGGGGTGGGGTTAGTGTCCGACGTCGAAGCGGTAAGGCACGGCAATACGCTGTCGGTCGGTTTCGACCATCACCGTGGCCACCCAGGCCATGCTGCCGGAGACACAGACCGGCAGTGCGGCTTCGCCGGCGTAGGTGCCACGACCGGTGGCGATGAGTTCGCCTCGGTTGTAGCCCATGTTCATGTTCTCGCCGGCAAAGTCCACTTCGATTTTTCTCGGTTCGACTCCACCGACGGTCACCTCAACACGCAAGGTCTGAAGAAACGGTATCGGTCGCGGCGTGATGGAAAACTCCATGCGCCCCCCTTGCGGCAGGGTCGCCGCGCAGGCACGCCGGTGCAGGTCGCAACCGGGCTCCACCACGCCCGTCACGTCCGCCTTGGGCAGCAACAGCGGCGACAACTGGTGACCGACGATGGCTATGCCAAGCAGCGCGACGATTGTCGCCAGAGTGAGCATGTGAGATCGGGTGGATTTCAATGCCGGCGCTTATCGCAATGCATTATGTAAGCATACAGATATTTGATCCAAGTCAATATTTGATCCAAGTCAATGTCCCGAGGTGCTACGAGGCGTCAAATACGCGACATATTGTCGCAATGGCGAGAGTTGTCGTAGCGGCGATCAGGCAGCAAGGGCGCACCGGAAGCTGCGCTAACGCAGTATTAATCGGAATGGGAGCGACAAACATGAAGCAGTTTAACAAGCAAGCCACCTCGCTGCTGCTGGCAGCCGGGATGGGGCTCGCGGCGACCGCAGCGTGGTCGGCCGACAATCTGGCGGATGTACTGAAAGCGCGGGGTTTGAGTCAGCAGGATCTGCTGGCCGCGGCCAAGACCTACGTACCGACCGGCAAGCGCGACGAATTCGTCGTGTTCAGTTCAGGTGGTCAGTCGGGCCAGGTCATTGTCTACGGCATTCCCTCGATGCGCATTCTGAAGTACATCGGTGTGTTTACGCCGGAACCCTGGCAGGGCTATGGCTTTGACGAAAGTTCGAAGAAGGTGCTGGCCGGTGGTCGCATCGACGGCAAGGACATCACCTGGGGCGATACCCACCATCCGGCAATCTCCGAAACCAACGGCGAGTACGACGGCCAGTTTCTGTTCATCAACGACAAGGCCAATCCGCGCATTGCCGTGATCGACCTGCGCGACTTCGAAACCAAGCAAATCGTCGTCAATCCGGTTTTCAAATCCGAACACGGTGGCACCTTCGTCACCACCAATACCGAGTACGTGATCGAAGCGGCCCAGTATCCGGCTCCGCTGGAGAACAAGAAATTCTACCCGCTTGAGGAAATGAACGAGAAGTATCGTGGCGGCGTGACCTACTGGAAGTTTGATCGCAAGGAAGGCCGCATTCAGACCAACGAGTCTTTCTCGCTTGAACTGCCGCCCTACTGGCAGGATCTGTCGGACGCCGGCAAGGGTCCCTCCGAGGGTTGGTCGTTCACCAATTCCTTCTGTTCCGAGCGCTACGTCGGCGGCATCGAGAAGGGCCGTCCGCCGTATGAAGCCGGGTGCTCCGCCAAGGACACCGACTACCTGCACGTGATCAACTGGAAGAAGGCCGCCGAACTGGTCAAGGCAGGCAAGGCCAAGAAGATCAACGGCCACAATGTGCTTCCGATCGAAGTCTCGGTAAAGGAAGGCATCCTGTTCCTAGTTCCGGAACCCAAGAGCCCGCACGGCGTGGATGTAACACCCGATGGCAAGCTGATTATTGTTGCCGGCAAGCTTGATACGCATGTCTCGGTGTTCAGTTTCGAAAAGATCCAGGCTGCCATCCAGTCCGGAAAATTCGAATCCAAGGATCCCTACGGCATTCCGGTGATCGGCATGAAGGACGCCTTGCACGTGCAGGTATCGCTGGGCCTCGGCCCCTTGCATACCCAGTATGACAGCAAGCCCTGCATTGCTTACACCTCGTTGTATGTAGACTCGCAAGTGGCCAAATGGAACTACTGCGAAGGCAAGGTGCTGGACAAGCTCAGCGTGCACTACAACATCGGCCACCTGATGACCATGGAAGGCGATTCGACCAAGCCGGCCGGCAAGTATCTTGTTGCGCTGAACAAGCTGGCGATCGATCGCTTCGTGCCTGTCGGCCCGCTGCATCCGCAGAACCACCAGTTGATCGACATCAGTGGCGACAAGATGCAGTTGCTGTACGACATGCCGCTGCCGCTGGGCGAGCCGCACTATGCCGTGGGGATCGATGCCAAGAAGCTGAAGCCTGCCGTGCGCTACAAGGTCGGCACCGACAGCCGCACCGACAAGCCGCATCCGGGCGCCACTCTTGCCGGCCAGGAGAAGACCGTCAAGAAGGGCAACAAGGTCGAAGTATTTGGCACCCTGATCCGTTCGCACATCACGCCGGAAACCATCGAAGTCGATGTCGGTGACGAAGTGACGATCCACCTGACCAACCTTGAGCGTGCGCAGGACGAGACCCATGGCTTCACGGTGTCGACCTTCAACGTGCATGCGTCGGTCGAGCCGGGCAAGACGGTATCGGTGAAGTTCAAGGCCGACAAGGAAGGTGTCTATCCTTACTACTGCACGGAGTTCTGCTCCGCACTGCACCTGGAGATGATGGGTTACCTGCTGGTCAAGCCGAAGGGTTGGAAGCCGACCAAGATGGAACTGGCCAAGGGTAGCTACACCGAAGCCGACTACAAGGCAACGGTGAAGAAGGTCGTCGACACGCAGGCGATCATCGACTCCGTCGTGGCCTACATCACCAGCGTCAACTACAAGGACTTCCCGGATGTCGTGGCCATGGTTGAAGATGCATTCGACCAACTGGGCAAGACCAAGGGTCTGAAAGAGAAGCATGAAGGCTTTGCCGCCAAGAAGGATTGGGAAAATGCCAACCTCTGGGCCGAGCAAATCTGGCAATACCAGGTCAAGACAGCCGACCTCGGTTTGCGCGCCAAGACCTACCTGGAGCAGAATGGAGCCAAGAAGGTCAAGTAAGGTATGTCCCCTCCTAGTGGGATGAACTAGATCAAGGCAAGTCCCGGGGGGCAGAATTATTCTGCCCCCCGTTCATTTACGAAAAGGAATAACCATGAAGAACGGATTGATTCTCGCGGCCGCTGTCACTATCGCCGCTGCTTCCTTCGCCGCACCGGCTCTGGCCGACGGCAAAACCCTTTATATGGAAAAGACCTGCATCGCCTGTCACGGCAAGGATGCCAAGAAGCCGCTGACCCCGGAGTATCCCAGGCTGGCCGGACAGAACGCAAAGTACGCCGAGAACCAGATGAAGGACATCAAGAGCGGTGCACGCGCCAATGGCAATACCGCGGCGATGAAAGGTGTCATGCATCTGGTTACCGACGAGGACATCAAGCAACTGGCCAAGTACCTCTCCGAGATCAAATAGCGGCGGCGGCTCCGACCCGTGCAACACGCAAGCTCTTTCATTGAGGAATATCAATGAACGCTGATGTTGCATGTGGGACCATTGCGGCAGTCCATACACACTGATGAGGAATCGAAAATGTACAAGGCACTGACACTGGCGCTCTCAATGGCGCTGATCCCAGCATTCGCGCAGGCGGGACCGCCGCCCGAGAAGAAGGCCGGCATCGAGTCGAAGGACTACAAGTGGAACGCCCAGGAGGGTGAGAAGATCGAAGCGCTCAAGATGAAGGGCACCGCCAAGGCGGGCAAGGAGGGCTACGAGGTCTGCGGCGCCTGCCACCTGCCTTCCGGCGCCGGTCGTCCCGACGGCACGTTCCCGCAACTGGCCGGCCAGCACACCACGGTGCTGATCAAGCAGATGGCCGACATCCGCGCCGGTCTGCGCGACAATCCGACCATGTATCCCTTCGCCAAGGAACTGACCGACGCCCAGGAACTGGCCAACGTCTCGGCCTATATCGAGAGTCTGTGCATCCCGGCTGACCATGGCAAGTACGAGGGCCCTGACGCCGCCAAGCAGGTCGCCGATGGCAAGGCGATGTACGAGAAGGAGTGCATCGAATGCCACAAGGCCAACGGCGAGGGCGTCAAGGACAAGTTCTACCCTGTGCTGGCCGGACAGCATTACAAGTATCTGCTGCGCCAGATGACCGAGATCCGTGACGGCAAGCGCCGCAATGCGAATCCGGATATGGTCACGATCATCAAGAAGTACGATGACAAGCAACTGGTGGCGATTTCGGCCTATCAGTCCAGCCTGACCATGCCCGGCTCCATGTGCAAGGTGGGCAAAGCTCCAGCCAAGGGCAGCAAGAAGAAGTAAGCCTCTCAACCGAGGCTTCCGCACTCTGGCTTATGCCGGAGTGTGGGACGCTTCCGGCCAGTCTGCACCCTCGCAAACAGAGAACAGAATGCAAGACCAAAAAAAACAGAACATGTTGATCACCGGGCTGACCCTGGTGGCATTGGTGGCCTTGATTGCCGCCTACTTTGCGCCGATCTGGTGGGTTTCGCTGACGGCGCCCAACTACCCCAAGGACGCCTTTCCTGACGGTATTCGTATCCACTTCCACTTCAACGGGGTGTTTAACGGTTGCACCGCTGTCGGAAAAGGCACCCAGATGGGCAACGAAACCCTGCAGGCAGACTTGGGCCAGGACACGCCTCGTTTCAATCCGATTCTGGACAAGGGCAAGGACGTGAACAAGGACGCGAAGAGCCTAGATTGCGTTCACGAAATGAACACCATCAACCACTATGTGGGGATGTATCCGATCGACACCGGTTCCCCGGTCGAGTTGCGTTTGGCGAAGTTCATCTTTGGCTGGTTTGCCGTCATGCTGCTGGGTTTCCTGGCGACGCAGCCGAAGAATCAACTGAAGATTCTGGGTGCCGGTTTTGCGGCGATTGCCGTATGGATGGTGATCGATCAGGTCGCCATGGGCCAGCTCGATGCTTTCGCTGCCCATTACTACCATGAGGCGAGCACCTTCTTCAATCAGCCTGAAGTGCTGGATCGCTGGAAAGCCAATTTGATACTCGCCACCCAGGTGTCGATGGCCGGGATGGTTGTGGCGATGGCGATCATCCTGTTGGGGGTCTGGAAAATCCACGGCTTCTCACTGTTGCTGGCATTGGTTCCCGCTCTGCTGCCGGTGTTCTTCGTGGTCGACTACGCGGGCTGGCTGTGGTTCTTCGGCCACAACATGCATCCCTGGGGCGCTTTTACGGTCAAGCCCTTCATGCCGACGGTTTTTGGCGAGGGCAAGGTGGCGCAGTTCTCGACCTTCTCCTATCCCTACTGGGGCTACGCGCTGCTGTTGATTGCTTCCGGTTGCCTGATGATGGCGTTACTGCTGCGCCGCAGGCAGATGCGCGAGTCATCGGCAAACTGATACCGTCATGAACCGCAAACGCTGGCTGGCGTTGCTGCCGGCCTTGCTGCTCGGTGTTTCATCGTTGTTGGTGGCGCGTCCGGCAGATCGCGATGATGACAAACCTCCCGCTCTTGGCGCGACGGCTGATCTGTCGGCCGCACCAAGAGTCGGTGTCGACCGGCCCAAGCCCACTTACATGCTGCACGAGCGCGACAAGCGCGTGCATGGCTTGAAACCGTTCCAAAATTTGGTGGATGCGGCGCCGTCCGGCTCGACGCTGCGTCCGCCGCCCGGTGTGTATTCCGGTCCTGTGGTGATGACCAAGCCCTTGATCATCGAAGGCGGCGGGCAAGTCACAATCGATGCCGGTGACAGGGGTACCGTGTTCTCGCTGCAGACCGATGGCGCCGTGTTACGCGGCCTGCATCTGACTGGGTCCGGCGATTCGCACGACACCGACGATTCCTGTCTCGATGTGCGCGGTCACCGCAACGTGATCGAGAATCTGGTGATCGACAACTGTTTGTTCGGCATCGACCTCAAACAGTCGAGCGATAGTGTCCTGCGCAACAACAAGGTCCGCTCCAAGCCGCGCGAACTGGGGGTGCGCGGCGACGGCCTGCGCCTCTGGTACAGCGACCGCAACCTGATCGAAGGCAATGAAGTCGCCGATTCGCGCGACATGGTGGCCTGGTATTCAAACGACAACATCTTTCGCAAGAACGTCGGCATGCGCAGCCGCTATTCGATCCACTTCATGTTTGCCAACAACAACGTGGTCGAGGACAACCGTTTTTACGACAATGCCGTCGGCGTCTACTTCATGTACACCGAGGGCGGCGTGATGCGCAACAACCTTATTTCCCATGCCACGGGCGCGGCCGGCATGGCGATCGGTTTCAAGGAAGCCAGCAATGCGGTCATCGAAGGCAACGAGATCATCTATTGCGCCGTCGGCATCGGCTCCGACCTGTCGCCGTTCCAGCCCGACAGCAAGCTCTGGGTGCGCAACAATCGCTTCGCCTACAACGGTATCGCGGTAAAGTTGACCAGTGAACTGGGTGGCAACATCGTCACCGACAACATCTTTGAAGGCAATCTGACCAACGTGGTGCAGGCCGGTCGCGGCAAGTCCGGCCTCAACGAATGGCGCGGCAATTACTGGGATGACTATCAGGGTTTCGATCGCAATCACGATGGCGTTGGCGACGCGCCTTACGAGCTCTATGCCTATGCCGACCAGATATGGATCGAGCTGCCTCCGGCGAAGTTCTTCAAGACGGCGCCGGTGATGGAACTGCTGGATTTTCTGGAGCGGCTGGCGCCTTTTTCATCGCCGGAAATGACGCTGAAGGATGACAAGCCGCGCTTCATCAAGCCGGAGTTGATAAGGACCAGGGTGACAGGATGAGCGAGTCGGCACCACCGGCCACACCCAAGCCGCCTGCTTCGCGGGAGCGGTTGCAGCAGGCGCGCCGTCGCTGGCTGCGTACCATATTGCTCACCGGCGGGGTGATGGGCGCCGCGCTCTCAGGTTTTCTGCCGCTGGTATACGCCCGGACCAAGCGTCTGCGGCCGCCGGGGGCGCTGGACGAAAAGGATTTCCTGGCCTCATGCATCAAGTGCGGCCAATGTGTGCAGGTCTGCCCGGTGCAGGCGATCAAGCTGGCGGATCTGGTTGATGGTGTTGCTGTCGGCGTGCCGTACATCGATGCGCGCGAGCAGGCCTGCGATTTCTCCTGTGATGCCGTGCAGTGCATCCTGGCCTGCCCGACCGGTGCGCTGGTCTACAAGAAGCCCGCGTTTCTCAATGTTCGCAAGGGCGCAAAGCTAGCTGCGGCGCCGATCCTCAAGGCCAAGGAAAAGGACCCCGAGCCGACCCTGAACCTGAGCGAGCGCATCGGCGTCGCGCGCCTGACGCGCCCGGAAGCCTGCCTGGCGATTCAGGGCAAGGGCTTCAAGGGACAAGTGCGGGGGGCCTCCTTCACGGCGCGCATGCGCTATATGGAGGTCAACCGCTGGAAGCCGATCGGCATCAGCGAACATCCCTATGACCTTGCCGAGTGCGACCTGTGCGTGCGCGAATGTCCGGTCAAGGGCGCGATTTCCATCGAAACCGTGTTTGCGCCGAATGGCTCGAAACGCAAGTCGCCGGTGGTGCATGAGCCCTGCGTCGGTTGCGGTGTTTGCGAGATGATCTGTCCGGTCGAGCCGACCTGCATTGTCATCGACGCGCGCGAGGTGTGGAATACATGAATGCCTTCCTCCGCCGCCGCTTCTTCGACCAGATCGTGGTGATGTTCGGCCGCGAACCGAAAAAGCCGGAGGCAATAGCTCCCGAGGCGCAAAAGATTCATCTCCACAAGCGTGGCAACCGGGATCTGATTGCCGAGAAGCTGCATGCCCGCGCCCACGCAGTTCATACGCACAAGTGGCGCAAACGGCGCTGGGCGACGCTGATCATCGTCAATCTGATGTTTACCTTCTCGTTCTGGTTCGACATCCAGATCCTCGAAGGGGCGCTGACGGCGTCGCGCTTCGTCGGCTTTCATCTGATCGATCTCAACTCCGCGCTGCAGGTCATGCTGGCGCACAAGCACATCATCGTCAATCTGGTGATCGGCACCGCCACCGTATTTGTGCTCTGGCTGCTGCTGGGAGGGCGCACCTTCTGTTCCTGGGTATGCCCTTATCATCTGCTGGCGGAGGGCGCGGAGAAGATTCACCTCTACCTCGTCAAGGAAAAGTTGTTGACCGACCAGAACATCGATCGGCGTTTGCGCAGCTTGTCCTGGATCGTCTTTGCCGCGCTCGCCGCGGGCACCGGCTACACGGTGTTTGAAGCCATATCCCCCACCGGTATATTGTCGCGGGCGCTGATCTACGGGCCGGGGCTGGCCCTGCTGTGGGTACTGGCTTTGCTGGTATTCGAGGTGTTCTTTTCGCGCCGCGCCTGGTGCCGCTATGCCTGTCCGATCGGACTCACCTACGGCGTGGTCGGCATCTTCTCGCCGCTGCGCATCAAGTACACGCTGGACAGCTGCTTTCATGAGGGCGACTGCCGCAAGGTCTGCCTGGTGCCCCACGTACTCGACACGGTGATCAAGGGCCGCGCGGTGGCCACCGAAATACCCATAGGTCCCGACTGTACCCGTTGCGGACTGTGTGTCGATACCTGCCCGACGGGCTCGCTTTCCTTCGACGTCAAGGGCCTTTCCAAGCTGCTATGAACCACGCCTGCTGAACATCATGATCTGTTTTTCAAACGTTTCAAAAAGCTTTCGCAAGACGCGCGTGCTCGATGACATCAGCCTCGAGATCGGGCTGTCCGAGCGCGTCGCGCTGATCGGCTCCAACGGCGCCGGAAAGACCACGCTGATCCGCTGTCTGCTGGGCGAATACACCTTCGACGGCCAGGTCACCATCGCTGGTCGTGATCCGCGTCAGGAACGTACCGCAGTACTGGGCACGATAGGTTTCGTGCCGCAGCTGCCGCCGCCGCTGAAAATGCCGGTGGCCCAGTTGATCGACTTTTCCGCCGCGCTGTGCGGCACCGACCCTGCCAACATTCACCAACTGGCGCAGCGTCTGGGCCTTGATCTGGAGCCGATCCTGACGCGTCCCTTCGTCAAGCTATCGGGCGGCATGAAGCAGAAACTGCTGATCGCGATTGCGCTGGGGCGCGATGCGAAAGTGCTGGTAATGGACGAACCAGCCGCCAACCTCGACCCGGAAGCGCGCAAGATATTCTTCGAACTTCTTGCCGAACGGCAGGAGGACGTCACCATGCTGATTTCCAGCCATCGACTGAACGAGGTCTCGGCGCTGGTGAATCGCGTGATCGAAATGGACATGGGCAAGGTGGTACTGGATGACCGTGTCGCCGATGACGTGTCCCTTTCCGGAAAGTTTTCCTGTCGTATCTCGATCAAACGCAACGAGGCCGCATTTGCCAAGGCGATGCTCGCCTGGAATTTCAGCGATCTGGGCAACGGACTGGAATGGGAGGGCGATGTGCCGGGCCCCGACCGGCTGCGTTTCATGGGCATGACATCGCGCTATGTGGCGTTGATCAGCGACTTCTCGCTTGAAGAAGTTATGTCTCCGGCCGAGCCGGGGACGGTATCCCCTGCGGACGGCGCTGATGGTGCGGCGAATTGATGGATCGGCGCCGCTTCATCGCTGCCGGTTTCGCCCTGACGCCGCTGGCGGCTGCGCTGTCTGCCTGCGGTCCTTCCGGCGCATGGCCGGAGGGCATGGCCGAGATCAAATGGGATCGCGATACCTGTGCCCGCTGCAGCATGGTGATTTCGGATCGCCGTTTTGCTGCGCAGATGCGGGGCGGCGAGAAGAGCGCGGTGTTCAAGTTCGACGACATTGGTTGCGCCGTGTTCTGGATGCGTGACAAGCAGCAGGACTATCCGTGGCTGACGGATTCCGCCACCCGTTTCTGGGTGGCCGATGTCACCAGCGCGGGCGACAAATGGCTCGAGGCGCGCAAGGCACAGTATGCCGGTGGCAAGACCTCGCCGATGGCCTACAACTATGGCGCCATTGCCTATGCGCAGGCCGGCGCTTTCGATTTTGAAGAAATGCGGCAGCACGTGCTGGCCAAGGGTAAATAGCAAAATGAATCAACTCTGGCTGACCGCCAAACTCGACATCGTCGAATCACTGCGTGCGCGCTGGTTCCAGGTTTACACGCTGGTCTTCGGCGGCATTGTCGCCCTGCTGTTTCTGTTCGGTCTGACTGAGTCGCGCGTGCTCGGCTTCATCGGCCTGTCGCGCCTGCTCGTCACCTATATTCAGTTGACCATGGCGATCCTGCCGATCTTCGTCCTTATCACCACTGTACGTTCGGTCGCGGGGGACCGCGAGGCTGGCGTCTATGAATATCTGCTGTCGTTGCCGGTATCGCTTGCGGCGTGGTTCTGGGGCAAGATCCTCGGCCGCTATATCGTGATCTTTCTGCCGGTGTTCGGCGCCATGGTGTTGGCGGTGCTGATCGCGCTGGTGCGCGGCATCGAGGTGCCGTGGGGCATGTTCACCTATTACACGGCCTTGCTGGCGGTAATGGCCGCCTGCTTCCTCGGTATCGGCATGCTGATCTCGGCGCTGGCGCGCAGCACCGACATGGCGCAGGGCGCTGCCTTCGTTGTCTGGCTGACACTGTTGCTGTTCCTTGATCTGATCCTGCTCGGCGTAATGATCCAGGGCAAGGTCTCGCCGGAGGTCGCCGTGACCGTGGCCCTGGCCAATCCCCTGCAGGTGTTTCGCACCGCCGCCCTGGCTTTGTTCGATCCGCAACTTATCGTCCTGGGCCCTTCAGCCTATGTGATTCTCGACCTGTTCGGCGTCACCGGCTACAAGGTATTTGCCCTGGTGTATCCGACGGTTGTCGGTGTTGCGGCGGCGACCCTCGGCTATCAATTGTTTCGTCGTGGCGATCTGCCGTGATCATTCCCGGTCAAGAGTCGGCGCCGGTGGTGCGGCGATTGTTCGTGCTTGCATTGCTCGTGACGGCCGGTTTGGCACGGGCGGCCAGTGGCGACGCCCTGTTTGCGATGACGCTTGCCGGAACCGACGACAAACTCGTCGCGCTGGAAAGTTTTCGTGGCAAACCCCTGATCGTGAACTTCTGGGCGCGCTGGTGCGCGCCCTGTCGCGTCGAAATTCCGGAACTGATCCGGGCCCACGACAAGTACCGGCAGAAGGGATTGGTGGTGATCGGCATCGGCCTCGAAGACAAGGCGGAATCGGTGCGCGATTTCATGAAGGCTTACGAGATGAACTACCCTGTGCTGCTGGCGAAGGATCAGGGTATCCCGCTGATGCAGGCGCTGGGCAACGTGCGCGCGGGCCTGCCCTTTACCGTGGCGATCAATCGCAATGGCCAGATCGTCGCAAGCAAGCTGGGCGCCATGAAAAAGGCGGATCTCGACGCCGCCGCCGAACTGGTACTCAAGTAAACAGGATCAACCGAGGACGCGATACATGACCAAACCGCTGGAACCGACGCTGGATGCCCTGCCCAATCCATTCCTGCGCTACTTCGCCGCAACGCGACCGGCCTTCCTTTCCGTCACCTTCGTCGGCTGCCTGCTGGGGCTTGCGACCGCGGCGTATTCCGGCATCGCTGTCGGCCCGGCACTGGCCACGGCGACGCTGTTCTTCGCCCTGGTGGCGCATGCCGGGGCCAATGTGATCAACGACTATTACGATGCGCTGTCCGGCTGCGACGGGGCCAATACCGAGCGGCAGTTTCCGTTTACCGGCGGCAGTCGCTTCATCCAGAACGGCGTCCTGTCCCTTCGTGCCACGGGCGTCTTCGGCTATACGCTGCTGGCGGCCGTGATTCCGGCCGGACTCTGGCTGACCGCGGTC